>JBILFO010000065.1:0-9105 GCA_044351505.1 Ilumatobacteraceae bacterium
CGAATGTTTTGTGAGTTGAACAACTACACACTCACATCGACGGATGACGATGCCGTGACGTTCATGCTCGAGGTTGCCGCTGGAGCTATGGGTGTGGATGAGGCCACCCAATGGTTGCGCGCACGGCTGAGCGAGCGTGGCGCAGGAGAACAATAAGAAAGGCCCCGGTCTTTCGACCGGGGCCTTTCAACCACCCCGAAGGGTGGCAGATTGCGTGAGCCTTAGGCGGCTCGGTAACCCTCTGCGTTGGAGCGAGCAATCGCGATACCCAAGATGATCAAGCCGTAACCAGGCTTGGCCAATACGTCGGCAATGGTGTAGCCGACTTGGATTGCGGTTGATGCATCGCTGCCGCTCAAGCCGAGCGTGTCAGCCAACCAGCTCTTTTCATCACCCAAGATGTAGGCGATGGGGTAGACACCCCAAGTGAAAAGGAGGAGGTAGCGAACGTTGTTCAGCTTGCTGCCGACTTCGCCGCTCTGCGACTTGAGGGCTTTGCCCACTTCGCCAGCGAACAATTCGTACAACACGTAGAGCATGAAGAGGCTCGAGATGATGCCCCACACCGTGCGGGTGCTGCTGCCATCGGCTGCAGTCTCGCCCGGGTAACCGGTGGCGATCATCAAGAGGGCTGCTGCCACGAGACGTGGGGTGACCTTCTTGGCGGCTTCTTTGCTCAGGCCTGACACCACGACGAGTTCAGCGACAAGCAATGGAACGGTGAGGAGCCAGTCCGCGTAGCGGTAGCCCTCGTTCCATGTGCCTCCGTCGGCGAACTGGCCGAAAATGCGCCAGTAGTGGTAAGCGGCGATACCGCAAATCATCGCCGACATGGTGACGGCGCTGCGGTATTGCGGGGCTACCCGATTGCGCGAAACGAGGAAGAACACGAATCCGATACCCATCGCTGCAACAGCGAAGGAGAATCCGTTGTAAATCAACTCGTTTTGGCTAGGTGATAGCTCAGCTATCCAAGGGACTTTGTCCATATGTTTGTTGTTCCTTTGTTTGAACCCGAGCGACCGGGTGGCCGCCCTTGTGGGGTCACCTCTTTTCTAGGGCATGACGCCCTTCACAGGCCATCAAACCGAGTTACAAGTTGCTTACCTTTGTCCCCAGCTTTGTAATGAAACTGTCATATTTGAAGCTCGCAGGGCGGGACACTCTCAGCGCCGATCAGGCAGGGTGCGTACCGTAGAAGGCAGGCCATTGGCGCAAGTCGACGGCCGCCAGGCTCCCGTAGCTCAATTGGAGAGAGCGACGGACTTCTAATCCGTAGGTTGCAGGTTCGATTCCTGCCGGGAGCGCCACATCTCGGCGGGGTGCGTGCGTAACTACGCCTTAGCCTGAACCGACCCCTTGGAGGAATAGCAAGAGTGAAGAAATTCAAAAAAGGCGACACCGTCATCTATCCGCAACACGGGGCCTGCACGGTGAAAGCCATCAAGCGGATGCGCGCTTTTGAAGTGATGCAGGACTATCTGATTCTTGAGTCCGTAATGACCGACGCAACCGGTAAGGGAATGACCTTGTCGGTGCCCGTTGCCAAGGTGTACGACTTGGGTATTCGCCCGCCGGTGTCAAAGAGTGAACTGCAAGACCTGGTCGACGTGTTGTCCAAGCCCGACCCGCGCGTGCCTGCTAACTGGTCGCGTCGTTTTAAGAACCACCAAGAAAAATTGAAGAGTGGTGACGTATATCAAGTGGCCGAAGTGGTGCGTAACTTGGCGGCGCGTGATCGCGAGAATCAATTGTCGGCTGCCGAAAAGACGATGTACGAACGTGCGCGGCTGAACCTCATCTCTGAAATAGCACCATCGAAGCGTTGCAGCACTGAAGAAGCCACACGGTTTTTGGATGACGCGCTCGAAAAAGGAGTGCTCAGTGCGGGCGGTAAGTCGCAGTTGCAAGAACTCGGCCGCGCCTCCACCGGCGGCAAGCGCAAGACCGAAACCAAAAAACCCGACGCGAAAAAAGTCGATGCAAAGAAGCCAGTCAAGCCCAAGGCGACGAGCAAGAAAAAGTAATTACTCATGTCGGCCCAACCAACTCGTGAGGAGTTGACGGGCGCAATTCAGCGCGGTGATATTGACACCGTGGTGATGGCGTTTCCCGATCTGCAGGGTCGGCTTGTTGGCAAGCGCACCACCGGCAGGTTTTTTCTCGAGCAGGTCGCCGAGCACGGCACCGAAAACTGTGACTATCTCATCGCGACCGACTTTGACGATGTCGCGGTGCCGGGATACCGCTTTGCTTCATACGACCTCGGATACGGCGACATGCTGGCGCGTGCCGATTTCACAACTATTCGCATCACCCCGTGGGTGCCCAAGACTGCGCTCATTTTGTGCGACTTGTTTTCTGTGAAAACTGGTGAGCCCATCAGTGTGGCACCGCGGCAGGTGCTGCGAGATCAGGTACTTGCCGCCCAACGCCTGAACCTCGAGCCGATGATCGGCAGCGAAATTGAGTTCTATTTGTTTCGCGACTCGTATGAGCAAATCCACGCGCGCGACTATCGCAATCTCACGCCGCATTCGGCGTTTATGGAGGATTACCAAGTGGTGCAAACCACGCGTGACGAATATGTCGTCGGCGAAATTCGTCGTGGTCTAGAAGCTGCCGGAATTCCTGTGGAGTTTTCTAAAGGTGAAGCAGGTCGTGGTCAACACGAACTGAACCTTGCCTTCACCCGAGCGTTAGAGATGGCCGATCGCAACATGGTGTACAAGACGGCAGCCAAAGAAATCGCGGCCGGGCTGGGGCGAAGTGTCACATTCATGGCTAAATACGATTTCGCCGAGACTGGTTCGTCGTGCCACGTGCACTCGAGCCTGTGGCATCTGAGCGAAGGTGCAATTCGTGGGTCGGCGTTTGATGGAGACTTCACCGAGCACTTCCGCATGTATTTGGCGGGGCAACTCGCAGCCGCACGCGACTTCAGCATCTTGTGGGCGCCGACAGTGAATAGTTACAAGCGATTTCAGCCCGGTTCGTGGGCACCTACCGCAGTGGCGTGGGGTGCAGACAATCGCACGCTCGGGTTTCGCGTGGTCGGCCACGGCGCCGCCACCCGTGTGGAGTGCCGCATCCCTGGTGCGGATGCCAACTCGTATCTGGCTTTCGCCGGCACCATCGCAGCCGGCTTGTACGGCATTCGTCATCGCTTGTCGTTGCCTGATGCGTATCTGGGTAACGGTTACGAGGCCCACGACTTGCCGCGAATCCCCACCACGCTTGCCGAGGCAGCCGACTTGTGGGAGCGCAGCGAGATTGCTCGTGAATGTTTTGGCAACGACGTGCACCATCATCTGCTCACCATGGCGCGCCACGAATGGTCGACGTTCAATGCCAGTGTCACCGATTGGGAGCGCGTGCGCTATTTTGATCGCGCCTAAGCCATGACCCGTCTCGCTGGAAAAGTTGCATTCATCACTGGTGGTGCTAGTGGTCTTGGTCGGGTTGGCGCCGAACGGTTTGCTGCCGAAGGTGCGCGCGTAGTTATCGCCGATGTCGGGGATGCATCGCAAACTTTGCAGGCCATCGCGCAGGCCGGGGGAACCGCCGCCAGTGTCATCTGCGATGTAAGCAGTGACGCATCGGTGCGTGATGCAGTCGCCTTTGCCGTCGAAACGTTTGGCGACCTGCACGTGTTGTACAACAACGCGGGCGTCATGATGGCGGCTGACGACGACCCCACGAATACTCCTGATGAAGTCATCGAGCAAACCCTCAACATCAATGTGAAGGGTGTGTTGTATGCATGCCGTCATGCAATTGCGCCGATGTTGGAATCGGCAAAACGTTGTGGCGAGGCATCATCAATCGTGAATGTTGCGTCGTTCGTGGCTCATCTGGGGGCAGCCACCCCGCAAATTGCCTACACGGCATCCAAGGGCGCAGTGCTGGCGATGACTCGCGAGATTGCAGCGATTTATGCCCGCCGCGGATTGCGAGCCAATGCCTTGTGCCCCGGGCCAGTGATGACCCCGTTGCTGGCCAAATTTTTGAGCGACGACGCCAAACGCGAGCGGCGCTTAGTGCACATCCCGATGGGTCGCTTTGGTGAGCCGCACGAGATCGTGAATGGTGCATTATTTTTGGCATCGAACGAAAGTAGTTGGATGACTGGACAAAGTTTGATTATTGACGGCGGCATCACTTCGGCCTACGTGACCCCAGAAGGCCCGGCACATTCGTGAAGGTTGCCTTTGTCGGTCTCGGTGTGATGGGTGGCCCGATGGCGCGTCACTTGGCTGCCAAAGGCCACGACGTCACGGTGTACAACCGCACCGACGAAAAATCCCGGGCGTGGGTTGCTTCTCACGGTGGCGAGCAGGCGACAACACCGCGCACGGCTGCGGCCAACGCCGACATTGTGTTTGTGTGTGTCGGCAACGACGACGACGTGCGGTCGGTTGTCTACGGCCCCGACGGCGTGTTGGCTGGCGCGCGTTCGGGCAGCATCGTGGTCGACCACACGACGGCATCGGCGACGCTGGCGCGTGAGTTAGCCAGTGCTTGCGCCAAGCAGGATGTGGGTTTCATTGATGCGCCAGTTTCTGGCGGGCAGGCAGGCGCCGAAAATGGGCAGCTGTCGGTGATGTGCGGCGCAAACGACGAACAGGTTTTTGACCGCGCGTATCCGATCATCATGAGTTATGCAAAAATTTGCAAACGTTTAGGTGATGCCGGCTCGGGTCAGCTGGCAAAAATGGTGAATCAAATTTGCATTGCCGGTGTGGTGCAGGGCTTGAGCGAAGGTCTCAACTTGGCACTTGCCGCGGGGCTCGACCCAGACGCTTTGGTCGAAGTCATCTCGCAGGGCGCTGCAGGGTCGTGGCAGATGTCGAATCGGGCCAAGACGATGGTGCGCAACGAATTTAATTTTGGTTTCGCCGTCGAGTGGATGCGCAAAGACTTAGCGATTTGTTTAGATGAAGCCAAGCGACTCGGGGTCGAGCTACCGATCACCACAATTGTGAACGAGTTTTACGGCGAGATTATGCAATCAGGTGGGCGACGCTTTGACACCAGTTCGCTAATTACGCGACTGCGAGCGTCAGTCGATCCACCCCACGAATCGTAAGTCGATCACGCCAAATCGGCTCGTCGTCTAATTCGATGTGGGCATAGCGCTGCAACAGACTTTCGATCGCCACCTGCGCTTCGAGTTTGGCGAGAGCGAAACCCAGGCAGTAATGCGTGCCAGCAGCGAACCCAAGGTGTTTGTTGGCGTTCGAGCGCCGCAAGTCGAGTCGGTGTGGGTTGTCAAAAACGCTCGGGTCGTGGCTTGCTGCACCAAGGCTCGTGAGCACGCGTTCACCAGGTGCAACTTCGATGGTGCGGTCACCCACCTGAAATTGCACTGGCACCAACGGCACACGCACCGTGTGTTGCACCGGGCCGTCAAAACGCAGGAGTTCATCGATGGCGTTGGGGTTGAGCCCATGTTGGCGGGCATAAGCCAATTCGTCTGGGGCCCGCAGCAATGCAAGCATGGAGTTGCCAATCAAATTCACAGTGGTCTCGTGGCCGGCAATGTAGAGCAAGACCACGAACGTGACCAACTCTTCGGCGGTGAGCTTGTCGCCAGATTCTTCGGCAGAAATCAAGGATGACAACATGTCGCTGCCCAGATTGGTGCGGCGTTCGGCGATTACCTCGTCGAGGAACGGCAGAAGTTGGGCGAAGGCGGCGTCGGCTTGCTCGATGTCATCCATCCCCACGGTGGGCTCGAGGGTACGAGTGATGACCTGGGACCAATCGCGAAGTTCTTCGGCCCGCTCGATGGGCATGCCGAGCATTGCTGAAATCACCAAAAACGGCACCGGAAATGCAACGTCGTCGATGAGCTCGAACGTGCCGCCGTTACGCACGCGTAGGTCGGCGGCGTTCAACGCTTCATCGACGTAGCGCTGCACCATCGGCCGCAACATTTCGATGGCGCTGGGCGTAAACGCTTTTGACACCAGACGACGCAGTCGCGTGTGATCGGGTGGGTCGAGGTTGAGAATTGACTTTGACGTGTCGTGGCGGCGCTCGCGCATGCGATTGCGAATCGGGTCATCGACGGGCTTGGCCGACTTTTCGATGTCTCGGCTGTAGTCGTTGGATCGCAGCACCGTAGCCACATCGCTATATCGCGTGAGCACAACTAGGCCACCAAAAGCCACGTGCACCGGGTCGTGTTCGCGCAAGGCGTCATAGAACGGATGCGGGTTGGCGCGAAACGCCGGATCGAAAGGATTGAACGTCGCGAGCGTCACTGTGGGTTGGTCGGAAACGGCACAGTTGCTTGTTCGTGCAAAATGGGGTCCTGGTCGGGCAGCACGATCCAGTGAGCGCCGTTAACTCGCCGCGTAAGCGATGTGCTCACGGCGTCGACCACTTGTTGGGTCTTCATGAGCGGCATACCAAGTTCGGCGATCCAATCTCGGGCCCGTTCACCGATGAGTGGTGTGTCGACAAAACCCGGGCAGATTGCGCTGATGCACACGCCGTACTCGGCGAGCCTGGGCGAAAGTGATTTGACTAACCCAGAGACCGCATATTTTGTGAGCCCGTAAATCGGGTCGGGTGGAATTGGCACAAACGCAGCAATGGATGCGGTCACCACGATGTCGCCGGCGCGACGCTCACACATTTCGGGGATCACCGCCCGGGCACCAAACACCACACCGTCGACATTGACGCCGATAGCGCGTCGGTACTCGTCATCGGTCATTCGCATAAGCGGTGGGGTGAGTGGGTCGGTGGGGCCGTCAAGCACGTTGCGGTGGGTGGTGATGCCAGCGTTGAGATGCACCAAATCAAAATGTTCGTGCGCAGCAATAAAGTCGGCCCACGCCTCGCTGGATGACACGTCGAGCACTTCGGCGCGCACTTTGAGTCGCGCACTAGTGGTTTTCAGCGCTTCTTGGTCGATATCGACGATGGTGACGGTGGCGCCGGCCTTGACGAGCGCTTCGGCAACCGCGGCACCGATGCCGCTGGCGCCACCAGTAATAAGAGCGTTACGGCCTGAGAGATTCATGCGCAAAACCTAGTTGTGTCGTCGCTGGCGGTGCGAGTCAGGCGCCGACTGCCTGCGCGTGTTCGGTCAGTGCCGAGGCATAGGCGTCCATGAGGCGACCAATTTCGGCATCGGTAGTCACGAGTGGTGGACAAAATGCGTTGGTGTCAGCACCGATGCCACGCACGATGGCGCCGTTGCGCATGGTGATGTCGCGCACTGCCTGGGCATCATGGTGGGCATGCAACCCGGCCGCCCACACGGCGCCGTCGCCACGCACTTGTTTGATTAAGCCGTCGCGATGCAGCGCGTGTAGTGCAGCCGACACCAGCGAGCCAACATGTTTGGCACGCTCAACTAGGCCTTCTCGCTCGATGATCGCCAAGTTTTCTAATGCTGCGGCGCATGCGGTGGCATGCCCCGAATAGGTGTAGCCCATGCGCAGAACAAAATTTGGGTCGGCTTCGAGTGCACTCAGTGGTGCGGCACCAACGAACACTCCGCCGAGCGGCACATAGCCCGATGTGACGGCCTTGGCAAAACAGGTGAAGTCGGGAATGACTCCAAATCGCTGCGCTGCAAACCAGGTGCCGAGGCGACCAAAACCAGAGATGACTTCGTCAAAGATGAGGAACGCACCATGTTGGTCGCACAACTTGCGCACCGACTGCAGGTATCCATCGCTTGGTGGAAACACTCCACCAGCACCCTGTACTGGTTCAACCAACACTGCGGCGATGCGTGCGCTGTCGCGACTCATCGCCAGCGACAATGCTTCGATGTCGTCGGGGTCAACTTGGGTTACGTCTGGCACAAGTGGGTCGTAGCCGATCTTGTTGAGCGGCAACCCCTGCGCGCTGGTGCCACCGAAGTTGCTGCCGTGATACCCACGCCCACGCGAGATGATGATCGTGCGCTCGGGGTGGCCTGCTTGCACCTGGGCAAGTCGGGCGAGTTTCATGGCCGTGTCCACGGCCTCAGAACCACTCGAGCACAAGAACACCCGGTTGCCTGGCATCGCCGAGAGCGAGTGCAACTTGTCGGTGAGCTCGTCGGTTATCGCAGTGGTGAACGGATCAAAATTGTTGTACGACTCGAGCGTGCCGACTTGGGCAGCAATCGCTTCAGCCATGTCTTTGCGACCGTGGCCGATATTGCAGTACCACAGGCTGGCCATGCCATCGATGTACTCCTTGCCCGTATCGTCATACAAACGTGCGCCCACACCACGCACTATGGTGACGAACTCGGTACGCGAGGGTTTAGTGAAAGCATGCAGATAAGTGGGCTTCACAAAAAGAACCCTAGTAATTGCCCAGCAACTAGCCTAAGAAGGCAATGAAAGGCCTCATCTTGTCTGGAGGTGCTGGAACGCGGTTGCGACCCATCACGCATACGAGTGCCAAGCAGTTGGTGCCCATCGCCAACAAGCCGATTTTGTTCTACGGCATCGAAGCCATGAAGAAAGCCGGCATCAACGAAATTGGAATCATCGTTGGCGACACGCGCAAAGAAATCATGGCGGCGGTGGGGGACGGGTCAAAGTTTGGCATCAAGGCCACCTACATTCCCCAAGATCAGCCACTTGGGCTCGCCCATTGTGTGATGATTGCCCACGAATTCTTGGGTGATGACGACTTCGTCATGTATCTGGGCGACAACATGCTCGAGCAAGGCCTTGAAGGTTTCGTCACCGAATTTGAGTCAGCGCGTGCCGCTGGCGGAAGCACTGCACCGACTGCCCAAATTCTGTTGTGTCATGTCGACGACCCCCGCCAGTTTGGTGTAGCCGAAGTAACCAAAGAGGGTCACGTGACTCGTCTGGTGGAAAAACCGAAAGACCCACCCAGCGATTTGGCTTTGGTCGGGGTCTACTTGTTCGACAAAACCATTCACGAAGCAGTGCGAGCAATCAAGCCTTCGGCTCGTGGCGAATTAGAAATCACCGACGCCATTCAGTGGCTCATCGAACAAGGCAAGACCGTGCGGCACGAAGTGTTGAACGGCTGGTGGATCGACACCGGCAAAAAAGACCCTTTATTGGAATGCAATCGTCTGGTGCTCGAAGTGTTAGAGGCGTGCAATGACGG
>JBILFO010000108.1:0-4775 GCA_044351505.1 Ilumatobacteraceae bacterium
GCACCTCGTCGTCCAAGATTTCGGCAGCCGTGCCTGGCAGCGATGACAACCCGGCTTCTTTCAAGCGCGTGAGATACGACGCCAACGACTCGCCTAGACGCTTGGCACCTTCGGTGACTTCGAGCGCAGTGAAGCCGTGCACATGAATGTTGGGTGCTGCGGCCTTTACGGCACGCGTTACGTCGATGTAATAGTCGCCGTCAAAATCGGGGTGAATGCCGCCCTGCAGGGTGACCTCGGTGGCACCGAGTGCATAACCCTCGCGCACGCGCTCGGCAATGTCGTCGAGTGTCAACAAATATGGCGTGCCACGCAGGTTGAGGCTGAGCGGGCCTTTGGAAAACCCACAGAACTTGCATTTGAACGTGCACACGTTGGTGTAGTTGATGTTGCGGTTGTGCACCCATGTGATGTCGTCGCCCACGGTGGCGCGGCGCAGTTCGTCGGCCGCAAGGGCAACAGCCCGCACTTCGGGCCCACGGGCGCGGAACAGCGCAACAATTTCTTGTTCACCAAGTTCGTTGCCAAGTTCAACACCGCGCAACACTTCACCCACTGGGCCGTGCAACTTGCGTGAACGCGCAGCAACCGATGGCTTTGTTCCCACCAGTTGTGGTGGCGGGTTATTGGCGCCCGAATACCACTGCGTTGAGCGATGGCCAATGAGCACTACTTCGGCGCCGTCTTGCACCACGTCGGCAGCAGTAACTTTTTCTGGCCAGATTGCACCCGGGTCGTCGCGGCCGAAGTTCTCGGCGTCGCAGCGGTCGAGCACGCTGAAGCGCAGCGATGCATCAATCCAACGAGGTGTGGCAGACAGGCCAATTTCGGCAATGAACTCTGGGTACACGGTCAGGCGTGGCGCCAGCGCGCGTCCGGACTCTTCGGTCACCTCACGTAGACGGTCGAGGGCCGGCCATGGTCGCTCGGGGTTCACGTGGTCGGCGGTCACCGGTGAAACACCACCCCAGTCGTCGATGCCCGCAGTGAGCAGTGCGCCAAAATCGTCGCTCAGGTTTGGCGGTGCTTGCAGATGTATTTCGGGTGGCAAAATCAATCGGGCGACGGCGATCGACCACAAATAGTCGTCGGGGTCACACGCTGGGTCGTGTTGCATACCCGTGCGCGGCTTGGGCAAGAAGTTTTGCACGATTACTTCTTGCACGTGGCCATGTCGCAAGTGCGACGCGGCGATGGCTTCAAGTGCTGCGACGCGGTCGGCACGATTTTCGCCGATGCCCACCAAAATGCCAGTGGTAAATGGAATCTGCAGTTCGCCAGCAAACTCGAGGGTGTCCAAACGACGCTGCGGCACTTTGTCGGGCGCGCCACGATGGCATTCAAGATCATCGCGCAGGGTTTCGATCATCATGCCCTGCGAGGGCGAAACATGCCGCAACATCGCCAACTCGTCTCTATACAACGCACCAGCGTTGGCGTGGGGCAGTAGACCTGTTTCGGTGAGCACCAACTTGGCCATGTCATGCAGGTAGTGCACGGTCGAGTCGTAGCCGTGGGCTTGTAGCCAGTCGCGGGCGACGTCGTAGCGCAACTCGGGGCGTTCACCGAGCGTGAACAACGCCTCGTGGCAACCCTGTGCGGCGCCACGTTTGGCGATCGCCAGCACTTCTTCGGGCGAAAGATACGGGTGTTCGAGTCGAGCAGGTGGCTGAGCAAACGTGCAGTATCCGCATTTGTCGCGACACAACATGGTGAGCGGGATGAACACCTTTGGCGAGTAGGTGACTCGTGCGCCGTATTGCAAGTCGCGCACCTTGCGCGCATCACGCAGCAGGTCGCTAAGGGGTGTGTCGATGAAGTGCTGGTGTTCCACAAATGCCTTCCATCACGCCACGCGAGAGACCCGCATGTCGTGAGTTGCGTTGGTTTGTTGTGTCAGCACCCGACCGAACAAATCGCAAGTGTTAGAGGTGCGACCCACTCGTATTCATCGAGCAACCTCACCATAGCAACACCTAGGCGTCGCCAAGGGCTCGGAACAAGGCTCGCACGTTTTGGCCGTTCATCGGCACGCGATTGCCGGTGCGCGAGATGAAACCCAATTGCACGCCCGTTGACGGGTCGAGCACGGTAAAGAACTGTTCATGGCCGTGTTCGTCTACCACTACGTCGGTGAGCAGCGGCACGTTCGCGGCCTTCAGTAGTTCTTGCACATATCCGGCGTTGAGCACTTCGATGGCAATGTGTTGCACGCCCGAGCCGTGTTCTTGGAGATGCTTGTCGACTGCTTTGTCGCCGGGCCCCACGAGCACGACGGTTACTCCGCCACCTTCGGCCACCACTATGCCGGCGTCGTCGGTGATGGTGGTGGAAAAGCCGATCGAGGCCAAGAATGTTGATGCAGCAGCAAGGTTGGCCACGGCAACCACTACATGGTCGATTCGACACGCCACGGTGTCGAGGGTGGAAACGAGCACATCGGCAACCTTGGCTGGTTTTTCAACTTTCTTGTCGTGCGCCACTTCAATTCGGTGCGTTTCTGAAAGCAGAATACGAAAGAGTTGCTCGGCAAAGTCGGGGTCAACATCGTTGTCGATTGCCCACTGTCGACGCGTCGTGAGCACTTCGCGCACTCGCTGTGGCTGAATGACTGCAGTATTGCTTTGCGACTTGAGGTCGGCCACTTCACGGCACACTTCCATGCGTTGGGCCAGTAGTTCAATGATTGCGGCATCGATGTCGTCGATTTCTTTGCGCAAGTCGCTTAGGTTGGTCATTTGCGCCACCATCCAAGCATGCGTCGTTTCTTGCTGCGGGTGCTCATCAGACGATCAACATGTTTGGCGAGCACGTCCATTTCAATGTTTACTTTGTCGCCAGGGCGACGCACGCCAAGTGTTGTTACGGCTGCAGTATGCGGAATAACCGCAACCTGAAACGATTCACGCTGCAAGCCGAAGGCGGTGAGACTCACGCCGTCGACGGTGATTGAGCCTTTTTCGACGATGAGATGCATCTGGTCGCGCCCGATGCGCACCCGCAGGTCGGGGGCTGGCGACACGACTTCACCGACGAGGTCAACATGGCCGAGCACCACGTGGCCACCGAAACGCCCGTCAGCAGCCATTGGTCGCTCAAGATTCACTGGGCTGCCAGGTTGCAATGCGCCGAGCGTGGTGCGCAGAAAGGTTTCGTCGCTCACATCGGCCTCCCACCAATCTTCACCCTGTTGCACAACCGTCAAACAGCAGCCGTTCACTGCAATGGAGGCGCCGATGATGCTGTCGCTCAACACGTGCTTGGCGGTGATTCGCAGGCGTGATCCGCTGCGCGAAGCCACCGAGCCGAGCTCTTCAACGATGCCCGTGAACACGTGTTGAACGCTAACTGCCCAATTTGTGTCCGATGAATTTTGCTATGCACGTCTCCAGATGTAGCAGCGGCCTGAATTAGGAGCTGGCGCGTGCGACTGCAAGAGAAGCCTGGGTGAGTGCGGCAAGTCGGGTGGTCGAACACTCCTGTGGCGTCGTAGTTGACGTGAGCAATGACGAGCTGCTCATTGAGGCGAGCGTGACACCTGATGGCATCGTGACCAATGTCTGCCCACATGCTCCGCTATGCCCTATGCCTCCAAAGTTGTGGTTGAGGAGAAAGCCATAGGTGCTTATGACTGAACCAGAGGGCCCGAAGGTTGCATTGGGCACCTGCACCGCCATGGCAAGTTCGGCAAACTCAGTACTGAATATCTGTTGACCAGCCCACCGGCCATTCGATTGAAACAATTGTCCGAGTCTGGCGAGGTCGCGACAGGTGGTGTTGAGTCCGCCCGCAAGCCAGGCATCACCGGTCTCCCAATTGGTTGCTGGCTCGTCTCCCATGTACACACTGTTGCTCATTCCTGCGGGACGCAGTACATACTTTTCTGCAAACGTGGCGAACTTTTCACCAACCGCACGCTCCACCACCTTCAATAGCAATTGCATTGCTATTCCCGAAGAGTCGTAGTCCCATACCGTGCCTGGCGTGCTTGTTAGCGGCAGTTTCGTTGCAGTGGAAGTCATGAAACCGGCACCAACGCCCAGGGCGGTAGCGAGCTCGGTGTTTGATGATTTCAAACCCGATTGATGCGTCATCAGGTGTCGAATGGTGATGGCGGCTTTTGTCGTGCCTTTGAATTCGGGGATGAAGTCGGCGATGGATTGATCGACGTTCAATCGACCCAACTGTTGCGCAGCACCAATGATCGCAGCAGTCAGAGGCTTGGATGACGAAAATGCTAAAGACTTCGTTGCTGCGGTGCGGCCACCCGAATACCACTCGCCGATGATCTTTCCGTCACGCATTAAGACCAGGCAGGTACCCCTGAGATTTGCAACCGCCGACGACAGCGCGGTTGAAACCGCAGGGTGCCCGTTGACCGGGGCTTCGTTGGTACTGGTGATGGCAGGTGCGGCAAGACCAGCAAGTACCGGGCGCTTGTTTGCCTCGGTCACACAAACGGTGTTGTCTTTGAAACGGTCAAGCTTTCGTGCTCCTGCATACACCTTCGACTGAATCGTCGGGCGCGCGAACCCGAGTGCTACGACGCGCTCAGCCCCGCCTTTGTTTCGTGCCACGCCGTTGGGATACTTGGCCAGAATCTGCTTGCATGTCTTGAGCGTTGATGCCGACACCGGGGATGCTGCAGTCGTGGTGGCCAAGAGCACCACGAACACTGCGGTAAAGGCCAGTTTTTTGGTCATGTACCAAACAGTACACATTTTGACAAGCCATTAAATGTGGATCTGGTTTTGGTCAGCAAAGAAGGGCAGGGT
>JBILFO010000123.1:0-4258 GCA_044351505.1 Ilumatobacteraceae bacterium
AGTGCACGGACTTGGGGTGAGGTGGCTACAGGGGTTCGCCAATAGGGGCAAAGTGGAAGTGGGGCGATTGCGCCGTAGCCTGACGGAGTCCACTTGGGCTTCGGCTCGGGTGTGATGTTTCGGGATGGTCCCGGAACGACCCACCAAGTGTCTGTTCATCTGAACAAGCAACGCGAGGTGAGGCAGAAAGAGGCAACGTACGAACATGGCGACTCCCACCAAAACGGGGACCAAAGACGTCATTGCGAAGCACGGTCAGCATGCAACTGACTCGGGTTCGCCAGAAGTGCAAATCGCGCTACTGACCGACCGAATCAACAGCCTGACGGAGCACCTGAAGACCCATGCAAAAGATCACCACAGTCGTCGTGGTCTTCTGCTGATGGTCGGGCGCCGCCGTCGAATGCTTGACTACATCCGCAAGCGTGACATCGAGAAGTATCGAAAGCTGCTCGAAGAACTCGAACTTCGTCGTTAAGCCTGCGACCGTCGCAGAAATTCCATTCGGGAATTTCTGGTCGCGAGAGCTAACACAACATAGGAGAAATACACATGGCTGAAGCCATTTCAGTGTCGGGCGCCGTAAGCGGCTCCGACAAAACCCTCCGGTTTGAAACCGGAAAACTAGCGCTGCAATCACAGGGCGCTGTCGTAGCAACCATCGGAAAGACAACCGTGCTCGTCACCGCCAACGCCGCAAAGGGCGTGCGTGACGGCATCGACTTCTTTCCGCTCACCGTCGACGTTGAAGAGCGCGCATACGCCGCAGGAAAAATTCCGGGCTCGTTCTTCCGCCGCGAAGGTCGTCCAAGCCAGCAGGCCATTCTGACCTGCCGTCTGATTGACCGTCCATTGCGTCCGGCATTCCCCGACGGTTTCCGCAACGAAACCCAAATCGTGGTCACCGTAATTGGCGCCGACCAAGTCAACCCGCACGACGTATTGGCAATCAATGCATCGTCGGCAGCGCTCATGATCAGCGGCATCCCGTTCGATGGGCCAATTGGTGCTGTGCGCGTTGCGTACTCCCAAGAGGGCACGTGGGTTCCTCACGCAACATTTGAAGAAGGCGAAACCGGCACGTTTGAACTTGTCGTTGCCGGACGCGAACTTGACAACGGTGACGTAGCAATCATGATGGTCGAAGCTGGTGGCTCGGAGAAGTCGTTTGACTTCTACGCCAACGGCGCACCAAAGGTGAACGAAACGGTCATCGCCGCAGGCCTCGAAGCCTCGAAGCAGTGGATCAAGGAATCAATCAAGTTGCAGCGACAACTGACGGCCAGCGTGATTGCTGCCCGTGGTCGTATCGAGCCACTCGCGTACACGCCGGTGCTCGACTACTCGGCCGAGGTGTATGCCGCCGTTGAGCGCGTAGCCACTGCCAAGTTGCAGCCAGCGATTCGTATTTCGTTGAAGAAAGATCGCAATGCAGCAACCGACGAAGCCACGGCGGCAACTGTCGCTGAGCTCGCCGGAACCGCTGCTGCACCTGGCCAGTTCGCTGGGCAGGAAAAGCAGATCAAAGAAGCGGTACGTTCACTCACCAAGCACCTGGTCCGCCAGCGCGTGGTAACTGAAAATATTCGCATCGATGGTCGCGGCCCAAGCGATCTTCGTTCGGTGTCGTCAGAAGTCGGCTTGCTGACAACTGCACACGGCACGGGTCTCTTCCAGCGTGGTGAAACACAGGTGCTCAACGTGGTCACTCTGGCCATGCCGCGCATGAACCAGATGATCGACTCGATCACACCAACCACCGAAAAGCGTTACATGCACGACTACAACATGCCGCCTTGGGCGAATGGTGAAACTGGTCGTGTCGGTACACCAAAGCGTCGCGAAGTTGGTCACGGTGCGCTCGCTGAGCGTGCAGTGCTGCCAGTGGTGCCAAGCCAAGACAAGTTCGCCTACACACTGCGCCTAGTTAGCGAAGTGATGTCGTCAAACGGATCAACATCGATGGCGTCAGTGTGCGCTTCGAGCTTGGCCTTGATGGACGCTGGTGTGCCAATCGTGGCCCCGGTTGCGGGCATTGCGATGGGTCTCATCTATGAGGGTGGCAAATACACCGCACTCACCGACATTCTCGGTGCAGAAGATGCATTCGGTGACATGGACTTCAAAGTGGCCGGCACTGCAGATGCAGTTACAGCGCTGCAGTTGGACACCAAGATCGACGGCATTCCAAGCGACGTGTTGGCAGCCGCCTTGCAACAGGCCAAGGATGCACGACTCAAGATTCTCGATGTGATGACAGCGGCAATCGCTGCACCACGCGAGACGGTTGCCGAGAGTGCACCGAAGATCGTGACGATCACCATTCCACTGGACAAGGTCGGTGAAGTGATTGGGCCGAAGGGCAAAGTCATCAACACCATCCAGCAAGAGACGGGTGCTGTCATTGCAGTTGACGACGACGGTTCGGTGGGCATCGTGACCATCGGTTCGCCTGACGCAGCCAAGGTCGAAGACGCCAAGACTCGCATCTTGAACATCGTCGACCCACCAACGGCAGAACTTGGCGCTACCTACACGGGCCGCGTGGTCAATATCGCGCAGTTCGGTGCGTTCGTCAACATCCTGCCCGGACGTGACGGGCTCATCCATATCTCCAAACTCGGCAACGGCGAGCGTGTTGCTCGTGTTGAAGATGTGCTCAACCTCGGTGACGAGGTTTCTGTGCGCGTCGACGACATCGACGACCGCGGCAAGGTAAGCCTGTCGCTCCTCGGCCCAGACGGCCAGCCAATGGCTGGTTCGGGTGGCGGTGGCGGCGGTGAGCGTCGTGAACGCAGCAGCCGTGATGATCGTGGCGGTCGAGATGACCGCGGTGGTCGTGGTGGCAGTGACCGTGGCGGACGCAGCCGTGATGACCGTGGTGGTCGTGGTGGCAGTGATCGTGGCGGACGCAGCCGTGATGACCGTGGTGGTCGTGGTGGCAGTGATCGCAATCGTGACGATCGTGGAGGCCGCAGTCGCGATGACCGCCCTTCAAGTGATCGGTCATCCTCTGATCGCCCTGCAAACGATCGGGGCAGTGAACCTGTTGCCGTAAGTTTTGAAGATGACTTCAACGGCTAATACATGATTCGCGTCGGCGTCGTCGGTGCAGCAGGGCGCATGGGCGCCACCGTCTGTGCCGCCGTCGCCGCCGATTCGGCGCTGCAACTTGTTGCCGCCATCGACACAACAGGTGACGTAACCGCACAAGGTGTGCCCATCAGTCGTGAGTTGAAAGCGCTTGCTGAGGCTCAGGCCGACGTGGTGGTGGACTTCACGGTGGCTGCAGCGGCGCGAGTCACCTTGCCGTGGCTCGCCTTGCACGGTGTGCATGCCGTCGTTGGCACCACTGGCTTTAGCGATGCCGATCTAGCGACATTCAAACAACAGTTCACCCGCAGCAACTGTTTGATTGCCCCCAACTTTGCCATTGGCGCAGTGCTGATGATGCGTTTTGCCGAACTTGCCGCCCCATTTTTTGACACTGCCGAAATCATCGAAGTGCATCACGACGGCAAGGCAGACTCACCGTCAGGCACCGCTGTGTCGACTGCTGCGCGCATGGCAGCAGCCAGCAGCGAGTGGGCCAAAGACCCAACCACGCACGAGGCAATTGATGGTGCGCGAGGTGCAAAAGGCCCAGCGGATATTCGTATTCATGCCGTGCGCATGCGTGGTGCAGTCGCCAATCAAGAAGTGGTGCTTGGCACCCAAGGCCAAACATTGACCATTCGCCACGACACCATTGACCGCGTCAGTTTCATGCCCGGGGTAGTGATCGCTTGCAAAAAAATTGCTGAGTATCCGGGCGTGACGCTCGGGCTCGATGCACTTCTCAGCATCTAGCCGTTAATCACCCTGCGCATCACGCGACAGCACCTCTGACGCTTTTTGTACGAGCAATTCTCGTTCGGTGTTGGTCAGTGGGCGAGTGGTACGCACGTTTAATTCCACGCGATCACCTTCGGTGCCAGCGGCTTGAATCTCGTCAATGAACAACACAGTTGTCAGGCCCTTGGTGCCTGCCAGGTCGCGCACCGTGGTGCCCACGCGTGCAGCGTTGCTGCTCGCAACATCAAATTGCAGTGACTCGCGCACCGGCTCTTGACTGAGATTGCGAACTACATCGAGTTTTGAATGGGGAATATGAAACGTGCTGTTGCCATCGCGTAGTCGCGTGGTGATCATTCCGACGTGCTCGACGGTAGCCCGCACGGGTTTGTCCCACCCGAGACCCACTTCAATTTCGTCACCC
>JBILFO010000111.1:0-4755 GCA_044351505.1 Ilumatobacteraceae bacterium
GATGGCGAGACTCAGTTGCAGCAGCACGTTGGTAGGGACGACTTCTTCTTCACGGGGCGCATAAGCAAACGTAACCTCGTGCAGCGATACCCCCAGTCGACCCTCCGGCAACGCCACCGGATTTATCGCTTCAGGCGGGCCGATTGGTGTGTCAAGGATTCCCAATACGCGACGCAAACCTGCCACGGCCGTTTGGGTCTGGTCAATCACTTCAGTGAATTCGGCGATGGGTTCTAAAAATCGATACGTCAAAAACATGAAACCCACCAACGAGCCAGCAGTCAGACCAGCAGCTTCGCCGCGCCAGACACCGATGCCCACAACAGCAACGACGGTCAACACACTGAATACCTCACCGGAGGGAAACAGAAAGGCACCGATGATTCCAGCCTTAATCGACACCCGGGAGCGTTGCTCAGTTGCACGTTCGACACGCTCCAGAGCTGGCTCGACCGCGTCGTAAGCCTGCAATGTCTCGACACCCGACACAGTTTCACTCATTGCTGACAGCATCGAGCCGTTCCCCAAGCGAACCCGGTCATACGCCCGCACCAATCGACGTTGCACCAAACGCAACACGATGATGAGCGGTGCTACAACAGCGAAAGCCACCAGTGCCAACACCCAGTCGTAAGCCAACATCGCACAAGCAACTACGAACATCAACGACAAATTCAGCATCCATGACAACCCACCCCAGGAAAAGAACTGCGTGAGAGTCTCGATATCACTCGTCACTCGCCCAACAAGTGCTCCTCGACGTTCATCGTTGTGGTCAGCCAAACTCAATCTGTGGATGTGTTCAAACAACCTGACGCGTAGACCATAGAGCCCTCGCTCGGCTGAAGTGCCGAGGCGATTCACGGCCGTGCGCTGGCTAAAAGCCGCAACCATTACGACAACGGCAGCACCAATACACAGCTGCACGATCAAATCAAGGCGTACCACTCCGCCAACAAAACCTTTATCGATCGATTGCTGCATAACGACAGGCACCGCCACACGCCCAGTAGCACCCACCAAGGCCAGAAAGAACGTGAGCAATAGCCCCTTACCGAGGGCGGGTGCTTCAACGATGCCCTGTCGGATGGTGTCAACCGCGCCGCGGCGCTGCACGCCCTGTGTGATGTCGTCAATCATCGTCATCGCTGTGATGTCTCACTTGGTTCTCCACGGTCATGGTCAAAAGCACTAATGAGCTGATGGTATTGCGGATTCAATTTCACCAAATCCACATGGCTGCCCATCGCTACAACTTCACCATCGATAATGAACGCCACCTCATCAGCCAAGGCAATAGTTGACGGCCGTGAGGCCACGATCAAAGTGGTAATTCTTCCGCCGAGCGTTTGCAAGTTCGTAAGCACTGCAGCTTCAGTTGCCGGGTCGAGTGCCGAAGTGGTGTCATCTAGCAACAGGAGCTCGCTACCCATCGCCAGTGCCCGTGCCAAAGCCAGACGCTGGCGTTGACCACCGCTCAAGCTCACGCCGCGCTCGCCAAGTTCGGTGTCCATACCCAAGCCCAACTCATCGACAAAGTCGCTGGCTCCGGCTATTTGTAGGGCCTCGCGCAACTCTCGCTCACCGACTGGTGAGCCGAGCGCCAGGTTGTAGCGCAGCGATTCTGCGAACAGAAATGCCTCTTGAAACACCAAGCCAACTTTCTTGGTGCCCAGCCGTACCTGGCCCTGGTGCGGCGCAATGAGCCCGGCGATGAGATGCAACAAGGTGGTTTTGCCCGCACCCGTTGCCCCGACAATGGCCACAGTTCGTCCCCTTTTCACGGACAGATTCACGACACGCAAAGCATCTGCGCCTGGCGAATGCGACACACTCACATTCTCCAACTGCACCATGTCATTCATGACACCACTTGCGCCAACGGGTAGATCAACATGGCCGATCGCATCTCGCGGGTTAGCTTGCAGCGGCTCACGCAATATTTGTTGAACGCGATCCCAACCACTGATTGAGTGCGGTAGCTCACTGAATAAATAGCTCACGATGCGCAGCGGAAGCGCCACGAGAGTGAAAAGATAGACGAAGGCTGACAGCTCGCCGATGGTCATCGAGCCACTGCGAATCCGCAAAGCACCAAAAGCGATAAGCGCGATATTCACCAGCGACGGTGTGGCATCGATAATTGATTCAAAAGTTGAGCGCAAGCTCACTGCTCTGGTGCGAGCCACTTGCAAGCGCTGCGAGATAACGGCAAGGCGCTCTGTTTCGCGGTCCTCGGCTCCAAAAGCTTTGACCACGAGCACGCCGTCAAAACTCTCGTGAGCTGCCTGTGAGAGTTCGCCAAGTTCATCTTGTGCAACTCGATAAAAGCGGTCCACCTTACGTTGATACAGCACATTCGTGGCCAACATTGTTGGCAAGACCATGAAAGCAAAAAGGCCGAGCCACAAGTCGGTGTTGATGAGCCAGGCACCAGCTGCAACGAGCAACACGAGGATCGATGTTGAAAAGGGCAATGGTGCTAGAAGCGCAATCGCAGCATCGGTGTCGGTGCCAGCACGCGCCGCCACGTCGCCAGTCATGCGAGCTCGATGCCACGCTGCCGGTTGAGTCATCATGTGTCGCAGCACCTTGTCGGCGATAGTTCTGGCGGTGGTCCACTCCAAAATGCCTGCAAACGATCGCCGCACCACAACGCCCGCTGCACGCACGATGCCAATCGCTATAACAATGAGTGAGGCAGATAGCCATGTAGCAAGACCCACCGAGCCACCCCCGCCAGACTCAAAGCTCGGCAGAATCACGTCGTCAATCAACAACTTCACCCCGTATGACGACGCAACCGTTGCAGTAGCAAACACAGCTGCACCACTCACCGCGATAACGAAATAGCCCCTGTGAAAGCTGACCAGCGCAAGAATCAGGTTCTTGGCTTGGCTGAAGCGATTCGGTGGCGAAATCAGGGGTAGCGTTTCGGCAAATGCGGATTGCGACACGTTCCATTCTGTCACTCATCTGTGCAGCCATCGCGGTTATGTGGGTCTATGCGCTTGGCTTTGCATCCAAAGAAGCAGTCAACAAAATTGGCGACATCGAATGGACACAGCGTGCCGAAGTGCGCTGCAAGCAAGCCGAGCTGCAGCGAATTGAGCTTGCTGACTATCGCTTGATTGCCGAGCCAGGTACTGGCGGGCTCTCGGAGCGCGCAAACTTAGTGGATCTCGCTACCGCCACATTGGTGGAAATGCTGGCAGACCTGCAGGCTGATCCACCTTCCGACGAAAAGGGACGCGCACTCATTCCGCTGTGGATTGCTGACTACAACATCTATATCGGCGACCGTCGTGCTTACAGCGCGCAATTGCGCACCCAGAGCAATGCTCCGTTTGCTGAAAGTACCTACGAAGGTTTACCCCTGTCCGAGCGCATCGCCACCTTCGCCGGCGACAACCGCATGCCGAGCTGCTCGCCACCCATCGACTTGTCGGTGTAGTGCTTTCTACGTGTTGGGCTAATTCGAAAACTCTTGGGCCGGCGTCCAACCTGACTCAGGTGAGTACTGCCGAATCACCCGAGCTGGTGCGCCAACAGCGACGCAGTAGTCAGGCAACTTGCCAGTAACCACCGAATTAGCACCGACGGCAACATGGCGGCCAATTTGTGCGCCCGGTAGCACGACAGTGCCGGTGCCCAACCACGAGCCGTCACCAATTTGCACAGGATCCTCCGGTTGTGTCTGCTGCGAAATCGGTCGAGTGACGTCTTGATATCCGTGATTTTGATCGGTGATGTACACATGGTGGCCGGTCCACACGTCGTTGCCAATCTCAATTGCTAAGTGCCCCACAATGCCGCTGCCTCGTCCGATTAAGCAGCGGTCACCGATGCGTACTACGGGCGAGGTGACGCATTCTTGGCCGGGCATCATGCCAGCAGATAAAGCGCAGAACGGACCGAGCATCGTGTTGGCCCCAATCTCGATGTAATGCTCGTTATAAATGGTGACCCACGGAAACGCAATCAGTGAACCATCACCAAACTCTTTGAACTTCTTGCCACGAGCCGTTCTGTTGGTAATTGAGGCAGTGAACTGCCAGTCCTCCCACCGAGCAGCAACCACGTTGCCCACCAGATTGTTCATTGCACGATTCAGGCCACGACGCAACACGGATTTACCGTAGTGGGTACGCTCGGCTTCATGTCCGAAACCCCTGCCTTCCAGGCTGTAGCCGTCACTCGCAACTTGGTGTACGCCGTAGCTGACCGCTTCAAACCAGCACGTCTAGAGACCACTGTTCGCGGACTGGACACTGTTGCGCAGTGTCCTCAAGTGCCAGGAATGCTCGAGCAAGCTATGGGCACCAGCGAACTAGCTATGAGTGAGGACTGCTTGACGCTCAACATTTTCGCCCCGGTCGGTGCGCAGGGCTTGCCAGTTTTGGTGTGGATTCACGGTGGTGCATTCACTAATGGCACTGCTCATGCTTCGTGGTATGACGGCAGCAATCTCGCTGCTCGGGGTTGTGTGGTTGTCGCTATCAATTATCGTCTCGGAGCGTTTGGTTTTGCCGGGCGAGCCGATCTCGGGCTACAGGATCAGATCACCGCATTGACCTATGTGCAACAGAACGTTGCAGATTTCGGTGGCGACCCTGCAAACGTTTCACTTTTCGGTGAATCGGCCGGCGGCTGCAGCGTGCTCGCACTATTTGCCGCGCCGGCAGCAAAATCGTTATTTGTACGCGGCTGGGCCATGAGCCCGTCGATCGGTCAACTGCGCACCACCGATCGAGC
>JBILFO010000124.1:0-4143 GCA_044351505.1 Ilumatobacteraceae bacterium
ATGATTTGGGTGGAGATTCCCTAGATGATCTTGCTCAGAAATCTACGCAAGAGATTGTTGCTGCCCAAAGCCGTCTTCTGCGTGACCCGAAAGATGTGGTCACGATGTTTAGCCCCACAATCGGTGGTGATGTTGTGCCGAGCAATTTCCATGACCACATCGCAGAAGATCAGCGCGAATTGGTGGTCGGCACGCTACGTGATGAAAGCCGCCTTTGGGTTGCACTGAACCCCGCTGCTGCAACCTTGACTAGCGAAGCTGCGCGTGACTCGTTTGCTACTCGCTTTGGCACAGCAGCAGACCGCGCCTGGGAAACGTACACCCATCTGCGACCTGCAGCGACACCTGCACAAATGTTGGCCGCAATGCAAAGCGACGAGTCATTTCGTGCACCTGCCTGGAAAGTGATCGATGCTCGCGATCGCAGTGGCAGCCCAACATGGTCATATTTTTTCACTTGGCCAACCCCTGTCTTTGACGGAATTCTCGGTGCTTGTCATGGCTTAGACATTCCATTCGTGTTTGACAACTTGGCTGCCCCCAATGTGGAGTTTTTCATTGGACCAGCCACGGATTGCGCAACAGCTCACCGGACTATTGCTGACGCGTTGGCCGGCGCACTGGTGGAGTTCGCTACGAACGGGCGCGTTGCCTGGCAACCAACCAACGGAAAGCGAACAACGCTGCGAGTTGACGAGCAAGTGGCCGTAGTGGCCGACCCCGAGCGGGCTATTTACGACTTGTGGTCGCCACTCATGAGTGAGCTGAAACCGTGACTGTTTCGTTGGAACTAGTTCGCCCCGACTATTCAACGTGACCAATTTTGAGGGCACCTCCACACATCCCGTGTGGCATGACAGCGCCACTAAGCAAACTGCGTTTGAAACTGCGCCGGCACAAGCCAAGGTTGACGTTGCCATTGTTGGTGCGGGCTTGAGCGGTTTGTGGACTGCTTACTACCTCAGTGCGGCTCAGCCATCGCTACGAATTGCCATATTGGAAGCCCACCATGTCGGATTCGGCGCCAGCGGACGCAACGGCGGTTGGTGCAGCGGATTCTTTCCTCTTTCGGTCAGCGAGCTTGCTGCTGTTTGCGGGCGCGATGCGGCGCTACTGGCGTACCGAGAAAGTTTCGCCACCTTGCCCGAAATTGAACAAGTGCTTCGGCGCGAAGGCATTGAGTGTGGATGGCATCAAGGCGGCACGGTGCAGTCGGCCACCACAGCACTGCAAGCAGAGCGTCTGCAAAGTGTCTTAGAGCAACAACATGCCAGTGGGCTTGGTGCAGGTGACGCCGAATGGCTGCCAAGCAACCGGGTAAGTGAGCACATTTCAGTCGCCGAAACGCACGGGGCGATCTACAGCCGGCATTGCGCGACACTCAACCCTTTTCAATTAGTCAATGGACTGGCGCAAATACTCCACCGACGTGGTGTCAGCATCTGGCAAGACACTGCCGTGCAAGCAATCGACAACGGTGTGGTAACCCACATTCACGGACGTGTGTTTGCCAGTCAGGTGGTGCAAGCCACCGAGGGTTATTCGCATTCGATCGCCCAAACAAAACGGCGCATCGTGCCGCTGTATTCATTGATGGTGGCTACCGAGCCGCTAGATACGCAAACTTTAGGCGCGCTCGGCTGGCACAACCGGGCCACATTCAACGATGGCGGACAGATGGTGATTTACGCCCAGCTCACACCAGACGGCCGCATCGCTTTTGGTGGACGCGGTGCGCCGTATCACTTTGCTTCACGGGTGCGTGAGCGCTTCGATCTTGACGACAACACCCACCGCCGAATCGTGGCAGCTATAGCCCAACACTTCCCCGCTGCCGCCAAGGCGCGCATTACTCACCGCTGGGGCGGGCCGTTGGCTGTACCCCGCGACTGGACACCAACCGTCATGCTTGATCGCGCACACAAATACGCGCGCATCGGTGGGTATGTGGGCGATGGCGTAGCTGCTACCAATTTGTTTGCCCGCACGCTGGTGGATCTATTGCTCGAGCGCCAGACCTCGTTAACCCAACTGCCATTCATCAACCACCGCTCTCCCCGTTGGGAAATAGAACCCTTGCGCTTTTTGGGGGTCAACTCGCTGATTGCGTTGTCCGAGTCAATTGATAACTACGAAGCACACCATGGAAAAACTCCCAAGCTGCGCACGAAGATCTTTGAGGCGTTGCTCTAAAGCAGTACTTCAGACATCGCAATGGGTCGGTGGGCGGCGATGCTGCGGTGTGCAGCTTCACCCATGGCCACTGACATGAGCCCGTCGTGCAGCGTTACCTCGGCGTGCATGTTGTTACGAATGGCTCGCTGCATCGCCACATGCTCACGCCACGAAGAGCCGTGATGTGCACCTTGGTGCAGTATGGCCGCAGGCAAGTCAGCATTGTTGACTAATCGTTCGTTGGTTTGAAACCAACCATCAGCCCGCAACCCAAGCCGCACGATGCCCTGCGTCACGAGTGCTTCGGCTTTACCGAGATCGCCCACCAACGAAATCTCTTGCTCGTTCATTGTGGCTTCGGCGAACATACACAAATCCAACGATGCTCGCGCCCCGTTGTCAAAATCGACCACCACAAATGCATTATCCAAAATGTCGGGCGTGCGACCGTCGTATGTCTCGTCGAGATGATTGACATCCTGCGCGCCTGAGGCATACACCGAAGTCGGTTCTGCTTGCAGCACAAGACGCATCAGGTCAAAAAAGTGGCAGCACTTTTCCACGAGCGTGCCGCCGGTATTAGCGCTGAACCGATTCCAATCCTGAACTTTTACTAGGAACGGAAACCGATGCTCGCGAATCGCCAGCATGCGCAAACTTCCCAGCACACCGCTGCGCGCATGTGCAAGCAGTTGCATTGTTGGCGCCATGAACCGATACTCCAGACCCACCCACACCACACGCCCAGGTTGCTGCGTCTGTTGCTCAAGCGCGAGCAATTCTTTGCAATCTTGGGCGGTAGTACACAGCGGCTTTTCAATCAACAAGTGCGCACCACTGCGCAAAAGCGGTTCTGCCAGCGCGCGATGGGTGTGGTTCGGGCTAGCGAGCACCGCCACATCAAACTCACCAGCTGCCACCATGGTCTCCACATCGGTATACACCCGAGCCGCGTCACGACCGGCGTCAAGGGCGTGGCGAGCGGCAGCAAGACTCGGAGCATGGGGGTCGCATAGCGCCACAATGTGGGTGTCGGGCAAGGTCTGCAAGGCTTGAATGTGCTCAACGCCCATCATGCCGGTGCCAACGATGGCGTAACGCAATGCAGTAGACGAACCAGCAGCCACAAGTTAAGGGTAGGCGCAGGTAGTTTCGGTGTCGTGCTGGAAGACCGCTTCTATTTTCGCCAGTTGTTGTCGGGCCGTGACTTTGCCCAAAACGACGACATGGCACGCCAAATGGTGAATTTTGTGTATGCGATCGGTGATCGTCAGACAGGAGATTGTGTGCTCATCGATCCTGCGTACGACGTGAACGGTCTCGTCGATGCAGTTGAAGCCGACGGGCTACGCCTCACTGGTGTGCTCGCCACGCATTATCACCCCGACCATGTGGGTGGCTCGATGATGGGTATGCGCATTGACGGCATCGCGTCTCTACTTGAGCGATGCAGTGTGCCGATTCATGTGCAGCAAGCCGAAGTCGAATGGGTCACCAAAGTGACTGGTGTTGAGCGAACCCACCTCACAGCACACGAGCCTGGCGACATCGTGAAGGTCGGTGATATCGAGATCAAACTTGTGCACACACCGGGCCACACTCCAGGCAGCCAGTGCTTTTTGGTGGATGGACGACTCGTTTCAGGCGACACGCTCTTTCTTGATGGTTGTGGTCGCACCGACCTGCCTGGTAGCAACCCGAGCGACATGTACGACAGTTTGCAACGTCTGGCCTCGCTGCCGGACAACACCGTAATTTTCCCCGGGCATCAGTACTCGCCCGCGGCACACGCCGCAATGTCACAGGTGCGCTCGTCGAATGCCATCTTCAAACCCAAAACCAAAGAAGCATGGCTCGGGTGGTTTGCTAGCTGAGCGCACCCGAGATTCCGACCGACAAACCGCTCAACAGCAGCAGTAGATACACCAGCCGTTCGAATCGTCGGCCGTCGACGTGCTTGCGTAAGCG
>JBILFO010000067.1:0-8791 GCA_044351505.1 Ilumatobacteraceae bacterium
ATGCGGCTGGCCAGATACGTGCGCGAGGGACGTGAATACGTCGTGATGATTGCCCACGAGAACACCTTCGTCGGCGATGCGTCAGACAACCCGGGGTTCGTGCAGTTTGCGTGGCGCGACGACCTGCGGCTGCAGGTGGAAGTACAGGGCGATCACTACCGCGACGAGCCCTATAGCGCCACGCAACGACGCGTACTGACTCAACTCGGATACGCACCACCCTTCGAACACGGGGATGACTTTTGCAATTGGACACAGTTTCGCGAGGCCGAAGGATGCCAACCCGAATCCGTCACCATGCTCCTCATTGATTCCCTGCGGATGGTTTTTGGCACGCACTTCCTTGACATACCCACGTGTCTGCGCGCCGGGTTGTCACACTGGAAACTCGAGTGGCTGGTCTCGCCAGGTAAACGGGATATCGAAGCCGAAATTCGGGCCCGATTCAACTCGAACTAGCCAACAGTGATTGCGGTGACGATGTTGTCTGCCACCGTCACGGTGACTCGCTGCAGCGAATAATCCATGGTTACCGCAAAGCTTTCACCATCACGCTGCCCGACTCGATATGACCACCCGAGTTGCGCTGCACACCGCTGTGCATCGGCTTCGCTGAAACCCAGCAACAGCTCGGCACGTTGCACCGAAATTTCGTTTTGATCAGCCACATCGGCTGGCGGACACTCGGCGGGAGTAGCAACGGTGCTAGGTGCCCCTGCGTCACTTTCTGCGCAGGCCACCACACCTACGGTCAAGGCCACAAAAATCATGACGCGAACAAGCACACGATCTGCCCGCATGCCCACAGCGTAATGACGGCGTAGGTTGGCACCGTGCCCCGCAACGCTTCTTTCGACGCTGAGTTTCTGGCCAATCCGCGCAGTCGCTGGCGCAACCTTGTTATTTTGCATCGCATAGCCACAGAGATGCTGCGTGGCATGCGCCGCCTACATTTCGTCGGCCCTGCAGTAACCGTGTTTGGCTCGGCGCGGGTGCCAGAAACTTCGCCTGAATACGTAAACGCGCGAGCCATCGGGCAAGCCCTCGGTCGCGCTGGTTTCACCGTGATTACCGGTGGCGGGCCGGGCGTGATGGAGGCCGCCAACCGCGGTGCGCGCGACGTTGCCGCGCCAAGTGTTGGTTGCACCATTAGGTTGCCGCACGAAGAAGGAGCTAACGACTATCTAGATATTCAGGTTGACTTCAACTATTTTTTCACGCGCAAATACATGCTCACCAAATATTCGTTGGCCTTCATCGTGTTTCCGGGCGGTTTTGGCACAGCCGACGAACTCTTTGAAGCACTCACCTTGATCCAGACCGGCAAGATGCGCGACTTTCCGATTGTGGTGTTTGGAGAGTCATTCTGGCAACCACTTCGCACCCAACTTGACGATATGAAAGCCAGTGGCATGATCTCGGCCCACGACTTGGATTTGTTGATATTTACCGATGACCCCGACGTTGCGGTTGCCCACATCAACAACTACGTGCGAGATAGCGCCAAGCAGTCGCGCACCATGCGCGGGTTGAAGATCCTTGGTGAAAGCCGACCGTAACAACCACATGTCAGGCCTGGCCAGTGCTCTTCACACAATGCACGAGCAACTGTGGGACGACGAGCGTGGCATGGTGCGCCTCTACGGGCTACATCTGGTGCGTGAAACTGCCCTCGGCGCATTTTTGGATTTAGAGAACGGCCAAGTAGAACGGGCACAACGAGCCCTGCACCACGTGCTGCAACATCAATATTCGTTGGATGCCGACCCACGCTGGGCCGGCACGTTTAAGACTCATGCTGCGCAACCCGACGCTGGCACGCTCGACACCGACGGTCGGGTGCGTGATCGCGAATGGCGCGACTACGACCCCAACTGGCGCCAATTCTTGGCACTCATTTTGTGGGTCACCGAACGGCTCTATGGCCATGTGCTCACCGATGATCTGCGGGGCAACATGCAACGCGCCGTGCACGACGCCGCGCGCAGCGAACCCCTCAATCGAGTGGGTGCGCACTACACCAACATCGCACTCATGCACACCTGGCTCTGTGATGCAACCGACCAAGCGTCGACTCTGGGCAACGCTGTTGCTGCACAGCTCGACTGCGACGGCGACATCGCTGAGTACAACTCCCCTACGTACGATGCAATCTCGCTCATGGCTGGTTGTTTGCTGGCTGACTTCGGGCGCACAGCGCCAGTGCGCCAACTTGGTGAACAAGCGATACGGCTAATCTGTAGCCGCTTACACGAGGTCTGGCATCCGGGATTTGCCCTGCAAGCCGGGCCCCATGTGCGGTCCTACGGTTTGGATCCGCATTTGTACGTCTCGCTGATGTCGGTGTTGATGGCGGCAATCGATGTGCCAGCCGCTGGGCCGACCCGACTGGATAACAACACCACTCATGTGCACGACTTGTATTTCTTGCCGTTGTTTACCCGGTTGTGTGCGCGCTTGCGCAAAGCCTTCACCGTGCAGCCAGTGGTCGAACCGCGGCGCCATGAGCAGCGATTTGATGGCATCGTGGCCACATCAATTGTGGAACCCAACAACGCCATCGGCTTTGAGCATGGCCGCCGCAACAGATTTGCCATTGACCAGTACGCACCATTCACGATGTACTCCCGCGATGGCTTCATCGGTGTACGCACCCGGCCCGACACCGACTGGGTTGATGTTTACGAAGTTGCCCCGCACGAGTACGAACTGCGCAGCGCGCGACGCACCGGCCCTGGCGTGCAGCACGATACGGCAGCACTCACCGTCGTGGCGTCTCGGGCGCCGATCATCGGTGACTACGAGATGATTTTTGGCGACATCACGCTGCGGTTTCCCGACTTGGTTGTCGAGGTACGGCTACCCGCTCAACGCTGAGCTAATGAATGATTTTGGAAATCGGCAATTCGAGAATGTCGGTGGCGCCTGCATCCTTCAATGCCGGAATGACCGTATTGACGGTGCGCTTTTCCACCACCGATTCCACTGCCCAGTCGCCCGACGCCAACTTTGAGACCGTTGGTGATTTGGCCGCTGGCAACACCTTGAGCACTGCCGCATAGCAAGCATCGCTCACGTTCAACTTCACGAGCACCTTGCCGCGAGCCTCGAGTGAACCCTGCAACAACGTAAGCAACTGCTCCATTGCATGACGCTTTTTCGGGTCGGCATAGGCGGCTGGGTTGGCAATGAACTCAGTGTGGCTGGTGAGGATGGTGTCGATGATGCGCAGTCCTGCAGCTCGCAAGGCGCGCCCTGTTTCGGTGATGTCAACCACACAATCGGCGATGTCGGGAACCTTGGCTTCGCTGGCGCCGTACGACAAACGAACATCGGCAGAAATCTTGTGCTCGGCAAAGAATTTTTCGGTAAGGCGCGGATACTCGCTGGTCACCCGCACACCTGCAGGCAGGTCTTGCACTTTTTGAAACTTTGAGTCGTTGGCCACTGCCAACACGATGCGCACCGGGTCGCTGGATGCTTTTGAGTAGTTCAACTTGCCAAGTGACTGCACGGTGCTGGATGTTTCTTCAATCCAGTCGCGACCGGTAATGCCAATGTCAAACAAACCCTCGGCAACGTACACCGGAATTTCTTGTGGTCGCAAGATGCGCACCTCATCGACGCGCGGGTCAGCGATAGAAGCCCGATAGTCAACCTGCGATGACCGCTTGACGGTGAGATCGGCTGCGTCAAACAAATCAAACGTTGCGGCTTCGAGCGAACCTTTGGGAAGCACCAGTCGCAACATGAGTTTTTAGGCTAACGACGCCACGGTCAACGATGTGCCGAGCCTCGCCCCGTTGGCCCAGTCAACGGCTGCCATTGCATTCTTGCCCTCGGGTTGCACAGAAACGAGCAACACTGCACCATCGCTACAGGCGATTTCCACCCCGGCTGGTGACACCGACAGCACATCGCCAGGCGCGCTACCTGCCGGCAACGGGTTCGGCGATGGTTGGGCACGCAATACCCGCACACGCTTGGTGAGATATACAAACCATGCGGCCTCCAACTTGGTGCGGGCCACCACTTCGCGCGCGTTCATGGTGAACTGCACCTGCAGTTCGCTCGGTGCAATCTTGGCGGCGTGGGTCGGCTCGCCTTGCTGGGCTGTGCCAGTGCCGGTGCCCTGGGTGACCGCGCGCAACAAGGCCGGCAGTGACGCCTGCACCAGTTCATTGCGCAGCGATGTAAGCGAGTGGTCGCTGCGAATCGCCAGCACGCTGCGGTCATACACCACACCGGTATCCAAGCCTTCTTCTACCCGCATGATGCACACTCCTGTTTCGCTGTCGCCGGCAAGCAGCGCACGTTCAACGGGGGCCGCGCCCCGCCAACGTGGCAACAGCGAAAAATGCACGTTGATCATCGCCACCTGCGACAGCACCGACATCGGAATGATGCGTCCATAGGCAACAACCACACCGAGGTCTGCACCAACGGCAAGCACATCATTCACGTCGTGACTCACCGACAAACCCAATTCACCGGCGGCCACCTTCACCGGGCTCGGCGACACACCCGACCCGCGACCACGTCGCTTGTCAGGGCGCGTGATCACCAATGCCACGTCTACACCCGCGGCGACCAACGCCTGCAGCGGTGGCACCGCCACTTCGGGCGTACCGAGATACACCACGCGTCGCGCGGCACCAGTTGGCAAGGCAGCGAGTCCAGTCACAAGCAGCGAATCTGCGTCACACCAGTTTCAGGTGGAATGGTTCGGCGTCTTTGGGCTGATCCTCGCGGGTGCGATACAACTTGACGGCCTCGCGACGCTGATCCGGGGTCATACGGTCGAACATGAGCACCCCGTTGAGGTGATCCACCTCGTGTTGAAACAAGCGCGCCAACAGTTCGTCTGCTTCGAACTCCACTTGGTTGCCCTGCAGGTTGATGCCGCGCACCAAAACGTTCTTGGGACGCAACATCTCCACATACAGACCAGGAATCGACAGACAGCCTTCGTCGTACACCCACTCCCCACTCGATTCGGCGATCTGCGGGTTCAAAATCACCTCGCGCTTGTCGTCAATGTCGTAGACAAAAATCTGACGCTGCACACCAATTTGGGTGGCCGCCAACCCGATGCCAGGGGCTTTGTACATGACCTCGAACATCTCGTCGGTAAGCGACACCAACTTGGCATCAATATTGGTGACGGGCTCGGCGACGGCTTTCAATACGGGGTCGCCAAAGGTGCGAATTTCGTACGTCACGCTGTGTAAGGCTACCGATTGGCATGTCGTCATCTGATCACTACTTCACACCGGAGCCGACGTCGCCGTCGACACCGACCACTCATCAAGTGCAGGTGCGCAAACTGCAACTCACACTGGCCGGCGACCGTGGCGTGTTCAACCATGGCGAACTTGATTGGGGCACCCGGGTGCTCATTGAGAATGCGCAAGTGCCACCTGGCGGCGTGCTGCTTGACCTTGGCTGCGGTGGTGGTGCGATTGCCGTGGCACTAGCAAAGCTGCGCCCCGATGCCCAAGTCTGGGCCGTTGATGTAAACGAGCGGGCAATCGAAGTGGCCCGTCGCACCGTGAAGCTCAACGAGCTCTCCAATGTGCGGGTCGTGACTGTGGGCGACGTGCCCGCTGACTTGCAGTTTGATGCAATCTGGTCGAATCCCCCGATTCGTATCGGCAAAGACGAACTGCATCGCCTGCTACGCGAATGGTTGGCGCGTCTCACCCCGCAGGGTTGCGCCGACTTGGTGGTGCACAAAAATTTGGGGTCTGACTCACTGGCTAAATGGCTGGCTGCCGAGGGCTACGTAGTGCAACGTCACACTAGTAAACAGGGCTACCGCATTCTGCACGTGACACGCACGTAACCCGAACCCAAACCGCGAGTCGCGTTGCTGATTTAGGCGCGCGAAGGGTCGACTGCAATGCGCACTCGCACCTTGGGGCGACCCACAGCGCTGAGCGCCACAGTCAACGCTTCGCTCAAGGCCTCCCACGATGTAGCACGCACCAAGGTGCGATCTTCGCTAGTGGCTACTTGCACCAGCAGCGACGCCGCAAGTTGGGCTGCCAGGTCTGGAGCACCAGCGCCGCTGATTTCGGCCAGTGCACCAAATGGTGGCAGACGCAGCCGTTGTCGACGCTCGGTTTCGGCAGCGACATGGGGTGCGAGGTTGGCCATTACCAAACCCACCATCACCTCGTGCTGCGGCACCGAAGTCTGCAGCACAACTTCGCCTCTAACACTGTCGCCTGTACTGCTGCCTGTTACGAGTCGCGCACCGTGCGCCACCAAACTCAGCGCCTGCTCGCTGGCACGAAAGCGCGGGGCCAGCAACTCGGCGTCGATGTCCAAAAACACCACGACGTCAGCACGATCAATGCGGTGCAACACTGCTTCGGTGCCCACGAACACCGATGTGTGGGGTTCAATGGCACTGGTGGTCGGTTTGATTTCTTGTACCGGTCGCCCGGCTGCGGCCTCGAGTTCGTCGCGCAGACGCGAGATGCCGATGCGGATGGACCGCATCTTTTGCGACCCACAGGCCAAGCACACCACGGGTCGTGTGGCTGCACATCGCGGGCACGACAACCCGTGCTCGTCGGGCTGTTGCACCGCAGCCCCGCACGCCTCGCAGCGCGCCACCGTGCGACATGCATCGCAGGCAACTGCCCGGGCCCGACCTTTTACGTTCAGCACACACACCACACGTTTGGTGTGATCGCGCAGCAACTCGATCAGTTCGCTCGTGACCAGCGACGATGCCCAGCGTTCGTCGATGTTGCGATCAATCACCCGAATCGTTGGCCAGTCTGTGGCATCGTGGGCTTGCACGACATCCGCACCAATCGAGTGCGCCCATTGACGCGCGCTCAACGTAGGCACGGGTGACACCAACACACAAGCAATGCCGGCTTGGCGGGCCCGCTCGATTGCCACATCACGCGCGTGCCAAGTGGGAGCACGTTCTTCTTGCAAGGTGTCGTCGTGTTCGTCGATCACGATGATGCTGGCAAGTTGCGCAACACTTGCCCACACCGTCGACCGCGCACCCACCACAACATCGACGCCGGATGCGGCTGCCACCCAATCGTCGGGATACACCGCTGTGGTCAAGCCGAGTTGACGACAGTGAGCAGCCAGACGCCGCGCTCGCACCACGGTGGGCACCACCACCAAGGTGGGGCCATGGCGAGTGGCAGCAGAAAGTAGTGCGGAGTGTGTAGATGCTGGGCCACATTGCACCACGCCACCAACAGCGCCAAACAGCGCTTCGAGTGCTGCATCTTCCGACGCGTCATCAGATACAGACGCGTTCCTATTGCGGGCGCCATAGCGACTGGCCACTAAACGTGGCACGCGCTTAGGTGGCGAAGCCGAGACAAAAAATGGCCGGCGGCGCGACACCCACCGCACTGCTGCCCACTCAACCAGGGCCACCACATCTGGCGACGGCCCGATCGACGTCACCTTGATAATGGGCAAGAGTCGCTTGGCGTCAACGTCACTGTCAACGTCTTCGACAATTGCCATCACCCACGCCGACACCTCGCGACGATGCAGCGACACGCGCACCCGCGAACCAACCACCACATCGCTGCGCAATGCGTCGGGAATGAGATAATCGAACGGCTTATCGACGCCCGTGACATCTACGACGACTCGGGCAAGCAACGACACAACAGTTACGAGATTACGCAGCCGGTGGCGGCGTTACAGCCCAGTGGGCGAAGCGGTCTACAGTTTGGCGGCTTTTTTGAACGCATCAAGCCGCGACACTTGTTCCCACGTGAAGCTGGGATCGTTGCGACCGAAATGCCCATACGCAGCAGTGCGACGATAAATCGGGCGCTTCAAGTCGAGATCGCGCACGATGGCGGCTGGTCGCAGGTCGAATGTGTCGCGCACGGCCTGCTCGATTTGTGATTCTGCAACCGTGTTGGTGCCGAATGTTTCGACCAAGATGCTGATTGGCTGCGCCATACCAATGGCATAGGCAACTTGCACTTCGCAGCGGCGCGCTGCACCCGAAGCTACGACATGCTTGGCCACCCATCGCGCGGCGTAGGCAGCCGAACGATCGACCTTTGACGGATCTTTGCCGCTGAATGCCCCACCACCGTGGCGACCCATGCCGCCGTAGGTGTCGACGATAATCTTGCGCCCGGTGAGACCGGTGTCGGCGTGTGGCCCACCCTTCACGAATTCGCCGGTTGGGTTGATGTAGACGGCATAGTCATCTTTGGCAAACTTGGCCGGCACGATCGGGCGAATCACTTGCTCGATGAGGTCGGGGCGAATCACAGTGTCGCGGGAAATTCCGTCAGCATGCTGCGTGCTGATCAATACAGTGCGCAACCGCACTGGAACGCCGTCTTCGTAATCAAATGACACCTGCGTCTTGCCGTCTGGACGCAGATACGGAATGGCACCAGATTTGCGAACCTCGGTGAGTTGCTCAGCCAGACGATGGGCAAGAAAGATCGGCAGCGGCATGAGTTCGGTCGTTTCGTCACAGGCATAACCAAACATCATTCCTTGGTCGCCAGCACCCTGGGCATTGAGGCGGTCTTCGCCACTCTTGCCGCCGCGCAACTCTTCGCTCTTGTCGACACCCATCGCGATATCGCTCGACTGTTCGTCGATGCTGATGATGACGCCACAAGTGTTGCCGTCAAAGCCATAGGCGGCATTGTCATAACCAATTTCTTTGATGACGCTGCGCGCCAGTTTGGGAATATCGACATACGCCGACGTGGTGATTTCGCCGGCGATCACACACAAGCCCGTGGTGAGCAATGTTTCGCACGCC
>JBILFO010000068.1:0-8768 GCA_044351505.1 Ilumatobacteraceae bacterium
TGCCGTGATTGGACGCCCTCCGTCGGAATATTCCATGGAGCCTGCGCGATTCGATTACATGCGACCCGGTTGCTACGACGTCGATCAGCGCGTCAAAGATATGGACACGTGTGGAGTCTGGGCTTCGCTGTGCTTTCCTTCGATGGTCGCAGGTTTCGCGGGCACCCGCTTTGCAGAAGCCAAGGATCCAGAGTTGGGCCTTGCTGCAGTTCGCGCGTGGAATGATTGGCATCTCGAGGGCTGGTGCGGAAAGTATCCAGAACGATTTATTCCTCAGCAGGTCACTTGGCTGAAAGACCCACTCATCGCTGCTGATGAGATTCGCAAGAATGCGAGTCGCGGGTTTCGTTCACTGTCTTTTCCCGAGATTCCTGAACGGCTGGGCCTGCCGAGCATTCACTCTGGGCATTGGGACCCAATTCTGCAGGCGTGTGAGGACACCGACACGGTGATCTCGCTCCATGTCGGTTCGGCTTCACATCTTGTGACCGGGTCGAAAGATGCGCCAGCTGATGTGATTGCAACTCTCTTCTGGGTCGGGTCGACGATTGCTGTTGTCGACTGGCTTTTTTCAAAAGTTGCGGTTCGTTACCCCCGGCTGAAAATTGCAATCTCTGAGGGTGGCATTGGCTGGGTTCCTGCTTTGATGGATCGAATTGACCACTGTTTCCGCTACAAGGATTTCACTGGCGGATGGATCAACGAAGATCTTCATCCCAACGAAGTGCTCCAGAGAAACTTCTTTTTCTGTGCGCTTGATGACACCGCAGGCTTTGAGATGTTGCAGCGAATTGGCGAGAACAACGTGATGGTGGAATGTGACTACCCGCATGCTGACTCCACATGGCCAGACACCCAGACGTACCTTGAAAAGCAGTTGGGCTGGTTGCCGGAAAAGACAATCGAGAAACTCACATGGGGCAATGCCTCACGGGTGTACGGCTTTGACATTGCACCCGAGGCGTTTCGTCGCCAGGCGGCTGCGTTAAAGCAACACGCCTAAGAGCAAACGAACGTTGCGCTATGCGCTAACACCCGTCAACTATTCAGGCTCAGTTTCGTCAAGGTCAACGATGGCCATGGTCGGCCGAGTGGCGATGAGTTTCGGGCGGTCTAATGGTTCGTGGCGAATGAGTTCGTGAACTTCGCCGATCACCCCATTTGCTGCTGATTGCCCAGCCAAAGTTCCCAGAGTGAGGCCGGAGCAAATGTGGATTCCGCCCAGTCCAAGACACGGGTTGACTCCACCAACAGTGTCGCCTGCGGCGTAAAGCCCAGATATTGGCTGGCCCATCACGTCAACTACTGCCATGGCCGTTGTCGTACGCAATCCGCCGGAAGGAAAGTTCGTGCCGATCGTCATTCGACTGCAGTAATACGGCGGCTCACTTATGCCGTGCCGCTCACCGTTGAAAATTACTCGACCAAACTCGGCGTCATGCTGAGGTGAAGCAGCAACAAGATCATTCCACGATTCAATTGTTGCGGTCAGAGTTCGAACATCGCTCCCAATCAGCTTTGCCAGCCCGGAGAGGTCGTCGGCAGTCGCGTAGGGGGCGGGCATCTGGTTGACAAGATGCTGTTTGCGTTGAAAGGTGTGGTGGTCAAACACGTAATACCCGATTCGATCTGGTTGAGCGAGCAACGCGGCTACACGATTGTCGTAGGGTCCGGCCTCGTCGTGGAAGCGCCGACCCGTCGAGTTGACAGCAATTGAATCCTCGACAAGGGCTGAGCCGACTATCACCAAAGGCTGGATCATGGTCATGTTGATGAGATCACCACCTTGGCTTTGGCCCATGACGTGACCATCTCCTTGGCAAGTGTGGACGCCGAGATAGGGAGTGCGGGCAAGATGTTCTGGCTGATACCGCAGTCTCAACTCGGGGTTGGCCTGGTATCCGCCTGTGGCAAGAATGACCGCTCGCTTGGCCGACCATCTCGTCAATCCTTCGGGACCGTCGGCATCGACCCCAGTTACGGAGTTTCCGGTGCGAATGAGGCGAGTTGCCTTGGTGTTGTACTCGACGGCCACACCGTGTTCTTCAAAAGCGCGCAGGTATGCGCGCTGGATGCTGAACGTATCAACCACGTTGAGCATTCGCGCTGTGGTGTGTTGTAGCGGTCGTTGGATTAGCCGACCGAATTCAACACCGTACTGAACGAGAAAGTCGTAGGTACGTGCTGATTGTTCGGCGTAGACGCGCGTCATGTATTCGTCCCAGATAATGCCGTAGTGGTCTCTCTGCAAGTTCACTTCTGCTCGGGCGTCGTTCATAAACAACTCAACGGAGTCGCTGATGCCTTGTTGACGTTGAAAGTCCGTATCAACAAAAGCCATGTAACCCGTTGACCAAATTGCGTTACCACCAATTTCTCCGAGTGCTTCCAGCACGGTGACCGCTGCGCCTTGTTGAGCCGCAGCAACGGCGGCGCTCATGCCCCCTGGGCCTGCACCTAGCACGAGCACGTCAGTGGTTTTCGTGTTCACTACTAGTGTCCTAGCACATAACGGCTGATCGGAGTTTCATGAATACTGAACTGCATCTCAACTCGTTGACTGACCAAGTCGCATCGTTATTGGACGGCGAGCGTCCAGAGCTGTTGGAGGCAGTGAGCACCGCTCAGCAGCAATGGCGCGGCTTGCATGACCGACTCATCGCAATCATCGCTGCTTGTGTTGATGAAGCTGTCGAAAACGGGCAGGAACTCGAGCCGTATCTTGCCGCAATTCATCATCGGACTTCAATTGGTGTCGAAAACCTTGTGTCGAGCACCCCGAACCCCACGGCAATCGCAGCATTGCTACGGGCCCATAACTCAACTGGTGACGTAACAAGAAGAGAAGACAAGGTTGTTTTTGATCACCAATGCGGCTCTGGTCTCGTTCATTGGCGAAGTAATCCAAACGTGAGCAAAGTATTACCGGGCGAGGTGGATGGCGTTCCGGCGGGCGTGCCTCGTTACTGCGCGCGGTGTATGTTCACCATTGCAAGTGTTGGTCAAGGTGCTTGGCGTGTTTCGCCACCGTCGACGCCCGACGGTCGTTGTCGGTGGGAAATCGACTGCTAGACGTACGCCTCGCCGTGTAACCAAGCCATCAGGTTTGGGCGAATTGCCACATCGACGATCTCCACAAGTTGGCCGCCTGGTGCACGTAGATACGCAAAACGCGCTGGACCACCGTCATTGCCCACCATCCATGATTCCAAGACGTGAGACTCGGCTTCAAGCATTGCAATTGACTGACGCAAATCGCTGACCCACCAACCGAGGTGATGCATGACGCCATTCGTAAGCGGCTCCCATGGGGACCCAGCAGCGCCTTGAATCAACTCCACGTGCAAGGGCCCGTCGCAGGAGTATGACACCAGAATGGAAAAAGACGTTGGGGCAACATTGGGGCGACCAACAACGATCGACCGAACCGCGGGTGTGGCCCATCGCAAACCAAGGGGGCGAAAAGACTCCATCGCAGCGGCGAGATCGGGCACTACCCACGCGGCGTGGTATTGGTCAGAGTGGGAAAGTGGCATAGGTGGGAGTCGCCTCAGCGAGTGAGCCATCCGCCGTCGATTGGCAAAGTTACGCCAGTGATGTAGCTCGACTCGTCCGAAAGGAGAAATGCAATCCCACGGGCGCAATCTGCGGGCTCTCCGAGTCGCCCCATTGGCACCTTGTCCTCGAGCCACTCCCGGCCGCCTGGCTCATTGAGTCGCTCAGCGAGCATTGGGGTATTGATCGGCCCCGGCGCAATTGCATTGACGCGTATTCCGTGTTCCGCCAGTTCTAGTGCAGCCGCCTTAGTGAGCATCGCTACACCGGCTTTAGATGCCACGTAGTGCGGCTGCCCTGCAACTGCTCCGAAAGCATTTACCGATGCGATGTTTATGACTACGCCAGTGCTGTTGTTGGCGAGACATGATTGCGCGAAGTACTTGATAGCCAGAAATGAACCAGTGAGATTGATGCGAATAACTCTTTCCCACTCCTCGAGTGATAAGTCGACGAGGGGAGACCGCGTACGGACTCCGGCGCAGTTTACGAGTGCCGTAAACGGCCCGTGAGCGGCAAAAACGGCCTGCCAGTCGGATTCTTTTGTGACGTCAAGTTGCACGATGTCGTTATCGGCTGACATGTCTGCCCGGGTGACAGCCCAGCCGAGGCTGGACAAGTGGGCTGCCGTTCCGGCGCCAATACCCGATGCGCCCCCAGTGACCAAGACACGCCGCATGCTCGAAGCATAATCATCAAGTGTCGAAGTGACCAAAGGGCTACTGTCAGAAAGGGGCCAATTGACGCAAACACGCACGTTCGGGATTCCAGTGGTTGTGGCAACCACGGCACTTTGTGTTGGGGTTGGGGCATCGCTCGGCTTTCTTCACGGATTCCTTGCCCCTGAGTTGCGTGAGTTCTTCACCATCGATCGTGCGCGAGCAGGGCTTTTGGTGAGTGTTTATTTCGGGGCGACAGGTGCTGCGTCAATCGTTAGCGGTGTTTTGGCAGACAGAGTCTCAGCAAAAATCCTTATCGCTAGCTCCTTGGCGATTCTGGCCTGCGCAATTTTCGCCGCATCTCAAGCCGACTCGTATCTGATGTTGCTTCTTTTGTCCGTGGCTGGTGGCGCCTGTTATGCCCCAATAAATACCGCGACTAACGTCGTGCTGGCGCGAGTGGTGCCGCAGCGTCAACGCGGGATTGCGTCGAACGCCAAAACCATGGGTGTGCCCTTGCTGGTGTCATTCGGGGCTTTTTTTGCGCCGGTTATCGGTCAAAACTTTTCGTGGCGAATACCGATGTTGTTTTCGGGAGTTATCGCGCTAGTTGCATGCGCCGTGGTTCTCATCGTGATTCCAAGTGTTTCGAGCATTCAACAGGCTGTCGTGTCAAGACGCCCGCCGAGCGGCTTCTGGCGTGTGCCAGTAGCAGCATTTTTTCTGCTCATTGGAAGTCAGCCCGTTTACTCGTGGTCTATTTCGTATCTCGTGGAGGAGTTGCAGATCGGGAAATTCGTGGCCGGGAGTGTGATTGGAACAGCGAGCATTATCGGCGCAATAAATATGGTGTTATTGGGTCGAATGTCTGATCGACTCGGGTTGTCGTCCCGGCGCGTGTTTCTGATGGGGCTCACAAGTGCTTTGAGTGTTTCTCAAATACTTGTCGCTCGCGCAGCGTATTTTCCGATGGTGGTGGTGGTAATCGCTCTTACTGTTGCCGTCGTATCACAACTCGCCGCAATCGGCACGATGCATGCGCTGATCATTGACCTTTGTCCCGGGTCAGCAGGCAGAGGTTCGGGGCTCACGATGACCGGCTATTACTTTGGCGCCCTTGCGGCGCCGGTGAGCTTCGGCTATCTCGCTGATCAGTTTGGGTATTCGTGGGCTTGGTTGTATTGCGCTATTTGCGCAGCAATTTCAATGGTATTTTTCTGGAGTGTCAAATGGATACGACGCGAGACAGTTGACGCTGGACGCAAAACAACTAACGAAGAATGACCTACAGCCGAAAAATGCGCTTTGCGTTTTGTCCCAAGATTGCTTCTGCGCCGCCAGGGGGCAATTGAAGTTTGCCGATCATGTCCTGGTACTTGTCTTCCACATCCCAGCCCGCAAAATTTGAACCGAGCAAAACTCGATCGCAACCCTCTGTATCGACCAAAAACTGCAGGGCATCGGTGCGATGTACTGCAGTGTCCCAACTCAACTGCTTCCATTGGTCATCAAATGGGCGGTTCAGCAGGTTCTTGCCCCACGGCCGTTTTTCGAGCGCGGCCATCAGGCGCCCTTTTTGGAATACGGCAAACCCTCCACCATGGGCGATATGGACATTGAGTCGCGGGTGACGATCAAGCACTCCGCCGAACAACAGATGTGCGACTGCAAGGCCTTCGTCCATTGCGAATCCGAAAATGACATCCATGTCCCACTTGTCAAAGAACGGGCCCGCCGATTGGAATGAGCCTCGGGGCGCAGGATGAATCACTACAGGAACATTGAGTCGTTCATGTTCGCTCCACAATTCCTCGAATCGCGGATCAGAAAGCGGAATCCCATTCACGTCGGTGCCCAAGTATGAGCAGACCATTCCCAATTCGGTGACGGCGCGATTCAGTTCGCGCAGTGAAGCATCAAGGTCTTGCAGGGGTAAGGCTGCTGCACCTACGAGACTCGGGTGCGCAGAGCAGATTCGTGCGACTTCGTCATTGTGAGCCAGATTGAAAGGCACCGCATCTTTCGCGGGCTGATGATAAAAATAGGTAATTGGGTTTGGTGATACCAGTTGCTTACTGATGCCCAGTTCAGCCATCTTTTCGATACGCAACTGTGGATCCGAAAATGGGCTATTGGTAAATTTCACATTTTCTAGGACGTAATCTCCGGCACGAAAATACTGGGTGCCATCGGTTCGTACGCCCATTTCTGGCCCGGCATGCCCACAAGTGCCCATGATGCCTGGAAGTAGGATGTGAGCGTGAACGTCGATGATTTCGACTTGGGCCACAATCCAACCTTACATCCCGAAACGAATCTGCAGGCAGCGAGCATCCAGCGGATGGACCGCGCCAAGCTGGGAAACTCAGCTCAAAATCAAGAAAAACTCAAGAGCAAGAATCAGCTTTTCGTGCGCGAGCGAATCCAACTGCTTCTCGACAAAGACACGTTCTCTGAGGATGGTCTTTTGGCCAATTCTGAAGCAAAGGATCTACCCGCAGACGGGGTGGTAACGGGGGTGGGTCGTGTTGATGGTCGCCATGTGGTGGTCGTGGCAAACGACAGCACCGTTAAAGCCGGCTCGTGGGGCGCTCGCACGGTCGAAAAAATTATTCGTGCGACCGAAGTCGCGCTGCGCCACGAATTGCCAATTTTTTGGTTGATCGATTCTGCAGGTGCCCGAATCACCGACCAAGTGCAGATGTTCCCAGGCCGTCGTGGCGCTGGCAGAATTTTCGCTAATCAAGTCCGATTATCTGGGAAGGTTCCACAGATTTGTTGTCTGTTTGGGCCGTCCGCGGCAGGTGGCGCGTACATTCCTTCTTTTTGTGACGTTGTTTTTATGGTGGACGGAAACGCATCTATGTATCTCGGCTCGCCACGCATGGCCGAGGAAGTAATCGGAGAGAAAGTGACTCTGGAAGAGATGGGGGGTGCACGCATGCACACTTCAGTGTCGGGTTGTGCTGACAACCTCGCCCGCGATGATGTGCACGCGATTGAGCAAGCAAAGACCTATTTCTCATATCTGCCGATGAATTGGCGCGAAGCACCGCAAACGTTTCTCACAACTCTGCCTGCTCGAGAGTTGCAGAGATCAATTCTCCCGAATGACGAGTCCGCTGGATATGACATGCACAAAATGATTGAGGCGTTTGTTGATGGCGAATCATTCTTTGAACTCAAGCCTGATTGGGCGACCGAACTGATTACTGGACTAGCACGACTTGACGGGCATGTGGTTGGGGTGGTCGCCAATAATCCACAACAAAAAGGTGGTGTCTTGTTCATTGACTCTGCTGACAAAGCCGCCCGTTTTGTTTGGATGTGTGATGCTTTCAATATTCCGTTGATTTTTCTTGCCGATGTTCCGGGATTCATGATTGGTACACAAGTAGAGCGGCAAGGAATCATTCGGCACGGAGCCAAAATGATTACTGCCATTACCGAAGCGACGGTTCCTAAAATCTGTGTCGTTGTGCGCAAGGCCTACGGTGCTGGGCTTTATGCAATGTGTGGTCCTGCTTTTGATCCGATAGCGACGATTGCACTGCCAACCGCAAAGATTGCCGTAATGGGCCCAGAGCCCGCCGTTAATGCGGTGTACGCCAATCACATCGCAGCGATTACTGACCCGACAGAGCGCGCCGCTTTTGTTGCCTTGAAACGCGAAGAGTATGAGGCCGACGTGGATCTATTGCGCCTGGCAAGTGAGTTGGTGATTGACGCAGTGGTTGATTTCCCTGACTTGCGCGCTGAGGTCATACGTCGCTTTGCTTCGGCTGACCCGGTTGACCGGGCTGCGGTTGCCAAGCGCCACGGAATCCCACCGGGTTGAGCCACATGGAGCTTTCAGACGAACTGGCAGCTCGGCGTGATATTCATCTACTTCTGTTGCGTTACTGTCGCGGCGTCGATCGATTGGATGCTGAGCTCATCAACTCCTGCTACTGCGAGGAAAGTTTTGATGACCATGGCTACTGGAAAGGCTCAGGTCAAGACTTTGGCGCATTCATCACAGAATCTTTGCGTCACCGGGCAACGATGACCAGTCACACGATTGGCAACTCAATTGTTGAGTTCGAGTCAGCGACTGTGGCACGTGGAGAGACCTACACAATGGCGTATCTTCGACGACAAGATGACAGCAACCGCCAGTGGTTGGATCAATTCTTTGGGCGGTATGTTGACCGCTTCGAGTGCGAAGGGGGTGAGTGGCGAATCAAGCGCCGCGTCGTTGTGCATGACTGGTCAATCGCCAGCGATTTAACTTCAGCCACGTCGTTCCCCGTCAAGATTGGGACCTTTGAACAGGGTCAACGTGACAGCACTGATTTGTCATACCGAAATAGTGGCAATTAGATTCGGCCCAGCGATGCACAATCAGAGGGCTCGAACGAAAGTATGAACTCTGCGTATCCAGTTTTGGGCTCGCCCTGTCGGGTTGGAACGGTAACTCTTCGTAACCGCGTAGTGATGGCTGGACATGGAAGTCGCTTTGTTGAATGGCACGAACATGGCTTGTCGCAAAGACAAGCCGATTATCTAGCTGAG
>JBILFO010000069.1:0-8730 GCA_044351505.1 Ilumatobacteraceae bacterium
CAAAACTGGCGCTGAGAGTTTTGCGATTCCATACCTCGTCGAAAACGGTGCCGGAATCGCCAAGAACGCCCAGGTTTGGATCTTCGCCGGAATGTTCGTGGGCTTTGCAGTGAAAGTGCCGATGTTCCCATTTCATACCTGGTTGCCCGATGCACATACTCAGGCACCAACCCAGGGCTCGGTGATTTTGGCGGCAATTCTGCTGAAGCTCGGTACTTACGGGTTCGTGCGCATTGCAATTCCGATGTTGCCCGACGCAGCCATTGAGTGGGCGCCGTGGATTGGCGGCCTGGCCGTAATCGGAATCATCTACGGTGCCTTCGGCTGTTTGGCACAGACCGATATGAAGCGCCTCATTGCATTTTCATCAGTTGCCCACATGGGTTTTGTGATGTTGGGTATCTCGACGCTCACACCGTTCGGCGTGAATGCAGCGGTGTTTGGCATGGTGGCTCACGGTTTGATCACCGGCATGTTGTTCTTTATTGCAGGCAGCGTCAAAGAGCGATATCACACTCTGGAAATCAGCAAGTTGGGCGGAATGCTCACGCAGGTGCCACGCCTTGGTTGGATTCTCGGACTCTGCACGATGGCGTCTCTGGGGTTGCCTGGTCTCGCTGGTTTTTGGGGTGAGTTCCCCGCGATTTTGGCGGCGTACAACCCGGCTGCTGGTTTGAATGTGACCGTGTATCGCACCTACATGGTGATTGCTGCACTTGGCACGGTGCTAGCTGCTGCGTATTTGTTGTGGCTGTACCAACGCACTGCATTCGGCACACCTAAGGGCGACCACCACGAAGAGATTCACGACGTTTCAACGCGCGAGTGGTTGGCGTGGCTGCCGATGCTGATTGCCATCGTGGTGCTCGGTGTGGTTCCCAACTTGTTGTTCAGCGTCATTGATCCAGCAGTGCAAGAGACCTTGCGGGCGTTCGGGGGCTGACGCGTGACACTTCTGGCCACAGTTGCCGCGCCATGGACGGCGCCAACAATCGATTATCACGCGCTTGCGCCCGAGATCGTGTTGGCCATTGGTTTGACGGTGGTGTTGCTGGTGGATCTGTTTACCACTGAGCGCAACAAGTGGTTGTTGTCGGTGCTCACGGGTTTTTCGTTGCTCGGCGCCGTGGTGCCCGTGCTCACGTTGGCAGTGCATGACAACTCGGTGCGTTCAATGTTTGACGGCCGATATGTGGTTGACGAATTCAGCCTGGTAGTAAAAGGGCTGTTTTTGTTGGCTGGCTATGTGATCGTGTTGTTGTCGTCATCGCACATCGAAGAGGGCGACTACTGGCGGGGTGAGTATTGGTTCCTCTTGCTCTCCAGTTTGTTGGGCATGGTCATGATGGCCTCGGCACGCGACCTGGTGTCGGTGTTCGTAGCGCTGGAATTCCTCTCGATTCCGGCGTACATGTTGGCGGCGTGGCGCAAGCGCGACTTGAAGAGCAACGAAGCCGGCGTGAAGTACTTCTTGCTCGGTGTGTTTGCCTCGGCGGTGATGTTATACGGCATGTCGTTGTTGTACGGCGTTGCCAACTCGACACTGCTAATTGACATCGGCAAGTCGATTGACCTAGACGGCACGTTTGGCGCTGTGCAGGCGCTTGCCATCGTCTTCGTAGTTGTCGGGTTTGCGTTCAAGGTGTCGGCGGTGCCATTTCACACCTGGGCACCTGACACATACGAAGGTGCGCCAACACCAGTGACGGCCTTTTTGTCGGTGGCGAGCAAAGCAGCAGGGTTTGTGGCACTGGTGGTGTTGGTGCTCACTGCGTTTCCTGAGGGGCGCGATGTATGGCAACCGTTTATCTGGGGGCTTTCAGCGCTCACCATGACCGTTGGCAATATCTTCGCCTTACGCCAGACCAATTTTGTGCGCATGATTGCCTATTCCTCGGTGAGCCAGGGCGGCTTCATTTTGATGCCGCTTGCTGTCGCTGGTGGCGCTGCTGGTGAAGCGGCCCTACGGGCAGTGGTGGTGTATCTCATCGTGTATGCAGCCACCAACTTGGGCATGTTCGCCGTGATTCTTACGGTTTCACGCAAAACACGCAGTGGTGAAATCTCGTCGCTGGGTGGGTTGTTTTCGTATGCGCCAGCTCTCGGAGTACTACTCACTATTTTCTTGGCGTCACTTGCTGGCATTCCACCACTCGGCGGATGGATTGGCAAGTTTGCTGCATTTCAAGCACTGCTCACCGATGCCACACCGTGGGCGTATGCGTTGGCAATCATCGGTGCTATCAATTCGGTGATTGCCTTTGGTTATTACGGCAGCATCATGCGCGAAGTATGGATGCGACCCGTGCCAGATGGTGATACCACTCGCATTGTGACGCCGTCGTCGCTGCAAATTGCCCTCGGCATCACCGCAGTTGCAACTTTGGTGTTCGGCATCCTGCCTGGAATCGTGTTGCGCTTCGGTGAGATGGCTGAACTTCTCGGTGCTTTTGGCGGCTGACGAAATTCTCCTGGCGATCAAAGCCAGTGGGGGTGCACTGCGTTTTGACCAGTTCATGTCGCTTGCCTTGTATGGCCAAGCAGGTTTCTATACCCGCCATGGTCAAGCTGGGCGCCGCGGTGACTTTATTACTTCACCCGAAATTGGGCCGCTGTTTGGGGCCGTCATCGCTCGTGCACTTGATGACTGGTGGCGAGAGCTCGGTTGCCCAGCACCGTTCACTGTGGTTGAAGTGGGGGCGGGGCCGGGCACGTTGGCACGAGCCGTAATTGCTGCCAAGCCTGCCTGCGGTGAGGTGTTGCATTATGTAGCGGTCGAGGTAGCGGCTACCCAGCGCGCACTACACCCGACAGGTGTTGAATCGCGTGCAGCCATGCCGACTGAACATTTTGTTGGGGTGATTATCGCTAATGAGCTGCTCGACAACCTGCCTTTTCGGCTTTTTGTGTTTGACGACGCGTGGCGTGAGGCGTATGTGGTGTGGGATGGGCTTCGTTTCGCCGAACGCTTGAAGGCGTGCCGCGAGTTACCCACGTGTTTGCCTACCGAAGTTGCGCACGGCGCTCGTGTCGCGGTGCAAGACGCCGCGGCGAATTGGGTGAGTGACGCGCTGTCGCTACTGACAGCGGGCCGCTTGGTTACATTCGACTACACCACGTCGACATCGATGATGGGTGTGCGACCCTGGCGCGAGTGGCTGCGCACGTTTGTTGCCCACGGTCGGGGCGTTCATTATTTGTCGGCAGTTGGCGAGCAAGACATCACCGTAGAAGTGGCTCTGGATCAGTTGCCAGTGGCTTCGTCAGTAATGACCCAAGCCGAGTTTTTGCATGAGTTTGGCATTGGGGCGTTGGTTGACGAGGGTCGAGCAGCCTGGCAGCGCGCGGTGGCTGCCCCAGATCTTGCGGCGATGGTCATGCGTAGTCGCGTGCGCGAGGCAGAAGCGCTTCTCGACCCGGCAGGTCTTGGTGGCTTCAGCGTGGTGCAGTGGCGTCGCTGAGCAGCACGTCACGCGCATCAGGTTTGCTGGTCATCCAAGCTGACGCAATCACGATGCACATTCCAACCACTGAAACCATTGCGATGTGCTCGTTGTTGAACAATGCGCCCACCGTCAAACCGACGATTGGTGTGAAGTAAGTCGGAATCATGGCCCGGGTGATACCGGTGCGCTCGAGCAGGGTTCCAAAGACCACGAACGCGACTCCCGTGCCGACAATACCAAGCGCAATGAGAGCTACAACAGCCGACCACGCGAACTGCGAATTCGCAACGCCCCCTGCAGCAAGAGGAAGCGACCACAACGCCGCAGCAAACTGCACACGCATCAGCAGTCGTGCAGGTGAGTACTGGGCCTGAAGAGGGCGCGCAATATTTGCGCCAAATGCATACCCGAGCACTGCCGCGAGCAACAAAGCGATGCCACGGAGATCGGCGATTGATTCACCACTCGATGACTCGGCACGAACGGCCGGTAGCGCAATCACTACGATGCCAACGAAACCAAGCGCGATGGCAATGACACGTTGGACACTGGGCAGGCGTCGCACCCACACCGCAGTAACTAGCGCAATAACGACGGGAAGACCACCGTTAATCATTCCTGCCACGCTGCTAGCGGTGGTTTGCTGTGCCAGGGGAAAGAGCGAAAACGGTAGAGCCATCCAGACCAGTCCGAGAATGGCGATACGAGGCCAATGCTGGCGGGGAATGGCCGTACGGGCACCCGGAAAAAATGCCAGCGCAACCGCACCCGCTAAGGTCCGCCCGAATGGTACGACTGCGGGGTCAAAGTGCTCAATGATGATTGCGATCAAGAGGAAGGACGAACCCCACGTGAGTGCCAGCGCTGCCGCGAGCGCCCAGTCCAAAGCCCCGAAGCGAGTGGAGGCACCAGAGAATACAGGCATTGAGCATTCGACCCTACTGAGCGACGTGCAAGGACATGGGTAATCTTGGCTCGATGACTTTTGCTGGCTTGTCAGAACTCACGATCGTGATTCCGACGGTTTCACGTCCGCTATTCATCCTGCGACAGCACGAGTATTGGCGAGATACTGATGCCCGAGTTGTGATTCTCGATGGTGCATCAAGCCCCATATCGATTCCGTCATCAGTTCAGTCACCGAACATTCAGTACATTCACACGGGAACACGATTCAACGAGCGGTTGTCAACCGCGAGTCAGTACGTCAATACGAAGTATTGCGCGCTATTGCCCGATGACGAGTTTTTTCTTGTGAGTGGTTTACGTGCGGCAATTCGCCGACTGGAAGAAGATGCAGCCATCATTGGTTGTGTCGGCAGAAATTTATATTTCTTTGTCGACCAGGGACGTTTTTTGGTGCGCGATGCCTATCGCGACTGGATTCCATTCTCCGCAGCTGCCAAAACATTGGCGTCTCGACTCGACGAGGATTTGCCGCCCAACAAGACTCATAAAGCACAATTCGCAGTCATGCGCACTGCTGAGTGGAAGTCGATGTTTGAATCTTCTTACCGACAGTTCTTTTCTTGTGGGTACACCTATGAACGGTTGTTGAATCTGCAACGAACAGTGTTGGGTCGAACGGAGATTCTCGAAGACTTGCTGTGGATGCGCAGCATGGAAAACCCACCGATTTCGAGCGAAAATGTGCCACGAGTCGGTGGTCGGGACTTTGTTTCGTGGTCAAAGAACCCGGAGTTCGCCAGCGAAGTGGAGCACTACCGTGCCATCGCGCGAAAAATCATTCGTGACGGTGGCACATCCGAGGCTGAAGCGTCAATGTTTGAAGAGCGCTTTTTTGTGGGGGGTGTGCACCGGCAGGCAACCAAGGAAGCCCGTAATAGCAAGAAATGGTCGCATCGGTTCAGGAAGATTGCCTTCTTTCGAACTCCAAAGCCACTTCGCTTGTGGGCAAAACGTGTCTTGCCCGATCGCATGGTGCGCCTGACGGGATGGCAGGGTTTTGACCTTGACACGATGTGCGAGTCACTCGCTTCGCGTAGTACCAGGTTTTCTCGCCCAGAACTTGATCGAATCGCAGAACTGTCGCTGAGACTTCATCATCAAGCCAACCAGCGGCTGACTACTCATGTCGGCTGAAACAATCGATGATCTAGGGAACGAGAAGCGAAAGTTTCCCCCGTCGCCGGAATTCGTAGCCACGGCTCTGGTTGCCGATTCGTCGCTTCATGATGAAGGCCGTCGCGATTATGAAGGGTTCTGGGCACGACACGCCCGCGAATCGTTGTCGTGGTCAAAGCCGTGGAACACCATTTGTGAGTGGAACTTGCCCTTCGCCAAGTGGTTTATTGGTGGTGAGCTCAACGTGTCGTACAACTGTCTGGACCGCCACGTGCTGGCCGGGCGTGGCAGCAAAGTTGCGTTCTATTGGGAAGGCGAACCGGGCGACACGCGAGTGGTGACGTATCAGGAGCTACTTGACGAGACACAAAAGTTTGCCAACGCGCTGTTGTCGCTGGGAGTGCAAAAAGGTGACCGCGTCAATATTTATTTGCCGATGATTCCCGAGGCGGTAGTGGCGATGTTGGCTTGTGCGCGTATTGGCGCCGCACACAGCGTGGTGTTCGGTGGCTTTTCGGCGCAAGCCCTGGCCGACCGCATCAATGATGCTTCGGCGAAAGTGCTCATCACTGCTGATGGTGGGTGGCGGAGGGGAGAAATCTTCCCACTCAAGCCGCAGGCTGATGCAGCCGTAGCGAACACGCCGACCATTGAGCATGTCGTGGTGGTGCGTCGCTGCAACAACGATGTAACAATGCAGACGGGTCGTGATCATTGGTATCACGATTTGATCGCTGCCGCAGCGCCGACGTGTGCTGCCGAGCCGATGGACTCAGAACAATTGCTGTTTTTGTTGTATACCTCGGGAACCACGGGCAAACCCAAAGGCATCATGCACACCACAGGTGGCTACCTCGCCCACGTGGCGACCACTTTTAAATATGCGTTTGATCATCAGCCCGACCGAGATATCTTTTGGTGCACCGCTGATGTGGGTTGGGTCACGGGCCACAGTTACATCGTCTACGGACCGCTGGCTAACGGTGCCACACAAGTGATGTACGAAGGTGTGCCGAACTATCCAGCCAACGATCGGGTGTGGTCGCTGATTGACAAATATAAAGTCACGATTTTTTACACAGCCCCCACAGCGATTCGTACCTATATGAAATGGGGTATTGAGGAACCCGCAAAACACAATCTTTCGTCGTTGCGTTTGCTGGGCAGCGTGGGTGAGCCAATCAACCCCGAAGCGTGGATGTGGTATCACGAACACATTGGGCAACAACGTTGCCCAATTATTGACACCTGGTGGCAAACCGAAACCGGTGGAATGATGATCAGTGCCCTGCCGGGTGTGACGGTTACGCGGCCAGGTTCAGCCACGCATCCACTTCCTGGGATTGGCGCCGAAGTCGTCGACGAAGCTGGCAACGTAATTACGCGCGGTGGGGGATACCTGACGCTGACGCAGCCATGGCCAGGAATGCTGCGTGGCATCTGGGGTGACCCTGAGCGGTATCGCGACACCTATTGGAGTCGTTTTCCTGGTCGATACTTTGCTGGTGATGGTGCCAAGTTGGACGAAGACGGTTATTTGTGGCTGCTCGGTCGTGTTGATGATGTAATGAATGTGTCGGGGCACCGAATTTCGACTACTGAGGTCGAGTCGGCGTTGGTCTCACACCCGTCGGTGGCCGAGGCAGCAGTGGTCGGAGCCAACGACGCAACCACTGGCCAAGCAATCATTGCCTATGTCACCTTGCGGGGTGGCCTGACCGTGGATGAAAAAGTACTGCGCGACCACGTCGCAAAAGAGATTGGTGCTATCGCCAAACCCAAGACAATTTACTTCACCCCAGATTTACCCAAAACCCGCAGCGGCAAAATCATGCGACGTCTATTGCGAGATGTTGCTGAGGGCCGCAATCTTGGTGACACCACAACATTGGCGGATGCCTCGGTGGTCACCGAGTTGCAGCGCCGCGCCACCGACTCACCAACAGAAGACTGATCTCAGGTAGCAGCCGCTAGTCGCGAAAGTTCACGAATTGCATGGGTATGCCGAGACTGGCACCTTGCAACAAGGTGATGACTGCCTGCAGATCATCGCGCTTCTTGCCTGACACGCGAACCGTGTCGCCTTGCGTCTGAGTCGAGATTCCCTTCGGGCCTTTTTCTTTCACCAGCTTGTTGATCTCGCGCGCCTTATCGCTATTGATGCCGACCGTCACCGTGACCACCTGCCGCACAGACTCGCCAGTGGCCGGTTCGATTTTCCCCCAGTCCAAACCACGCAGCGACACACCTCTCTTGACGAACCGTTCTTCAAGCACCGTTCGCAAGGCGCGCAGGCGGTCTTCACTTGCGGTGCGCAGGGTGAGCACGAGCTCGTTTTGCTCGATGGATGAGTCGGTATTTTTGAAGTCGTATCGCTGACCAATCTCGCGTTGGGCCTGGTCAACGGCGTTCTTCAATTCTTGGCGGTCCACCTCGGAAACAACATCAAAACTTGGCATGCCCGACACGATAGCGACCCGTGGCCAACGCGGTTAGAGTATGAGACCTCAGGGGTCGGTACCCAAGCGGCCAAAGGGAGCAGACTGTAAATCTGCCGGCATCTGCCTTCGTAGGTTCGAATCCTTCCCGGCCCACCGAGATTAATCAGCGAGCATTTTTTGCATGATGGCGCTGTCCAGCCAGCGGCCAAGCTTGCGACCAACCTCGCGCTCGACACCCACCTTGGTAAACCCAAGTGATTCATGCAAAGCGAGTGAGCCGGCGCTGGTGGCTTCGATACGGGCGATCACCGTGTGAAAGCCCGAGTCGCGCGCCACATCGAGCAAGCGGGTGAGTAGCAGTTTGCCCACGCCGCGTCGCTGTTGGTCGCGCCGAACATAGATCGAATTTTCTACCGTGGTGCGATACCCAGCACGCTCGCGGTACGTGCTGAGCGCGGCGAAACCAACTACACCCTGATCAGAATTGTGCGCGACGATTACCGAGAACACCCCCGTGCGTGCCGCTAACCATGTGCGTTGTTCATCAACTGTGCGGGGCACCAGGTCAAAGGTGCTGGTTTCGTGCTCTACTTCGTGGTTGTAAATTGCTGCGATTGCTTCGGCGTCGTGAGGCTCGGCGGTACGTAGCGAGAGCATCGGCATCAGGCAGTAGTCTAAGAAAGTCACTGCGCAAGCGGTGTCAACGCCCTCTTAGCTCAGTTGGCAGAGCACTTCCATGGTAAGGAAGAGGTCGTGGG
>JBILFO010000137.1:0-3689 GCA_044351505.1 Ilumatobacteraceae bacterium
CACGCCACCAATGATGACCAGTGTCTCACTGGGAACAATCGGGAGTACCGAATCCAGCACAGCAATCACAAAAATAATCAAATAAAACCAGGGCGACGATGAAAAATCTTTCAGCCAGTCAAACGCCTCATTGATAATGGCGAGCATTATCGCACGCTACAGCGATGGTTCGGTCTTGCTTCGCAGCCGCCGAATGTTTGGAATGTGTTTCACAATCACAAATACCACCAGCCCGAGCACTACGTATAACTCCCATGGCTCGGCGTCATCAATCAACATGCCGATGGGTGTGGCGATGGTAATTGTCAGAGAAGCAACGGATGCTTTGCGTGTGAGTTTGCTGATGATGAACCAGGAAACAAACATCACCAGGCTGACTTCGGGAAACAAAACAAACAACGCGCCACCGGCCGATGCCACACCTTTGCCACCGTGAAACTTGCGCATCACTGGTGCAACATGCCCAGCGACGGCACCACAAAGTGCGGCGTAGGCGAGCGGGCCACGCTGCTCACCACTCGCCGCCCAGGCGATGCCCACCGCAATTGCTGCCTTGGCCATGTCTGCCAGAAATACGGTCATGCCGGCCTTCCAGCCGAGTTCACGGATGACGTTTGAGGCACCAGGGTTGCCTGAGCCCACCTTGGTGATGTCTCTGCCAAAACGCTTGGCTACCAGTTCGGCACTGGGAAATGTGCCAAGAAAATAGGCGACAATAACTACGACGACAGCGATGACGACTTCAGAAACTTCCACGATTGATCCCGCTGCGAGTGTAGTTGTTAGCGACACGTTGGATCGTCAGGGGGAAACACACCAAGGCGTTCCTGCTGTGGCGCAGGCGGCAGAGTCGTGTCGACTGTATTGATCGTGTCGGCCGTCTCGATTGAGGCCCATGAGTCGAGTGTCAGTTGAGCAAACGGCAGAACAATAAGCGACGCTGTGCGCATCAATGGTGGCGCAAATGCCGACTCTTCGCCCAGCGCCACCTGACCACGAAACAGCGCCAAGATTGCCTGCATCGAATCGGTGTTGGTAATAGGCCTGAGTACTGACTCGCCACCGATACGCAGCATTGACCACTCGATGGTGTATGAATTGACGCTGCTGGTGTTCAGTTTGCGCATCGCTTGGGCCAGGCTGAGGAGATCACGTGGAGTGAGACGATCGTCAGTGATGACGCGGCTAAGGGCCACATTCAAGAGTGCGTTTGCTGTGGCAGGGTTGGTTGTGCCGCGGTCAAGCGCGCGCTGCATGGAGCGTCGCAGAAAATCTTGTTGTCGGGCAATACGACCAATGTCGCCCGTGGGGTCGCTCAGCCACTGCTGCTTCGTTTCATCAAAGTAGCGATAGCCCGAACGCGAACGCACATAGGCAAGTGCCTGTGAGCCGCGCAACTCGACACATCCCGGACCAACTTCGCGAAAGCCAACTCGCTCGTCCTTGGTGCGGTAGGCAAATGGAACCTTTACACCGCCAACAGAATCCACGATTTCTTTAAAGGCACACAAATTGACATTGACATAATGATTGATAGGCACGTCAAAGTTGTCGGCGATGGTGCGAATCAAACGACTTGGGTCCTTACTATCAAATGCCGAGTTGATGCGTGCTTCGCGTGTGGTGCCGGCAATCTTCACCCACAAGTCACGGGGAAATGACAACACCACTACATCGTTCACCGTTGGGTCGACCCGCAACACCATGATGGTGTCGGAGCGCTCACCAAATGATTCGCGATCACCGATACCGCCGCTAGTTCCATCACCTTTGTCGGGGCAGGCCCCGTTGTCAGAACCCGTCAGCAGAAAGTTCTTGGCACGCAGATTGCTGGTGTCGTAAGCCCAGTCATCGGCCGGTGCACCGTCGGGTGTGGTGGCTGACGTGGTGCCACCATCGATATTGACGACGAGTCGATCACCAACTTTGTTGTTGGCCCAAACAACGAGAACACCAACAACAATCAGGGTGGTTGCGATGAAAAGATTGACCACCATGACCACCACGTGCGACCGTGGTCGCGGCGGGGTGCGCGACTCGGTCATGAAGCGGGTGCGAGCGTGACGGTGACGGCCAGCGAATCACCCGTTGTTATTGCAAAGTCGGCCACGTTGCCGGCGTTGACCAGGTCGACACGAGCCTGGGTGATTGCAGCAGCACGGGCGTCGTCGCAGGCGACCACCACATGCGACACCGCAGCGCGTTGCGAGACTTTTGCTTCCGTCTTGCATCGGCGAATTTCTGACAGCACGCTGCCCACGGTGGCCAGGAAGAACTCGGCGTTCGACGTGTTACCTGTGTCAGACGCGTCGAGCGCGCCAATTTCGACACGTGTCGGCCACTCGGCGCGGTGCACGCTGGTGTCGTGCCACCATGACCACACTTCATCGGTGCAGAACGGCATGTGCGGGGCAAACAGTCGTTGCAACACGCTCAATGCCTGCGTGAGTGCGTTGCGCGCCGACAGCGAATCTTCGGCAACGTCGCCACTGGCTGGCACACCATCAACACCACCGGCACCGTAGGCGCGGGTCTTCACCAACTCCACATAGTCGTCGCAGAACCACCAAAAGAACGACTCGGTGCGCTCCAGCGCTCGGGCATAGTCGAGTTCATCAAAGGCTGTGGTTGCATCAGCGATCACACCAGACAGCCGCGAGAGCATGGCCTGATCAATCGGCACACCGACTGCACCGGTTTCGTCGCCACCGAAGGCGAGCACGAATTTGGTGACGTTCAGCAATTTGTTGGCGAGCTTGCCACCAACTTTCATCTGGTCTTCACTGAATGCGGTGTCGACACCAGGGCGAGCCGAAGCCGCCCAGTATCGAACCGCGTCGCTGCCATACTTATCAAACAGGTCGACGGGTGTCACCACGTTGCCTTTGGATTTCGACATCTTCTTGCGGTCGGGGTCGAGAATCCACCCCGACAATGCGGCGCGCTTCCATGGAATTTTGCCGTGGGCAAAGTGTGAACGCACCATGGTGGAAAACAGCCACGTGCGAATGATGTCGTGGCCTTGTGGTCGCATGTCCATCGGGAAGACCCGCGAGAACAGATCATCGCCATCCACCCAATTCGAGGCGATTTGTGGCGTGAGTGATGATGTGGCCCAGGTGTCCATCACGTCAGGGTCACCTATGAATCCGCCTGCGACACCACGCTGGGAGGCAGTGAAACCAGTTGGCACGTCGGTGCTCGGGTCGATCGGAAGTTGTTCGCGAGTTGGTACGAGCGGCGCGTCGTGATCGGGTGTGCCGTCGGCGCCAACGCGATACCACAGTGGAATTGGCACACCAAAGAAACGTTGACGCGATACAAGCCAGTCACCATTCAAACCCTGTACCCAGTTGGCGTAACGATGTTTCATGTGGTCCGGGTGCCACACCATTTCTTCACCGCGGCCAAGCAACGTATTGCGTAGCGATTCGTCGCGGCCACCATTGCGGATGTACCACTGTCGGCTGGTCACGATCTCCAAGGGGCGATCGCCTTTTTCATAAAACTTCACCGGGTGTGTGATCGGCCGCGGCTCAGCTTGCAAGTCGCCCGATGTGCGCAGCAGATCGACAACCGCGGTCTGGGCCTGCTTCGCAGTTTTGCCAGCGAGCACTGCGTAGTGTGCGCGCGCGGCATCAGACACAATCGCAGCGGGCGGCTCGGTGATGATGCGCCCATCGCGGCCG
>JBILFO010000016.1:0-20837 GCA_044351505.1 Ilumatobacteraceae bacterium
ACGATGGCGCGGGTCGGCAAGTTGAATTCGCGCCACCACACCACGTCGGTGAGGTCACCGAACGTGCAGACCATGGCAATGCCCGTGCCTTTGTCGGGCTGCGCAAGTGGGTGCGGATACACGCTGACTTCCACATCAAACAACGGTGATCGAACAGTTTTGCCAAACAGTGGCGCGTAGCGCGCGTCATCGGGGTGCGCCACCAAACCGACGCAGGCTGGAATCAACTCAGGTCGCGAGGTTTCGATAACCACGTCACCGTCGGCGCCGTGAAATGCAACTGTGTGGTATGCCCCTGGCCGTTCGCGATCTTCCAACTCGGCCTGTGCTACTGCGGTGCCAAAATCGACGTCCCACAAAGTCGGTGCTTCTTGTGTGTAGGTCTCGCCGCGCGACAAGTTGTCGAGAAATGCCCGCTGCGACGTGCGCCGCGCATGCTTAGAGATGGTCGTGTATAGCAACGACCAATCCACCGACAACCCGAGACGACGGAACAAATCTTCGAACACTTGCTCGTCTTGAGCAGTGAGTTCATCGCACAATTCGATGAAGTTTGGCCGCGACACGGGCACGGCGCGGTGGTCTTTGGGTGGGTCGCCACGAAACGGTGGCACAAAGCCGGCGACATACGGCAACGACGGGTCGCAGGTGACACCGAAATAGTTCTGCACGCGTCGCTCGGTAGGTAGGCCGTTGTCGTCCCATCCCATCGGATAAAACACGTGCTTGCCACGCATGCGCTGGTAGCGCGCGATGGTGTCGGTGTGGGTGTAGGAAAACACGTGTCCCATGTGCAACGAACCGCTCACGGTGGGTGGTGGTGTGTCGATTGCAAACACATCGTCGCGCAGCGCCGTGCGATCAAAGGCATAGATGTTGTCAGCGTTCCAGCGTTCGACCAATCGGGCTTCTACCCCAGAGAGCGTCGGTTTCTCGGGAACTCTGCGCGTCGGGGAACCGTTCGACATGCGCACTCAACGGTAGTGGCGCGGCATTACTCGTAGAATCATCTTGTGTTCACGCTGTATGACACCCTGACGCGTGAAGTTCGGCCGCTCGCCATGCGCGAACCAGGTAAGTTGGGGATGTATTTGTGCGGCCCCACGGTGTATGGCCCGCCGCATCTCGGCCATGGTCGGGCCACGCTCGTCTATGACGTTTTGCGTCGTTATCTGGAATGGTGCGGAATTGACGTGCGACTGGTATCAAACATCACCGACATTGACGACAAAATCATCGATCGTGCCAATCGCGAACAGCGCCCGTGGCAAGACATCACACACAAGTGTGAATCGGTGTGGTTCGATGCCATGGGTCGCCTCGGGGTAAAGCGCCCGACCGATATTCCTCATGCCACTGACTATGTCGAGCAGATGGTGCAGATGATTACGACGCTGATCAGTCGCGGTGCCGCGTATGCCACGAGTGACGGCGTGTATCTCGAGGTGCAAAAGGTGTCTGGCTACGGCGCACTTGCCCACCAGTCGCTCGACGATATGTTGGCCGGCGGCGGAGACCGCGAGGTGCTCGGTGCGCAAGAAAAACGTCACTCGGCAGATTTTGCCTTGTGGAAATTTTCCAAACCTGACGAGCCGTCTTGGCCGTCACCATGGGGTGCGGGTCGCCCTGGTTGGCACAGCGAGTGCGTGGTGATGAGTCTGGAGTTATTGGGTGAAGGTTTTGATCTGCATTGCGGTGGCGCCGACCTGCGCTTCCCACATCACGAAAACGAGCGCGCTCAGGCAGTGGCACTCGGCAAACAATTTGCCAACCATTGGATGCATAACGGCTTCGTGGTCGACCCAGAGGGCGAGAAAATGTCGAAGAGCATCGGCAACGTGGCCAACTTGTTGGATTTGCTCGACAACTATGACCCGCGCGCGTATCGCATGTTGCTGCTGCAAACCCACTATCGCTCGCCGGTCAAGGTGGGCCAAGACAACATCGACTCATCAGTCAATGCGCTGGCAGGCCTCGATGCTTTTGCTGCGCGTAGCGCTGGTGTGCGAGCTGGGTCAGACCCCGCAGTGTTGGCCCGGTTCCGCGCGCTGATGGACAGTGATTTGGACACACCGCAGGCGATGGGTTTGATTTTTGACACGGTGCGCCAAGCCAACGGCGCCATTGATGCAAGCGATGCATCGGCGGGTGCTCTCGTTGGGGCCGTGCACGAGATGTGTGGTGCGTTGGGTCTGCAACTGGGTTCAACAGTCGCAGTGGCTGATGACGCACAAGCCCTTGCCGTTGCCCTCGACGCAGCCCGTGCGGCGAAAGACTTCGCCAAAGCCGACGCGTTGCGGGCCGAGCTGCAATCCCTTGGCTATGTGGTGGAAACCACCAAGGCGGGCACGGCACTTCGTCGCTCGACGTGACGCCAAAACCTACCCGCTGGTAACTTGTAGTCATGGCTGGCTTCTCACTTGCGCTCAACGACGACCAACTCCAGATCAAAGACTGGATTCATCAGTTCGCGGTCGACACCATTCGCCCTGCTGCCCACGAGTGGGATGAAAAAGAAGAATTTCCATGGCCGGTGGTGCAAGAAGCTGCCAAGATCGGTTTGTACGGCCTCGACTTCATTATGAATGCAATGGCCGACCCCACCGGGCTCACAATGGTGGTGGCGATTGAAGAAATGTTCTGGGGCGACGCTGGTATTGGTATGGCAATCATGGGTTCGGGTCTTGCTGCCGCTGGCATCGCCGGCAACGGAACACCAGAACAGATGATGGAGTGGGTGCCACAGTGCTACGGCACCGCCGATGACGTAAAGCTCGGCGCTTTCTGCGTGAGCGAACCCGACGCGGGAAGCGACGTGTCGAACCTGCGCACGCGAGCCATTTACGACGAAGCCAACGACGAATGGGTGCTCAACGGCACGAAAGCCTGGATCACTAACGGTGGCATTGCCAATGTGCACGTGGTGGTTGCTGCTGTAGACCCTGAATTGAAAGGTCGCGGTCAAGCGAGCTTCATTATTCCTCCCGGAACCAAGGGCCTGTCACAAGGACAGAAGTATCTGAAGCACGGCATCCGCGCCAGCCACACAGCCGAGGTCGTGCTCGAAGATGTGCGCGTGCCTGGCCGCTGCCTACTGGGTGGCAAAGAAAAACTCGATGCCAAGTTGGCGCGCTACCGCGAAGGAACCTCAAGCGGCAAGCAACCAGCGATGGCCACATTTGAAGCAACGCGCCCGGCTGTGGGTGCGCAAGCGCTTGGTGTTGCGCGAGCCGCTTATGAGTATGCGCTTGACTACGCGAAGGAACGCAAGGCGTTTGGCAAACCAATCATCATGCACCAAGCGATTGCTTTCAAACTGGCCAACATGATCACCCAGATCGATGCAGCACGCCTGTTGATTTGGCGTGCATCGTGGCTGGCAAAAAATGGTGGCTTCAAAAACGGTGAAGGTTCTCAAAGCAAATACTTCGCATCCGAGATGGCAGTGAAAGTAACGGAGGAGGCGATTCAGATTCTGGGTGGCTACGGCTACACGCGTGAATACCCAGTCGAGCGCTGGCACCGCGACGCAAAAATTCACACCATTTTTGAGGGAACTAGCGAAATCCAGCAACTTGTTATTGCTCGTGCAATTTCCGGCTTGCGCATCGAATAAAAACCGGTATCAACTGGGTAAAAGAAGCTCGGCGTTACTCACGAAGAATGCTTCGATTGCCGCATCACCGAGAGGCGTGATGTCGGCGGCCATGCGACCAATTGGGTCAGTGCCACCTTCAGGGTGCGGAAAGTCTGTCGAAAACGCATAGATCTCGGGCATCCCGTAGCGCTCAATTTGTCGAGCCGTGCGCTCCCAGAAAAACGGCGTAACACGAATCTGGTCGACGAATACTTCGCGCGGACTTCGCTTCAAACTTTCACGCAGACGACGCGATAACGCAAGACGATCTTCGAGCAGATCGACAAACGGACCAACCCACATTGCGCCAAGTTCGATGACACCAACTCGCAGACTCGGATGGCGGTCGAAAACACCGCCGTAGATCATCGTTGCCAAATAGTTTTGTGCGGCGAGATGCATAGTGACCAACGTGTGCGGACCGATCGGTTCACCAGTTGAGAAGGTGCCAGGTCGCAACAAGTCGGCATCACCCCACGCATTGCTGGCAAAGAAACCGTCTTGACCGCCGATGTGCAAAGTAACGGGAAGTTCTGCTTCGGCAAGTAACGCCCATAGCGGGTCAAGCTCGGCCGCGGCTGGCGAGCGACCTCCGGGTGCGATGCCATCCTGGATGAAAACTGCTCGTGCGCCACCAGCCGCAACTCGCTCGGCTTCGGCGATTGCACCATCGATTGTCGTCAAGTTGAGCAATGCGGTTGGGCGCAAGCGTCCGCGACCAGATTTTGTCCATCGCAGTACCGTGTCGTTATATTCGCGCAGCACGGCACCAGCGTTCGGGTGATCAGACCACGCTGGCATCGCCAAAACAACTTGCGGAAAAATAAGTTGACGCTCGATGCCCATCACATCCATTGCAGCCAAACGGCCTTCGGGGCTAGACGCACCAGGTGCAGCGGTACCTTTGGTAGTCCACACTGACTCGGTTGTGAGATTGGGTTCGTCGGTGGCATCAAACAACGGGATTCCAGCGAAGCGCTTGCCAAAGCGTGCGGTTGCGTCACCGAATACCTCACCCCAACGAGAAATCGGCACTTGTAAATGACTGTCAAGGTCGAGGATGCGCCCGTGAACGGCGTTCAGCGTGGTTGTCATCTCCAAAATATCATAGAGGCCACGTCAGAGATTCAGCAGTTGGTGATTGCTCGCGCCATCAGTGGCATGCGCGTGGAGTAGTTGTGGAAGATTCGTTAAACGAGAGTTATTCAACAACCTCAGAGATTTGCATGACGGGTGCGATGTTGGTGTAGTTCGCCACGTCGGCCATCACATCGCCAGTGAGCGGGGCGCCAAGTGCAGCGTTGAATGCGTCCATTGATGCAAACGTGACGTGGATAGCAGCAACATGCGGACCATTGACACCCTTTTCGATGGTGACAGACAACGGAGACCACGCTTTTTGTACGAGCGGTACGTGGGTATTTCTGTAGTACTCGTGGTTAAAGGTGGAACCTTCGGCTGATGGGTAATAGACGCTTGCTCGGATCATGCCCATGACCGTAGCAGCACCTATTCTGACGTCGTGACGAGCCAGCTCACCGACAGCGACCGAGCAGCGTTACGGGCGCGATATCGAGCCGAGCGCGAGAAACGGTTGCGTCCCGATGGCAACTCCCAATATTTGGAGGCAAGTGGTCGCTATGCCAATTTGCTCGACGACCCCTACACGCCTGTTGTGCCGCGTGCGCCGCTGCACACGGATGTGCAGGTGCTGGTGGTGGGAGCTGGTTTTGCTGGGTTGGTGATTGGGGCGCGACTCAAGCAAGCGGGCATCGCCGACGTGCGACTTATCGACAAAGCAGGAGACGTGGGTGGCGTGTGGTACTGGAACCGGTACCCAGGCGCGATGTGCGATACAGCGGCAATGGTGTACCTGCCGCTGCTCGAAGAAACAGGCACAGTGCCATCTGCAAAGTATGTGCCAGCACCAGAGATTCAGGCGCATGCGCGGCGCATTGCCGACACGTTTGATCTGCGGCGTGACGCACTGCTTTCCACCGGAGTTGAGTCGATTGCGTGGGACGAATCCCTGTCGCGCTACATCGTGCACACCGATCGCGGCGACGTGTTGCGCGCCAAGTATGTATGCACAGGAACCGGGCCGTTGCATCTGCCCAAACTGCCGGGTATCACGGGCATCCACTCGTTTGCTGGCCACGCCTTTCACACCAGCCGCTGGGATTACGCCTACACAGGTGGTGGCCCGACCGGCGCATTGATGACGGGCCTTGCGGATAAACGTGTCGGCATCATCGGCACTGGGGCAACAGCGGTGCAATGCATTCCCCATTTGTCGCGCTCGTCCGGAGAGCTTTTTGTGTTTCAACGCACGCCGTCATCAATTGATGTGCGCAACAACCAACCAATCGACCCGCAGTGGTTCGCCGGCCTCGAAACGGGGTGGCAGCGCAAGTGGATGACGAACTTCACGGTTCTGCAGACGCTTGGTTTCGCCGAAGAAGATCTGGTGAAAGATGGTTGGACTGATATTTCGATTCGTATCCGCGATCGCACCGTGGAGTTGGTGAAAGCAGGTGCCACCCTCGGGCCAGACACGTTGCTGAAGGCCTACGAAGACTCTGACGACGAAAAGATGAGCGAGGTGCGGGCGCGAGTCGATGTAATTGTCAGCGATGAACGCACTGCTGCAGCACTCAAGCCGTGGTACCGCCAGTTGTGTAAGCGACCATGTTTTCACGATGAGTATCTGCAGTCATTCAATAATCCAACAACGCATCTGGTGGATACGGACGGCAAAGGCGTGGAGCGCATCGACGAACAAGGTGTGTGGGTTGCAGGCGAGCACTATCCGTTGGACTGCTTGATTATCGCGTCGGGGTTTGAGGTCGGAACCAGTTACACACGACGCAGCGGCTTTGATATCGCTGGCCGTAACGGCGTTGCACTGTCTGAGTACTGGGCCAACGGCATGCGCAGTTTGCACGGCATTCATGTGCATGGGTTCCCAAATCTATTTGTAATCGGCTTTACACAAGGAGCAAACCAAATCGCCAACGTGCCGCAAAATTATGTGGAGAACGGCCTCGCAATAGCTGATGTCATCGCGCATGCCGAAGCGACGGGCGCACGACAAATCGAGTCGACTCAGGTGGCAGAAAACGACTGGCTCACTTTCATCACCAGCAACCAGCGCGGTTTGCGTGGCAACCCCGATTGCACGCCTGGTTATTACAACAATGAGGGACAGCCGATTTCCCAAAGCGATATGTTCAACGGCAGTGGACACCCAGGCGGACCGGTTGCTTTCTTTGAGTTTCTTGATGCGTGGCGTCAAACAGGCGAGTTTGTCGGGCTTCGGTTCAGTGCCTGAACGGTTGCGTTGACGCAAACATCAATGGTTAGGGTAAGCCCATGACTCGTCCTGGCATGTATTCGGGTGTCGCTACTGATGATGCAATGAATCTTGCAATGTCGGCCAAAGCGGTGCCGCTGTATGAAGCAGTAAAGAAGTTCATCGCCGAAGAAATTGAACCAGTCACACGCAAATACTTCGAATTGGGCGAAGGTCGCGCTGATCGTTGGAGTTACGGCGAAGGCCAGTTGGAACTGCTCGAGCAACTGAAGAGCAAAGCAAAGAAGGCCGGGTTGTGGAACTTCTTCTTGCCCAATGCCGAAACTGGTGAAGGTTTATCAAACCTCGACTACGCGTACATCGCCGTCGAGTTGGGCAAGAACCCCATCGCATCGGAAGTAATGAATTGCAGTGCACCCGACACCGGCAACATGGAAGTGCTCGAACGCGTCGGAACACCAGAACAAAAAGAAAAGTGGTTAAAGCCACTCCTCAACGGCGAGATTCGCTCTGCATACGCAATGACCGAACCCGACGTGGCGTCATCTGACGCCAAGAATCTCGAGTGTCGGGCAGTGCGCGACGGTGACGAATGGTTGATTAACGGCGAGAAGTTCTACATCTCTGGTGCTGGCGACCCACGTTGCAAGATCATGATTTGCATGTTGCTCACCAGCCCAGATGCGCCACCGCACAAGCGCCACTCACAGATCTTGGTGCCGATGGATACGCCAGGAGTGGAGATCCTCGGTTCGATGGAAGTCTTCGGCGAAGACGACGCGCCGCACGGACACATGCATTTGCGATTCAACAACGTGCGAGTGCCGGCAGCAAACATGCTGCTCGGTGAGGGTCGTGGCTTTGAGATTTCTCAAGTGCGTCTCGGGCCGGGCCGCATCCACCATTGCATGCGCTCGATTGGTGCTGCAGAACGGGCACTGGAGTTGATGGTGCGTCGTGGTTTGTCGCGTGAAGCGTTTGGCAAACCCATAGCCCGACTCGGCAAGAACACCGAAGTAATCGCCAAGGCACGAATCGAAATTGAAGCCATGCGACTCATGGTGTTGCGTGGTGCCAAGGCGATGGACACGATGGGCAACGCCGAAGCGCGCATCTGGGTGAGCGCGGTGAAGGCCATGGTGCCCGAGCGTGTATGCAAGATCATCGACGAGGCAATCCAAGTGTTCGGTGGTGCTGGCATCTCACAGTGGACCCCGCTTGCGCGCATGTATGCCGGGCAACGCACATTGCGATTGGCTGACGGCCCCGACGAAGTGCATTGGCACGTGGTTGGTCGTGCCGAGATCAGCAGGTTTGAAGACGACAAGCAACCCGTCACCGATTATGAGCAGCAAAGACCGCGGTTCTCTGGGCCATCCTGAGGTGTGGCTGCTTTGCTACCGTGACCGCTACGGGTGCGAGCACCTGTAGTCGTCCAGGGAGGACCAAAGCACCATGGCAACAAAAAAGAAGTCAGCAAAGAAAAAGACCGTAAAGAAAAAAGTCGTAAAGAAGCCAGCGAAGAAAACCGCCAAGCGGTCGCTGAAGAAGAAGCCAGCGAAAAGAAAGCCAGCTAAAAGGAAGCCAGTCGCCAAGAAAACGCCAAAACAAGCTGTGAAGAAATCGCCAGCGAACTTGGGCCCGGCCGTATCGGCTCAACGGATGTTCAATTTGGCGGCGCTATCGGAAACAGTTTCTGGCCCTGGCGTTGCAGCCTCGCTGCCACAGCACGTATTGGCTCGTGGCAAGAAAGCGTTCATCGTTACCGACCAAGGTGTACGTGGCGCCGGAATTGTGACGCCCATCGTGGAGAACTTAGAAAAAGCCGGTGTGCCAACACTCGTGTTTGATCAGGTGTCGCCCAACCCCACCGACGTGAATGTCGCCGCGGGTGTCGCTGCGCTTAACAGGTTTGGCGTGGAGGGAACCGTCGTTGTGTTCATCGGCGGTGGCTCAGTGATGGACTGCGGCAAGTACATCGCGTTGGCCGCACCAAACGGCGTGGACAACCTGCACCTGGCGTTTGCACCAAATCTCGATGCGAATGATCGCATTGACTTCGGCACGCTCGCGCCACGCGCACAAGCCTCGAAGCCTGGGTTGCCAACGATTGCGTTGCCAACCACCTCGGGCACAGCATCTGAGACCAACGGTGGAGGTCTCATCACCGACACGCTCACCAACCCGAAGGTGCATCGCAAGTTGACCTTCAGCAATCCATCAGTGGCACCGGCCGTGGTGCTGCTCGACCCAACACTCACACTCGGCATGCCCGCGCGCGGCACGGCAGCTTGCGGAATGGACGTGCTCACACATGCCATCGAGTGCTACACCTCGGCGGGCTCAAACCCGTACGCCGATGCTCTAGCGTTGCATGCGATTCGTTTGACTGGTCAATGGTTGCCCAAAGTGGTAATCAACGGCAGCGACCTCGAAGCACGCGCACAAATGCAGATTGCATCGCATCTTGCGGGTCGTGCATTTTCGTCGGGACCACTGCTCGGGCTCGTGCACGCAACGGGTCACCCGATTTCGGGTCAGTTGCATCAGGCGCATGGTCAGACGTTGGCCACGATGTTGCCGCATGTGATGCGGTTCAACCGTGATGTGGTGGCACGGCGTTACGCCGATATTGGCGAAGCACTCGGATCAGAGCACGACCCCGAGGCAGGCATTGCCGCAGTCGAGAAATTGTCAGCAACAGTCGGCACTAACAAAAAACTGCGCGAGCTGGGTGCCTCTAACGACAACATCAACGACCTCACGCAGGATGCGTTGCGCGACCTCATCATTTTGAACACGCCGAAGTATCCAACTCGTGGCGACATCCACGAGTTGTATGCCCGCGCGATGTAGTTACGCGGCAAGTTCAGCGCGCACAAGCAAAGCAATTTCTGGCCAGTTGGCGCCCAAACCAGGGTGCAGGTCGAACGTTGCCACATCGTCGAGCGGAACCCAACGTGTTTCTGCTGATTCGTGGTTGGCGGCGTAGACGCCGGCATCGTCTTTGGTAAAGGCAATAACGGTGTCGTAACGCCAACTGCCGTGATCATCGGCAAAAACATGACGCACTTCCATGCGCGTGGAGTCAACACCGACTTCTTCACGGGCTTCGCGAATAGCAGCAGTCACGATGTCTTCGTGCGAATCGCGGGCACCGCCCGGCACTGCCCATGTGCCACCACCGTGAGTCCATCCGGCACGCAACTGCAACAGCACATGCGGTGGATTCATATCGGTGCGCACCAGTAAAAGCCCAGCAGCCCCGTGCAGACCCCAATGTTCACGACCACAGTCGCACAACATGAATCCGTCGCCGTCGCGGTGTGCCATTGTTCTTATACGTGCACGGGCACTGCAGTTGTGCCACCACGCAGACCCCAACGATTGCCAGCCAGCAGACGTGCCATACCGATGAGCGATGCCATGACGACTCCGGCGATGGCAAAAGTGGTGGTGCGCCCAAGAAATTCGTAGGACACCCCAGCGAACGATGCAGCAATTCCACCAGTGAGCGTTTGGACACCACCAAGTAAACCCTGGGCTCCGGCCTGACGTTCGGGTGGAGCAACCATTCCAACCGAGACACCGGCACTGGTAACCGTCATGCCGTCGTTCAGGGTGTGAGCCAAGAAGACCACCATCAATAGCCACGGCACCGAGATGATGCCGTACAGCGTCATACACGCAGCACCGAACAACATTCCGAAACCGCCGGCCCGAAACGGCCCGACACGCTGCACAAAGCGCCCACCGTACGGTGCCATCACGACCATTGGCAGAACAAAAAGTGTGATGCCCGTATTCGCCATCCAGGTTGGCGCATCGAGGTCGTTCATCATGAGCGCCCACAGTGAATCAAAGGTTCCGATCATAAAGAACACCGCGACGCCGATAAGCACACCGGCAGAAATTGCCCGGTTGCGCAACAAGTCGATAGCAAATCTCTCAGTCGGGTGATCTTCGGCCGCCGTTTCTGGGATTGGCATGGCAAAAATGGTCGCAGTCACGAGGGAAAGTGCCACGCCGATTACCAAGAACGGGGCCGGAATCCCGAATGGTGCCACGAGAAACGCCGAAAGCATGGGCCCAGCCGCAAACCCACCCACCTCGCACGACAACACACGCCCGAGATTGCGCCCAAGATTTTCAGGCTCGCTCACGATGATGACACGGCGCATGGCCGGTAGTGCACAACCGAGCCCAACACCAGAAATAAAGCGTGAGCCAAGCAATTCAGGTAGCGAGTCAGAAAATGCCATGGCAAAGTTGCCAATGATGGCGAGAGACAAGCCAATGAAGATGAGCTGTCGCGAACGACCACGATCGGCCATTGGCGCAATGGTGATTTGGGCAAAAAACGAGGTAAAAAAGCCGATTGCGATCACCAATCCGAGCGACCCTTCACTGATTCCGAACTGCTCGCGATAATCGTCAAGCATGGTGAACATCACGCCATATGCCGATGATTTGACAGCGATTGCCACAAACAATGCGATGAGTAAACGTTTGCGTGGCACGCAGCGAGGCTACTGACCAACGGGCAAGTGGAAGTGTCTGCGACAATGGAGGCGTGGGCGTAATCAAGGTCATAAATCCGTTTGACCAATCTGTCGTTGGCACGGTTCCCCACGCGAGCACCCGCGATTGTCTGGACGCTGTCGATGCAGCCCATGCGGCATTTCCGACGTGGCGCACCACTGCACCACGTGCGCGCGCAGAAGTCTTGCGCAAAGCCTTCGACCTGATGGTTGCAGAGCACGACAAACTCGCGCAGTTGATTGTTCGCGAAAACGGCAAAGTGCTCGCCGATGCAAAGGCAGAAGTTGCGTATGCCGCAGAGTTCTTGCGTTGGTTTAGCGAAGAGGCAGTGCGAATTGACGGTGATTACCGTCGCGCGCCGTCTGGTGCGAATTGGTTGCTCGTGTCGCGCGAGCCAGTTGGTGTGTCGCTGTTGGCCACGCCGTGGAACTTTCCGGCAGCAATGGCCACGCGCAAGATTGGTCCGGCATTGGCGGCCGGCTGCACCGTGGTGCTAAAGCCGGCAAGCGATACACCACTCACTGCCATTGCAATCTGTGACATTCTTCGTCGCGCTGGTGTGCCCGATGGTGTGGTGAATGTCGTGGTACCTGATCCGCCTGGTGATGCTGTGTCAGCGATGCTGGCGTCGGGCAAGGTACGCAAGCTGTCGTTTACCGGCTCGACCCGAGTTGGAGCGTTGTTATTGGCGCAAGCTGCCGAACGAATCATCAACTGCTCAATGGAGTTGGGTGGTAATGCTCCGCTGGTGGTATTTGATGATGCTGACTTGGATGTTGCCGTCGATGGTGCGATGTTGGCCAAGATGCGCAATGGAGGTGCTGCTTGCACAGCGGCCAACCGGTTCTTTGTTCACGAAAGAATCCACGACAGGTTTGTCGACGCTTTCGCCCAGCGCATGTCAGCGATGCGGCTCGGTGATGGTCTTGACCCGCAGACCCACGTGGGCCCGCTCATCTCACGCGCACAACAAGACATTGTGGCGACAGCCGTAGAAGGTGCGATTGCTGGCGGTGCAACCGTGGTGTGCGGTGGCAAACGCGCCGGTGATGCATCGTTCGGGTATCACCCAACGGTGCTCACCAATGTGGGTTTCGATGCAGCAATTTTGAAAGATGAAGTGTTCGGGCCCGTGGCGCCAATCGTGAAGTTCAGCGACGCTGACGACATTGTCACTCACTGCAACTCGGTAGAACACGGCTTGGTGTCATATGTCTTTACTCGTGACGTCGGCAAAGGTTTGCGATTTGCCGAAGCACTCGAAACCGGAATGATCGGGCTGAACCGCGGCCTCGTGAGCGACCCGGCTGCGCCGTTTGGTGGCGTGAAAGCCTCCGGTATCGGCCGTGAAGGTGGCCACGATGGGCTGCTGGCATTTTTAGAGACGAAGTACGTAGCAGGCAACTGGTAGCCCACCAGCGACAAGCGGGAAAATAGCGAGTAGTTTCTGGTGGCGAGCAACGCGCTAATGCCAAGTCGTGTGGATGCTCAACCAAACGTATGACCGACCGCACCGACACCCGCACCAATTGGCTTGACCCACGTCAGTTAGACGCCGTACGCGATCAGGTGCCACTCGTGTATGTGGATGCGGTTCCTGTGCGCACCGATGATATGGGCAACGTCACACACGTCGGCATGTTGCTGCGCCAAACCCCCGACGGTTCAATCTCGCGAACGGTGGTTTCAGGTCGGGTACTGCTCAATGAACGTATTCGTGAAGCATTGCTGCGTCATCTCGAAAAAGATTTGGGCCCCCTCGCTCTGCCCAAAATTCCACCTGAGCCAGCACCGTTCACCGTGGTGGAATATTTCCCCGATCCAGCGGTCTCGGGTTTCCACGACCCACGTCAACACGCGGTGAGCCTGGCATTCGTGGTACCCGTGTCGGGGGACTGCCAACCCACCCAGGCTGCCCTCGACTTGGCGTGGTATTCACCAGCCGAAGCAGTGAGTGAGTCGGTGCGCCGCGAAATGACCAGCGGACACGACCGGCTTATTCGCCTGGCGCTGGCCTCCGTCGGCGTACTGCCCTAGAACGTCGTCGCCCTGGCGGCGGGGCAAACACCTGCAACTGCTCTCCGTCGGGTTGCTGGAGGGTCAATGAAATGCCGTCGTTGATGTCTGTGGGCTCGGCCGCTGCTTCGATGACCACGGCGGGTTGTTCTTTGGGCTTGCGCCCCAAAATTCGGTCAAAAGCGACCATTCCTCCCGCAAGCATTGCGCCAACCGTGCCATAGCGCTGGGCGGCGCGACGCACCATGTGTGCATCGTCAGCAAGCGCTGGTTCGATTGGCGCGAGCTCGGTTGGTGCAGGCGCCGCGGTGTTGTCGTCGGGCTCGGTGGGCTTCACGACATCCAACCTACGCAGAGAAATTCGTGAACAATCACTCGCCGCCACCAGCCATGCGAATACTCTCGTTGCTATGCCCGAAGGTGACACCATCTATCGAGCCGCCGCTGCGCTGCGCACTGCATTAATCGGAAAAAAAATGTTGCGGTTCGAAGCAGCACGGTTAGATGGCATCGCACCACGAGTTGGCCAAACCATCGAAGAAGTTCGCAGCCGTGGCAAGCATCTAGAAATCGTGTGGGATGACGGAGTCGTACTGCATACCCACATGCGAATGACGGGCTCGTGGCATATGTATCGAATCGGCGAACGCTGGCGCAAACCGCCACATCGCGCACGAGTAGTGATTGGTGTGGCTGATTGGGTGGCCGTATGTTTTTCGGCGCCAGTGGTGGAGGCGTATCGCGACTTTGACCGCGCGCGACATCCGATTCTTGGGCGACTTGGCCCCGACTTGTGTCATGAAGCACCTGATTTAGAGGAGTGCGTTCGTCGTATGCAGGCCTACGAGCCGGCCGAAACGACCATCGCCGAAGTGCTGCTCGACCAGCGGGTGATGTGCGGGGTGGGCAACGTGTACCGCTGCGAATTGTTGTGGGCTTGCGAGTTCAATCCGTGGGCGCGAGTCAGTGATTTGTCTATCGATGAATGTCGCGAGGTCGTTCAACTTGCCCACGAAATGTTGCGCGCCAATCTGCAACGTGTTGAACGCATCACCGCCCCATCAGTAGACGGTGGCCTGGCCGTATACGGCCGCCAAGGCAAAACTTGTAGCCGTTGCCACGATGTCGTGCGAGTAACCCACCATGGCGAAGCCAACCGCGTGTTGTATTGGTGTGCGGGTTGCCAGACCGTGCATACGCCAGCGGTAACTGCGCCGCGACGCCTAGCCGACGACACACCGACCGATCAGCATCCGGCCGCGCTCATATTTTCCGAACCTGTTAACGAGCGAATAAACGAATAAACAACTCATCGACTCATCGACTCATCGACTGTCGTCAGGCAGTGGCGATTGCTTCCACCACGTTTACCCGAGTCGCACGCCAAGCGGGGTAGACCGCAGCCAGCACACCGAGCAAAAATGAGATGAACACGATGCTGAGAGTTTCATTGATTGGCAACCGGAAGGCGATACCACCCTCGTCGTCAAGCGCGGCAACCACCACGACACCCATCACGACTCCGAGCACGACACCAGATACCGCGCCAAGCAGCGAGGTGATGACGCTTTCCCAGCGCACCGTGGTGCGCACTTGCGACTTGGTCATGCCGACTGCACGCAGCAAACCAATCTCGCGGCGACGTTCGAACACCGAGAGCAGCAGCGTGATTACGATGCCAACAATTGCAATGATGATTGACAAGCCGAGCAACCCATAAATAAGGGCAAGGATCTGGTTGATCTGGGCTGCTTGGTCGTCGATGAACTGTTCTTTGCTGAGTAGCGTGCCGATTCCAGCGTCACTACTGATTGCTGCAACTCGGGCCTGCACCTCGGAAATCACTGAGCCCTCGGCCACCTTTATATAGACAAAAGCGTCAAAGATTGGCGTGGGGCTATCGGCGAACATTTCCCGACTGGCCACATAATTGGCAAAACTTGTGTCGCCAGAAACAAAGCCACGAATTTCGGCATCGATGACCACACCATCAACACGTGTGACTTGCAAGCGCGTGCCAATCTCCCAGCTTTTTTCAGCGGCACGGCTAGCTGCTACAAAGATGCCGTCTTTGCCCAATGATGACAGGTTTCCTTCGGTGACCCCCAGATCAAACAGGCCAGTGATGCTGGCTGGGTTGATGGTTTGTACGAATACACCGCGCTGACTGGCACTTGCCTGAGTAAGCGCTGGTGGCTCGTTCGGGTCGCTTAGTCGCACGCTAGTGAAGCCGACACCCGTTGCCTGAGCCACACCAGGCAGACCAGCAATCTGATCGGTGATGGTAAGTGGAATGCCGCCAAAGCCACGGGCGTCAACCGTGAGAGCGATGTCGCCGGAGAATGCGTCACCGAACGTGTCACGAATTTCAGAGCGGATGCTGGCAGCCAGTGCTGTGAATGCCGTGACTAGTGCGACGCCCAGCAACACTGGAGCTGCTGTGCGCGATGTGCGCTTGGGGTTGCGAGCCGCATTTTGGCGGGCCATTGCACCACTCACGCCTCGCAGCTTGGCGACTGGAATTCCGAGTGTCAACGCCACGGGTCGCGCGATCGCTGGGCCGAGCACGAGAATGCCGGTGAATACACCGAGCACACCCAAACCAAGAATTTGAATTGGTGCATCACGCATGGCCGACACCAAACCAACCCCGCCGAGTGCCACGATGATGAGGCCCACGATGACGCGGCGCGTGATGTTGCCCGCGCTGTCGAGCGCGGTATCACGCAGGGCCGCAAGTGGCGGCACGCGACCAGCACGTCGTGCGGGCAACCACGCGGCCAGCACGGTTACCAACACGCCGGCAACGAACGTGTTGACGAACGCGGATGTGCTGATAGCCAAACCCTGCGTCGGTACTTCAAAGCCAGTGGCTTTGAGCAGTGCGCTCAGCAATTGTGACAGCAGAATGCCGATACCAAAACCTATGACCGAACCCACGACACCCATTGCTGTTGATTCAACGAGCAATGCCCGCGAGACCTGCCGTCGGCTGGCGCCAATGGCTCGCAGCAGCGCATTCTCGCGCAGACGCTGTGCAGCGGTAATCGAAAACACGTTGTAAATGACGAACGAACCAATGCTGAGTGCGATGTAAGAAAACACGATGAGGAATGTAGAAAAGATGTTGAGCACGTCTTTGATTTGGCCCTGCACTTCGGCCGTGATTTCTGCACCGGTCAGGGTTTCTAGTTTCAAGTCAGCTGAAAGTGCGGCATTAATGCGTTGGGCCAGCACTTCATCGCTGACCGAATCGTCACCCTCGACCAAGATGGCGTCAACGAAGCCCGGTTGCAAGAGGAACTCTGATGCCGTTGGTTGGTCAAACAATGCAAAAGTTGCACCGCCCGGCGACGAGATGTCGCCATAACTGGCGATACCAACCAACGTGAACTCGCGAGTGCCACGCACTGCCACCACCCGCACGGTGTCGCCTACCACGAATTCGCCGTTGTCGGCGGTGGCTTTGTCGAGAACCACTTCGTTTGATCCAACTGGCAGACGGCCTTCAGTGATTGACCACAAACCTGCCGAATCCGATGATGCGATACCACCGAACGTTGGGGGGCCGTTGCCCTCACTGCCGAGCGGTTCGCCATCTTTGCCGATCACTCGGGCAAAAGCCTGAATGTCGCCAGTAGCTGACGTAACACCTTCAACACCGCGCACCGTATCGAGCACCGCAATGGGGGTCGCTGCACGTTGTTCGCCACCAAAGTCGAGCTCAAGGAATGTGGTGGAACGCACATAGGCGTTGACATCGCGGAACACGTCGGCGAACAGTCGGTCAAACGTTTGGTTGATGGTGTCGCGAAACACGAACGTGCCCGACAAAAACGCCGTACCAAGAATTACGGCGAGCGATGTAAGAACGAGGCGACCCTTGCGGGCCAGCGTCATTTTGACGGCCAGGACGAACATGGTTGCTACTCGCCGAGGTGCTTCAGATAGTCGAGCACTTTTTGCGCAGTTGGGGAGAACATTTCGCCGGCAATCTTGCCGTCGGCCAAGAACACGATGCGATCGGCATAACTGGCAGCGACTGCGTCGTGGGTGACCATCACAATGGTTTGCCCAAGGTCGCTCACTGCGCGACGCATGAAGGCGAGCACCTCTTGGCCAGTCTTGGAGTCGAGGTTGCCGGTGGGTTCGTCGGCAAAAATAATGTCGGGTTGGCTGGCCAGTGCCCGAGCGATGGCCACACGCTGTTGTTGCCCACCAGAAAGTTCACTGGGGCGGTGTTTCAGGCGATCACGCAGCGAGATGGTGTCAATCACACCGTCAATCCAGGTGCGGTCACCCTTGCTGCGCCCGAGGGTGAGTGGCAACATAATGTTTTCTTCGGCGCTGAGTGTGGGAATCAGGTTGAAGGCCTGAAAAATGAAACCAACTTTTTTGCGGCGCAACTCGGTGAGTTGTTTGTCGTTCAGCGACGAAAGATCAGTGTCGCTGATGAACACATTGCCCGTGGTGAGCGAATCGAGCCCAGCTACGCAATGCATGAGCGTGGACTTACCCGAGCCACTCGGGCCCATAATTGCGGTGAACTTACCCTTTTCGAAACTTACGTCGACGTTGTCGAGGGCACGAACCTCGCTGTCACCCGAACCGTAGATCTTGCTGGCTCCGACGGCACGCGCCGCAATATTCAAAGAGTTGGTGAGTGATGGTGCAGGAAGTGTGGTCACGCCTTCAGGCTATTGCTGCGGACGAATATCGAGATTGAAGCGCGCGACGAATTCGTTATAATACGCATCGTCATCGAGATGACGCCCAAACGACACCCACTCCTCATCGGTCATTGCTGCGCGCGCATCCAACAGTTCGCCAGCGCCCCACGAGCAATGCCAACGCAGTCGTGGTGATGAAGTGGTCGCCGCCTCCAAAATAGTGGCAGCAGCTTCTTCGGCTGGTGTGGCATTGGTGATGCCGGCAGCATAAAAAGCAAACAGGCGTCGGTAATGAGCGTCGTAGGCCCCTGATTGGTTTGGTGCGTCGATGTTTTTAGAAAAAATCGAACTGCGGGTGATGCCTGGCTCGACGATTGCTACACGAATGCCGAACGGCGCTACTTCGTGGGCGAGGCCTTCGCTCATGCCTTCCACAGCCCACTTCGAAACGTAATACGGCGATTGAGCGATGGCAGTGATTCTGCCGACCACCGACGAGACGTTGACAATCGCACCGCTGCCGCGCTTGCGCATCTGCGGCAGCACTGCTTGGATGCAACGCACCGAGCCGTTGTGGTTGATGTTGAAGACTTCGGTGTAGGTATCAATCGGACACTCTTCGGTCACAGCATTGCCGCCGACACCGGCATTGTTGACAAGCACATCGACTTGGTCAGTGGCTGCATAAATTTGGGCAAAGCCCTTGGTTACCGAGGCCGAGTCGGCAACATCCATTTCCACCAGAGTGATGCGATCAGCCAGGCTCAGGCTGGTTGCTTTGGCCAACAGCTTGTCGGCTTTTTCCAGCCCACGAACCGTGCCAAAGACGTGATAGCCCGCTTGGGCAAAAGCCAGCGTGGTGGCACGCCCGATGCCCGAATTGGCACCGGTAACAACGGCAGTTGGGGCACCCACGGGCTAGACGGTAGTTGCTACAAGGTCCATCGGGCTGACCCGGAACTCGTTCAGATTCTTGTTACAGGTACGGCATATCCTGCCGTTAGATGTTTGTGGCGTATCGACGGGTGCTGAGCGCACTGCTTTGTTCGGTGTTGCTGGCCGCCTTGGTGCCAGTGTCGCCAGCTTTGGCCACTGGTGGTGCTCTGCAAAATTCGATGGCGCCGAGCAGCGAGTACATCGTTATTTTGAAAGATTCGGCGAGCGTCGCTGCAAAGGTGAACAAAGAAACTTCGCTCGGTAACGACGTCAATGATGTATTCGCCAGCAAGGTCAAAGGCTTCGTTGCCGAACTTGATGCAGCCGATGTGCGGCGACTACAAAAAGATTCACAGGTGCTCATCGTTGAACCCAACTCGGTGATGTCCATCATTGACACACAAGAGCCGTCTACGACTTCGTCTTCTACTACATCCACTTCATCTACATCGTCTTCATCTACAACTACTTCTGTTCCGATCTCCACGACGAGCACCATCGCAGCGCTGCAGTCGCCAGATGATCTAGAAGTCGGTGATGCAATTCCCGATGAATACATCGTGACCTTGCGTGACGGCGTGGGTGCCATGGCATTTGCTGCAGCTCAGGCCGATGGAGGAGCCGACATCCTGGGCATCGTTACTTCGGCGATCAACGGCTTTGGGGCCCGACTTGATAAGTCGCAACTTGCTTTGCTGGCCAACGACCCCAACGTGAAATACATCGAAGAAAATACGGTCGTGGGCATCACGGGCGATCAGGCCAACCCGCCGTCGTGGGGTTTGGATCGCATCGATCAGCGCTCACGAACTCTCAACCAAAATTATTCCTACAACTACACAGGTGCAGGCGTCAACGTCTACATCATTGACACTGGTGTGCGTAGCGACCACCGCGACTTTGGTGGGCGAGTCGTGGCGGGATCCACGCAGGTGAGTGATGGGCGAGGTACCGAAGACTGCAACGGCCACGGTACGCACGTGGCAGGCACCGTGGCTGGGCAGACCTACGGTGTGGCCAAGGCTGCGCGAATCGTGCCGATTCGCGTGCTTAGTTGCACTGGCCGCGGCAGCATGTTCAATGTCATCACCGGCGTCAACTGGATGATCGAGAATCATCTTGCGGGGGTACCTGCGGTTGCCAACCTCAGTCTTGGTGGCAGTCGAAACGCTTCTGTCAACCAAGCAGTTGCCAATGCCGTGCGCGACGGCATCACTGTCGTGGTGGCCGCTGGCAACAGCAACCGCGATGCTTCAACATTTTCTCCAGCTTCCGAGCCATTAGCTATCACGGTTGGAGCCACGATGTCGACTGATGGTCGCGCCTCGTATTCAAACTTCGGGCCGCTCCTCGACATTTTCGCCCCCGGCTCGGCAATCACCTCAGCCTTTCACCGTTCGTCATCCGACATCCGCTCGTTGTCGGGCACCTCCATGGCAGCCCCACATGTGGCTGGTGCTGCAGCGCTACTGCTTGAAGAAAACCCGGCGCGCACGCCCGCCCAAGTAATGGAAGAACTCGCCGCATATGCCACCCCCGACTTGGTGACTAATCCAGGTGTGGGTTCGGTCAATCGTTTGCTCTACACCCACGCGCGCTGGATGCCCCCAACACCCGAGGCACCGAGTGCCCCACAGTCGCTGGTTGCAGTTGGTGGTGTGGGTCAGGCAACTCTTACGTGGATTACACCAACCCAAACTGGCTCTGGGAGCGTCACCGACTA
>JBILFO010000070.1:0-8415 GCA_044351505.1 Ilumatobacteraceae bacterium
TCGCGGCCGTATGCCAAACATTCGCTCATCGGTCGGCGCGTCGGTGTCTTCGGTTGCTCACCGGGCGATAGTGGGGGGAAACAAGCGGTGGAATATTTGCGACAGATCACACCGCTCTTGGGTGCGACCTTGATTGGCCCCGAGTTGCTGTTTTCAAAAATCAACACGTTGATTGCTGCTGACGGCATAGTAGACGCCAGTGTGATGGGGCCGCTGTCGGCGTTGGCTCACGAACTTGCTGAATAACTCAGCCAACCAGTAGGCCGCGGAGCAATTACGACAATTTGTTGCTGAGTAGGCGCAGAAACTCGCTGCGGGTGGGCTCGTGTTGAAACGCACCGCAAAATGCTGAAGTGGTGGTCACTGAGTTTTGCTTCTCGACACCACGCATCATCATGCATAAATGTTGGGCTTCGATTACGACTGCAACCCCCAGCGGGTTGAGTGCTTCTTGAAACGCATCACGAATTTGGGTGGTCAAACGTTCTTGCACCTGCAGGCGGCGTGCGCAAATGTCGACCACGCGCGCCACTTTTGACAAGCCAGTGATGTAGCCATTCGGAATATAAGCCACATGTGCTTTACCAAAAAATGGAATCATGTGATGCTCGCAGAGGCTGTACATCTCGACGTCTTTGACAATGACCATCTCTTGCACACTCTCGGTAAAAATCGCACCACGAATAATCTCCACTGGGTCGTGGCCTTGTCCTTGGGTAAGAAACTGCATTGCCTTGGCGACTCGCTCGGGCGTCTTGAGTAGCCCCTCGCGGTTGGGGTCTTCGCCGATGAGCCCCAGCACATCTTTGTACGCCTTGGCCAAGTCGCGGGTGGTGGCTTCGTCGTAGGTCTCAGTCTTTTTATATGCCATGGGTGTCCTTTATGCGTGATGCATGATGTCGGCGGGATACTGCACGATGTTGCGTGGTGTTTCACCCAGAATCACATGCAGGTCAAGGTGAGCCGGCACATGGGGTCGCAACATGGTGTGAATCACGATTGCGATGTTTTCTGCGGTGGGGTTGACGTTGGCAAACTCGGCCACATCGAGGTTGAGATTTTTGTGATCGAGGCGATCGAGCACATGTTGTTTGACGGTGCTTGACAACACGCCAAGGTCGATGACATATCCAATTTGTGGATCAACGGCACCACAGACGCGCACAATCAGTTCATAGTTGTGGCCATGAAAGTTGGGGTTGTTGCACTTGCCGTAAATGCGAGCATTATCTGCGTCGCTCATCGCTGGATTATGGATGCGGTGAGCGGCATTGAAATGTTCATGGCGGTAGACCGCCACACGTGGGGCGTTTGAAGCAACCATGTTCATCTTGCAGGCTACGACACGGGTTTGATTAAGCGACAATCTCCACGCCACCGCCTGGGTGCTCGATAATCCAGCGACGCAATGCGGTGACCGCTGCTGGGGCAGGCATGGCCAACACTCTGCCGGCGCGCGCGTCGTGCTGGCCGTGCGCAATTGCCACGACTACGTCAGCCACTTCATTTGGTAGCAGAGTGGACGACAACCCATCGACTGGTTTGATTCCGTCGGGCATCAACGAGCGATGCAGCGGTGTGTCGACCACACCAGGTGCGACCGTGAAGGCTCGTACGCCGTGGGCTTCACCTTCGGCATTGGCCACCACAGTGAGCAGATGCAAAGCCGACTTTGCCGACGCATAAGCAAAAAACCCCGGGAATGGGTCGAGCTGGGCGAGCGACGACATATTCACTATTCGCGCATCGCCGTGTCTGCACATCGTCGACCACAACGTGTGGACGGCATTGGCTGGTGCCACAACATTGAGTTCGTGCATCGCTCGAAATTCAGTAGGTGTGGTTTCGGCTATTGACATCAACTTGGCGCTGCCCGCGTTGTTCACTAAGAGGTCGATGCGACCCAAGTCGTCGGCCACCTGACGCAGCACGGCACTAAAAACGTGAGAGTCTGTGACATCACACGGGTGCGGCTTGAAGTTATCGCCAAGCGCGCGGGCCAGTGCGGAAAGTTTTTCGGTGCTGCGCGCGATGCCCACCACGGTGTGCCCGGCTTTAACGAGTTGTTTTGCAACTGCTGCGCCAATGCCTGTCGACGCACCCGTAACGATGGCGATCACACAGCCACACTATTCTTTGCGGTGAGGAGAAACTCATGGCCCCAAACCCGCAACAACTTGAACGCATGCGTAGCAGTAAAGGTTTCATCGCTGCTCTCGACCAAAGTGGTGGCAGCACACCTAAAGCGCTAGCGCTCTATGGTGTGAGCGAAGCCGAATACTCGGGTGAAGTGCAGATGTTTGATGCAATGCACGCAATGCGTAGCCGCATGGTGAAGAGCAAGTCATTTCAGGGTGATCGCGTGCTGGGTGCAATTTTGTTTGAAGGCACGATGGACCGCGACATCGACGGCCTCGGTAGTGCCGAGTTTTTGTGGGCCAAAAAGCAGGTGATCCCATTTTTGAAAGTGGACAAAGGTCTTGCCGATGAGCATGACGGCGTGCAAGTGATGAAACCAATGCCCGAACTTGACGCGCTGCTGCAGCGTGCCGTCAAGAAAGGAATTTTTGGCACCAAAATGCGTTCGGTCATCAAACTGGCAAACAAAGTTGGTATCGAGGCTGTCGTGGCCCAGCAATTTGCGGTGGCACGTCAAATTATCAGTCACGGTCTGGTGCCGATCATTGAACCCGAGGTCGATATCAAGAGCCCCGAAAAAGCAGCCGCCGAGGTGCTGCTGCGCGAGGCGTTGCTGGCCGAGCTCAATCAGCAGCCAGCCACACAGCCGGTGATGCTCAAACTCACATTGCCCGACACGGCCAATTTTTATGCCGATTTGGTGCGCCACCCCAGTGTGTTGCGGGTGGTGGCATTGTCAGGTGGATATTCACGCGACGAAGCCAACAGGCGGCTGGGGGAGAACCATGGTGTTATTGCCAGTTTCTCGCGGGCGTTGAGCGAAGGTTTATTGGCCCAACAAAGCGAAGCCGAATTTGATGCCTTGCTTGGCGCAACGATTCAAGAAATTTACGCAGCGTCAATCACCTGAGCCGTAAGTCTCTACTCGTATCCACCTAGACACCAAAACTGTCTGGTAGGCAATAAGTCATGAAACCCACCCAAATTCTGCTGATAACCACGTTGCTCGCTGCCGCAGGCAGTTTGGCCATGAGCGTGTTCCTGTATTTCGCCAACGATGGAACTATTGATGACAAACTCAATGGCATCTATGTGGGCACATGGGTGCCATCTATCCTCGCGCTAGGCGCATTTCTCGTTTCGTCACAGCGCAACAAGAGCTGACATGAGCCAAGGCGCGTTGTTCGGTTTTGGATGTGTGATTTTTTTCATCGTGGGTACGGGGGCGTTTTTGTTTGCGATGATGACTCTGCGTGAAGCAGTAGATCGCGAGCGCACCGGAACGCGCTAAGTCGCCCGCATTCGCGGTCGGTCAAGTGGAGCGGGTGACGGGAATCGAACCCGCATAGCCAGCTTGGAAGGCTGGAACTCTAGCCATTGAGCTACACCCGCGAAAGTGTCGCCTCAATCGTACTTAGAGCTGCATGCTCTTTATCTCGAGGAATTCCTCGAAGCCGTATTCGCCGTACTCGCGGCCGTTACCTGACTGCTTGTAACCACCGAATGGGGCATTGGGGTTGAAGGCTCCGCCGTTGACTTCCACTTGGCCAGTGCGCATGCGACGAGCCACTGCCGTGGCCTTGTCTTTGTCGGCCATCCATACGCCGCCTGCCAAGCCGTAGTCAGTGGCGTTGGCGATACGGACTGCGTCGTCGATGTCGTTGTAGGCAATGATGCTCAGCACCGGGCCGAAGATTTCTTCATTGGCGATGGTCATGGCGGTGGTTACTTGCGAAAACACCGTCGGCAAGACGTAGTAACCCTTCGTTACTCCTTCTGGCACTCCGACGCCACCCACGAGCAGCTTGGCACCTTCGTCGATACCTTTTTGAATGTAGCTATTCACGCGATCGCGTTGCGCGGCCGATGCAAGTGGTCCGAGGTTCATTCCTTCGGTGAACGGGTCGCACGGCTTCATCGCGCTGGCTGCGGCTGCTGCATGTTCTTCGGCTTCGGCGAGGCGTGACTTGGGCACCAACATGCGGGTGAGCGCCGAGCATGTTTGGCCACTGTTGAGGAATGCCTTGCCGACGCCTGACTTCACCGCCTTGCCGAAGGTTTCTGCATCGAGATCGTCGCCGATGATGTTTGCTGACTTGCCACCAAGTTCAAGGGCGACACGCTTGATGGTTTCGGCGCCGACCTGCATGACCCGTTTGCCGGCGCGAGAGCTACCAGTAAACGACACCATGTCAATCAGCGGATGGCCGGCGATTGCTTCGCCCACTACGGGGCCAGTGCCGGTGACCATGTTGAATACACCTGCTGGCAAACCCACTTCGTCGATAATTTCAGCAAGCATGAATGCATCAAGCGGTGCGACCTCGCTGGGCTTCAGCACCACGGTGCATCCAGCGGCCATGGCGAATGCAACCTTTGCTGCAATTTGGTGCAGTGGGTAGTTCCACGGTGTGATGCAACCAACGACCCCAATCGGTTCACGAACTACCAGCGAGCTGCCCACTTCTTTTGAATACGAGTATTTCTCGGCAATCGCCGCGGCTTGTTTGAACGAATTGATCGGCAAACCAACCTGCACCAGTTGACTGAGCATCTTCGACATTCCCGTTTCGCGGGAGATCGCTGTGGCGATTTCGTCCATGCGACCGGCAAGGCCGTCGCCGATACGACTGATGTACTTGGCGCGCTCCTGCACATCAAGAGCTGCCCACGCGTCGAACGCAGCATGCGCGGCTTTGGCAGCGGCATCAACATCTGCTGCGGTGCCGGCTGGAATCGTGGCCATCACTGATTCATCCGTTGAGTCGAATACCTGGATGGTGTCTTTGCTCGAAGCTGCTACCCATTTGCCGTTGATATAAAACTTTTGGTAATTGGTCATACCGTCATACTGCCAGCAACCGTTGGGGGTATTGTTATCCGGAGTTCAAACGTCGCAATTTGGAGGCCCCCCAATGCAACTTCATCACAAACGGCTGATTGGCGCATGTCTCGTGTCTTGCGTGGCTTTGCTGGCTGGCTGTGCCAGTGATAGTGCCACTAGTAACGGCACAGGGAGCGAAAACAGTGGTCAAAACTGTGCAGTGGGCGCCCCGGTCGAAGGTCGGGCACCACGCATCGTGGCCACAGTTGCCCCTATCACCAGCCTTGTTGCCCAAGTGGTGGGTAATGTCGGGGCCGACATCGTGGGGCTTGTTCCTGAAGGCACCAACTCGCACACCTTCGAGCCACCCCCCAGCGCCGCGGCGGTACTCGAGCAGGCCGATGTGGTGTTTATGAATGGTCTCGTGCTCGAAGAGCCCACAAAAGATTTGGCACAAAGCAATGTCGGCGCTGCCACCGTGCTGTGTGAACTCGGCACGTTCGTGTTGCCCGAAAGCGAATGGCTATACGACTTTTCATTCCCCAAAGAAGGTGGAAAGCCCAACCCTCATTTGTGGACGAACCCGCCAATGGCTAGGCAGTATGCCGAAGTAGCGCTGCAGGTGTTGTCGCAACTCGACCCAACAAACGCTGCGCAGTATCAAAGCAATTTTGACGTGCTCGCTGAACAGATCGACGAGTTGGACGCTGCGATGGCCGAAGCCACTTTGACGATTCCGGACGATGCACGGTTGCTCCTCACTTACCACGACGCGTATGCGTACTTCGCCAAGCACTACGGGTGGACGGTAGTCGGCGCAATTCAGCCGTCGTCGTTCGACGAGCCAACACCCAAAGACGTAGCCGATCTCATCACGCAGGTTCGCGAACAACAAGTTCGAGCAATTTTTGGCAGCGAGGTATTCCCATCATCGATCCTCGAACAGATTGGCGCCGAGACAGGCACTCGCTATATCGATGTGCTGCGCGACGATGACCTACCTGGTGTGTCGGGTGACGATGCACACTCGTGGCAAGGGCTCATGCAGTTCAACTTCATCACCATGATTGAAGCACTCGGTGGTGACGCAAGTGCATTGCGCGCCGTCAACATGAATCTGTTAGTCACCGATTCTGCGCGGTACACACAATGACGGTCGTTAGGGGTAACAATCAATAGCGAACCGTTGATTCGTTGTGATGCGCTTGGTGTTGCGTATGGCGCTGGTTTCGTGCTGGAAAATGTCACGATGCACATTCGTCGCGGTGAGTTCGTCGGCATCGTCGGGCCATCGGGTTCTGGCAAGACTTCGCTTTTGCGGGCGATTACCGGTTCGCTAGCCGCTGCGCGAGGTTCAGTCGAGGTAACGCGCGGTACTCGCATCGGCTACGTACCCCAGGTGGAATCGGTCGATTGGAATTTTCCGATCACGGTCGGCGAGGTGTTGGCTATGACCCGCACCCGCCGGCGCTGGCCGCGCACGTCGCCCAGCGAACGTGCCGAGATGGCAAATGTGCTCGATGGGTTGGGGTTGCATGGTTTGGAAGGTCGGCACATTCGCGAGCTCAGCGGAGGCCAACAACAGCGCGTGTTCGTCGCGCGGGCGATGTTCGGCAAGCCCGACATTTTGATTTTGGACGAACCCACTAGCGGCGTCGACGTGCGCACGCGGCACGAGATTTTACATTTGCTGCGCGATCTGCACAGCAAGGGGAGCACGATTCTGCTTACAACACACGACCTCAATGGCTTGGCGTCGCACTTGCCACGGCTTGTCTGCCTGAATCGCGAAGTGATCGCCGATGGCTCACCGCGCGAAACGCTGATTCCCGAAGTGTTGGAGCGTACGTATGGCGCACCGTTGCATGTGTTGGAGCATGGCGGTATGCCCATCGTGCTTGATCACGACTACACCTCGTCTGAAGTGCTGCGTGATACCGAGCGGCAAATGCGATCAGAGCGCGAGAACCGTTGATGACCATCGCTCTGGACTTGTTGGCGCCATATGACTTTGCCTTTTTTCAGCGCGGCATGGTGGCCGCCACGCTGGCTGGTGCGTTGTGCGGTGTGCTTGGGGTGTTCGTGGTCTTGCGCGGCATGAGTTACATCGGCCACGGCCTGTCGCACGCGGTGTTTGGCGGGGCGGCCGCATCGGCAGTGATGTCGATCAATTTCTTTGTGGGTGCTGGCATTTGGGGCATCATCTCGGGGGTGCTCATCGGCCGCATCGCGCGCCGCAAGATCATCGGGGCCGATGCTGCAATCGGCGTCGTGACCACTGCGAGTTTCGCCGGCGGTATCGCACTACTTAATCGCTATGGGCAGGCCCGCAAAAGCATCGAAGCCGTGTTGTTCGGCAGTGTGCTCGGTGTGTCGTGGGTGGATATCGCAGCAATATCAGCCGTATCACTAGCGGTTGGTGCCATCGTGCTGTTTGCGTATCGAGCGTTTCTTTTTGCCACCTTTGACCCGCAGGTGGCAATCGTGTCGGGTGAACGTGTCGCAGCCATCGAAGTCATCTTGATGGTCATGTTGTCGGTCACCATTTTGGTGACCATGCGAGTGATCGGAACCTTGCTGATTTCCGCGCTGCTCGTGATTCCGGCGGCAACGGCCCGCATGATCACCAACTCATTTTCGCGCATGTTGATGCTGTCACCGATAATTGGTGCTGTGTGCTGTCTGGTGGGAATGAATCTGTCGTATCACCTGGACACCAGTGCTGGCGCAACCATCATCTTGGTGGCTGCTGCGGTGTTTACTGCCACGTACTTGTTGGCAGGTCGCCGGGCGCGACTGCGAGTCGCTTCGTTGCATCACCTTTAAGGCCGCAGTACCCACTCGACGCCATCTTTGGTGTCGCGCACTTCGACACCAGCAGCCAAAAGTTGGTCGCGTACCAAGTCGGACAGATCAAATCGTTTTTCGCCACGCACCGACGCCCGTACCGCCAGCAGTCCATTGACGAACGGCGCCACCACCGAGCGCGGGTCGCGCAAGCCATTGATAGCAATCTCGCCCAGCTTGGAAATCATCGCCCGCAGGGTGGACACTGCGCGATCTTGATCAGGGCCCTGCAAGGTGTCGACCGACCACGCGCGGATATCAGACTCAAGCGCCAGTACCGCCCCAACGGCAGCATCGGCATCGTGCTGGGCGATGGCCACGTCGAACGCGCTGCGGTGTGCGGCGACTGCAGCCGCCAGTGAAGTGGGCGGGGCTGATTGTGTTGTCGGGGATTGTGTCGCTGGGGCTTGGCTAGCCGTAGTCGACACCGTGGTGGCTGGCGCAGAAGTTGATGCCCAGTTGAGTGACCGCAGTTCTACCAGCGGAATACTCGCCCCTGATGGGTAAATTTTTTGGGCGTCGCCCTTACGCAGAGTGACGGTGGCATTGCCGACCACATCAGCCACGTCGCGTTCTAGGTCGATAACCAGCCCAGTGTGCTCGTC
>JBILFO010000134.1:0-3718 GCA_044351505.1 Ilumatobacteraceae bacterium
GATTTGACCCAATAAACAATTGAGGCGACGCCGAGAATCGAACTCGGTTAAAGGGCTTTGCAGGCCCGTGCCTAGCCAGTCGGCCACGTCGCCACGTTCGCTGACGCGGACGAGTGCAGGCTACCGACGTGAAAGTCGAATGCCCCAAAACACGAGAGCCGCCCCTACACCTGCCGCCGCAATGATCGGCGCGATTGCGCCGTCGGTAAGTGCACCTGTTAAGACCACGGCCCACACACCAGTCGACACTGCGGTGGCTGCCGACATCAGCGCATCACCACGCCGATACGCGAGTAAGAACAAGCCCGCCGAAACTGCGATGCCGATTGCTGCAATAACTTTGCCGCCATACGTGTTTTGCGCTATGCAGCCACCACCCACCACGATGAGCGAAGCCACAAGCGGTGGCAAGTTTGGGTTAATGCGCCCAAAGATTGATGCAACAGCAGTAATCACACCAAACACGCACAACACCACACCGGCTGTTTCGGTCGTCATGTTCACCCACTCACCAAAAAACATGATGAACGCCGCAGCCTTCAACACCGCCGAAGCCACTGGCCAACCGCTCTTGGTGCGTGTAAACCACAACACCGACCACACGGCAGCAATCAATGCGCCGAGTGCACCTGCGCCTGAGTTGGGGTCACCTGGCAACGCCAACACCAGTGCAACACCGAGTGGAATGCCCGCAAACGAACCAATGATGCCAGCCAAGAATGCAACTGCATTGGTGCGACGCACTATCCACGCGATTGTTTCTGCCACGGCCGCCACACCCAACAACATCGCTGCCACCAAGAGCTGCGACGGGTCATCAGGCACCAGGCGAATGAATATGGCAAACCCGGCGGAAACCAGCAAGATTGCCCCCAAGACAATAAGGGCGATTCTCATCGGGAAACCTTCGGATGGCGACTCACGCTCGAATTCCATCGCTGCCAGACGATCGCGCATCTCGGCATTAATAACGCCACGATCATGCGCGACGTTAAGACCGGTCTCCCACTCGCCCATTGGTTGTGCCCCTCACGCCGCCACTCGACGACAGGCCGACCTTAGCGGGCGTAAGTAGCAGGCCTAAGTAGCAGACCTAAGTAGCGTGGAGTCGTGACAAGCGAAGCCGAACAGCAGCCCGAGACGCGAGCAATCACCGCCGGGCGCGACGAGTCGGGTTCACTCGCCCCAGCACTCTGGGCATCAAGCACCTGGGACACCACCGACCTAGACGGCACACATGCTGGCGCCACCACAGTGCATGGCACTGGCTTCTACTCGCGCTACGCCAACCCCACAGTGCAGTCATTTGAACAAGCCATTGCCAAACTTGAAGGCACCGAAGCAGCACTGGCATTCGGCTCAGGGATGGGCGCCATCGCCGCAACTATTTTTGCTCTGTGTTCCACTGGTGACCACATCGTGGCCCAGCGGAATTCTTATGCCGGCACGCTTAGCTTTCTCGACGGGCCGTGCAAACGCATGGGTATCGACGTCACCTATGTTGATGGCCGCAACGCTGGCGAGTTCGCTGCTGCGGTACGACCAGGAAAAACCATTCTGGTCATGGCCGAAACACCATCTAACCCACATCTTGATGTTGTCGACCTGGATGCACTCGGCGCCATCAAGGGCCCCTTCACCCTGGTGGATTCCACAATAGCCACGCCACTCGCCCAGCAACCCTGCCAACACGGTGTGTCAATCACGATGCACTCAGCCACCAAGAGCATTGCCGGCCACAACGATGCAACCCTCGGCGTCATTGCTGCCGACAAGGAACTTATCGACACCATCTGGGGTTACTCGGTGTTGCACGGTGCAACTGCCTCACCCTTCGACGCCCTCAACGGGCTACGCGGGGTCCGCACGCTCGGTGTGCGACTGCGCCAACAAAGTGAGACCGCGCAACAACTCGCTGAATGGTTGTCAACTCACCCAGCTATCAAACGTGTGAACTATCCGGGTCTGACCACACATCCACAACATGCTCTCGCCAAGCGACAGATGCGCTGGTTTGGCTCGATTATGTCGATTGAACTCTGTGGCGACATCAATGATGTGCGTCAACTCACTCAGCGCCTGCAGCTTGTGCGAAATGCCGTAACTCTCGGCGGCCCTGACACGTTGATCTCTCACTCGGCAACGAGCACGCACCTGTCGGTTGATCCGGCGGTGAAAGCGGCAACGGGTATTAGCGAATCACTCTTACGAGTGTCGGTTGGGCTCGAAGCATTCGAAGACTTACGCAGCGATTTCGCAGCGGCACTCGCCTAGCGGCCGCAGCCGCGAAGATTTAACGCTCTTCTTTGAAGATGACGTGCTTGCGCACGATGGGGTCATACTTTTTGAGTTCGATGCGCTCACGCGAGTTGACCTTGTTCTTGCGCGTGACGTAGGTGTAGCCCGTGTCAGCGGTGGAACGCAGTTTGATGATGGGGCGACGATCTTTGCTCTTGGCTGCCATGACGATTTACTCCTTAAACCTTTTTGCCGTCGCGACGCATCTCGGCGACTACCGACTCGATGCCACGCTTATCGATGGTACGAATGCCCTTGGCGCTCACAAACATGGTGACCCAACGCTTCTCCGATGGCAACCAAAAGCGACGCTTGTGCGTGTTGACGCGCCACGAACGCTTTGACTTGATATTTGAGTGCGACACAGAGTGGCCACGCCCTGGCTTCTTGTCGAGCACATCACAACGATTAGGCATCTGAGCAGTCTAAGGGGTGTGGCGCAGTCCCCGCTACGCTGACAAGCCATGAAGAAGGACATCCACCCCAACTACCAATTCGTCGTCTTTGAAGACTCCGGCGCCGATTACCGCTTCTTGACCCGCTCCACCGTCAAGACCGATGCTTCCAAAACCGTCCAGTGGACCGACGGCAACACGTATCCGCTCGTGCAGTTGGATATCTCCAACGCCAGCCATCCGTTTTACACCGGCCAGATGAAGATCATCGACTCGGCTGGTCGTGTCGAGCGCTTCAACAAGCGTTATGGAGCTCGCAAAAAGGTCGTGAAAAAAGCCGAGCCAAAGGCCACCGGTCGCACCAAGAAATAACCAACACTCGCTGAGTGTTGTCGCTAGTCGCCAATTCGTGCTGTACCACGCAATGACGCCAAGTCGGTCGCGCCAACCAGCGCCATGGTGCGGGTGATTCCGGTATTGAAATAGTCGACAACCCAGTCGACCCCCATCTCGCCTGCTGCACCTACGCCGTACAAATACGGCCGGCCAAACATCACCGCCCGCGCGCCTAGTGCACAAGCCTTCACTACGTCGCTGCCACGTCGCACGCCGCCGTCGACCAGCACTTCGATACCGTCACCTACTGCGTCCATTACCGCTGGCAACAATGCGATTGGGGCTGGCGACCCGTCATACTGCCGGCCACCGTGATTGCTTAATGCGATCGCCTCGACGCCTTCAGCAACTGCTCGCTGCGCGTCATCCACCGACTGAATGCCCTTCAACATGATTGGCAAGCCCGATTCGCTACGTACCCAGTCGAGGTCGCGCCACGACAACGATGCGTCGAACTGACTATTTACATAGTCAGACAACGTGATGGCAGTTGAACCATCAACATCGCCGCGCCCGGACACTGCCGAAAAGGTGATGGGTTCATGAGTAAGAAAATCCAGCGTCCAACGGGGGTGGCGTACGCCATCAATAAAGGTCTCTAGCCCGATCTTGGGCGGCAAGGTGAACCC
>JBILFO010000112.1:0-4651 GCA_044351505.1 Ilumatobacteraceae bacterium
AAAAACTGCTGTGTCAACTGTGACCATGATGGCCTTGAAGCCAGCCGCTTTGGCCCGTTGCACCAACTCACGCGACAAACCGCGATCTTTCCAAACATACAGCTGATACCACAGCGGGCCATTTGACACAGCTGCAACTTCTTCGATGCTGCGCGTGCCCAACGTGGAAAGTGTGTATGGCACGCCGCGTCGGGCCGCGACTCGTGCGACGTCGAGCTCCCCTGCTGATGTTGCGATGCGCGTAAAGCCTGTTGGTGAAAAAGCGTAAGGAAAGGCCATGTGCTGACCCATGACTGTTGTGGAGGTGTTGATCTGCGAGACATCGACCAACACCCGTGGGTTGAGGTGCACATGCTCGAATGAGTCAGAGTTATTGGCCATCGACCATTCGGTCTCGGCTGCCCCGTCGAAATAGTCGAACACGCCACCGGGCAACTGTCGTTTGGCCAGGCGTCGCAAATCTTTGACATCGCCGCAGCGAGCCAGACGGCGGCGGCGGCTGTTCCAATCAAATTTTCGCAGGCGCACCACTGAGCGCAAAGTTTTTAACATCTCCACTCAGTCTTGCATCGAATCGAACAGCATCTGCATCTGCCCGGGGTCAGTGCGCGGGTTGACCAAACACATGCGCAACACAGTTTCGCCCTTGTGGGTGGTGGGCACCACGAAAGCAATACCGTCGGCCAGCATGCGGTCGCTCCAGCGGGTGTAGTCGCCCGGCTGCCAGCCCTTACGCCGCACGACGATGATGGACAGCGATGGCTCGACGACCAACTCCAGATGTTCTGATGCACGCACCATGTCGGCAGCGTCCCGAGTGACTTGCAGAGTGATTTCCATCGCTTCTTCGTAGGCCTCGGTGCCGTGCGTGGCAAGACTGAACCAAAACGGCAGGCCGCGGGCCCGCCTTGTCAGGTGATGTGCCAAGTCGGCCGGGTTGTACGCCTCGTCCAGTGCCGCACTCGCATCTTGCACGAGCACATCGAGATATTCAGCCTTCTGAGTGTGCGCAGCCTTGCCAATGCGCACGTCGCGATAAAGCAGCGCACAACAGTCATAGGGCCCAAACAACCACTTGTGCGGGTCAACGATGAAACTGTCGACCTTTTCGATGCCAACAAACAAATGTCGCACGCTTGACGCACACAGCGCTGCCGCACCATATGCACCGTCGACATGAAACCACACGTTGTTGGCCTGAGCAAAATCGCCGATGCCATCCAAATCGTCGATCACACCAATATTGGTGGTGCCCGAAGTGGCGACCACCGCGCACACCCGCTGCTGGTCTTGCTCGCTGAGCGCGGCAAAGGTGCGGCGAACCGCAGCTGCAGTCAGTCGACCGGTGTCATCCATTGCTGCGGTGACCAGATCGGCATCCATCGCATTTGCCGCCAAGCCAATTGACGAGTGTGCTCCGCCCGAAGCAATGACGATTGGCCGCAGCCGATCGGCCTGCCCTCGGCGATGTGCCCGCCACGACCATCGCGCAGCGATGAGCGCCGACAAATTGCCGTTGGTGCCACCACTCACGAACACACCGCCAGCAGTGTCGGGCAGACCCGCTAGACCCACCAACCATTGCAACGCTTGGTTTTCGGCATACACCGCACCAGCACCTTCGAGCCACGAACCGGCATACACATTCGACGCCCCAACCACCAGATCAAACAACACCGACGACTCGGTGGGCGCCCCGGGCACAAACGACAAAAACAACGGGTGGTCAACGCTGATGCAAGAAGGTGCGAGTTGCTCGGTGAAAATCTCCAGCGCTTTGAGCGCACCTAAACCTTCAGGTGTAATGGTCTGACCCACTTCACGTTGCAACACACTCAACGGCTTCGGCGCATCAAGCGGCGGCGGGTCGAGCCGCATGCGGTCTACGGCATATTTGATGATTGCATCGGCAAGTTGCTGGCTGTCTTGGTCGTGACAGTGCATCCAGTAGCCATCTGACTCATCTGGGTAGGCCGACGCCTGAGTATTCACTGCGCAAACACTAGAAGGCGTTACGCCAGGCTCACGTGCTTATGCGTTACGCCAGGCTCACGTGCTTATGCGTTACGCCAGGCTCACGATATCCAGCCACGATTCGCTGTAGTAGTCCACCTGGCCGTCAGGCATCACCAAGACTTTGGTCGGCGCGAGCTGCTCGACAAAGTCGGTGTCGTGGCTCACGAGCACGATGGCCCCGTTCCACTCCGATAGTGCTGCAGCCACCGCATCACGACTGGATGGGTCGAGGTTGTTGGTTGGCTCGTCGAGAAGTAGCAAGTTGTTGCGGCCCACCATCAACATTGCGAGTGCCAACTTGGTCTTTTCTCCACCCGACAGTGTGGATGATTCTTGAAACACTTTGTCGCCTGACAGCCCAAACGACCCGAGCATGCCGCGCAGCTGGGTTTCGGTAAGACCCAACCCCACCGGCGCCATCTCGCGCATGTGGTGAATAAGCGACTTCTCCCCTTGCAGATTGTCATGCTCTTGGGCGTAGTAACCCATTTGCACTTGATACCCGAACGAAAAGTCGCCATCGTCTGCTTTTGATTCGCCGGCCAAGATACGCAGCAGCGATGTTTTACCAGCACCGTTCAACCCCAACACCAGAATGCGCTCGCCGCGACCCAAATCGAAGCTCACATCATGAAACACATCAGGCCCGCCATAGGTCTTGCGCAGTCCACTGGCAGTCAGCACCGTTTCGCCACAGCTTGGTGCATCCGGAAACTTCACCGCCAGCGTGCGCTTGGCGCGCGGGGCGTGCACTCGGTCAGCATCCAAACGATCGATGCGCTTTTCGATGCTCTTAGCCATCGATGCCTTTGATGCCTTGGCCCCGAAGCGATCCACCACTCGCTGCAATCGGTCAATCTCTTTGGATTGTTGCGTAGCCATCTTCACAGCCCGTGCCTCGTCGGCTTCGCGTGCTCGCAGATACTGCGAGTACGTGCCGCGATATTCCACGATGGTGCCGGCATCGGCTTCGCTCGGGCGATCAAGATGCAACACGCGTGTAATCGCTTCGTCAAGCAGCTCGAGGTCGTGGCTGATCACTAGCAATGCGCCTTTGTAGCCACGCAAAAACTCCAGCATCCACGTCTTGGCATCGACATCCAAGTGGTTTGTGGGCTCGTCAAGCAACAAGGTTTCGCTGCCGCCATACAAGATGCGACATAATTCCACTCGTCGGCGCTCGCCACCAGACAACACGCCAAGCTGCAAATCAAGTCGATCGGCCTTCAGCCCGAGACCAGCAGCGATGGCACGGGCCTCACTGTTGGCCGCATAGCCACCCTTGCGCTCAAAATCATCTTGGGCTTTGGTGAATCGCGCGATGTTTTGTTCGTCAGCACGTTCTTCCATGGCGATGCGTAGCTTCTCTAGCCGCGTAATGTCATCGTCGATACCGCGCGACGACAAAATGTGCGACACGGCCGTGCGACCGTCAAACGCGCCTGCGATGCGTGGGTCTTGGGGCAAATACCCGAACGCGCCTCCGCGGGTGATGGTGCCAGCCTTGGGCTCTGCTGCCCCACCCAGCACTTTGAACAGACTGGTTTTGCCTGCACCGTTGCGCCCTACCAAGCCCACCTTGTCGCGTGGCATCACTGCGAAAGTCGCGTCGTTCACCACCATGCGCGCGCCGACCTCGACACTGAGATTTCGAACCTGAAGCACCGTCCAAGGCTCGCACCACATCTGCCCGCTCACAACGTTGCGCTACGGAATCCCTGATTTGATTGTGCATCAGCCCTAATCTCGGTATGTGGCTGACGCATCAACGGTGCTGGTTGCAGCATTTGTCACTGTCGTGTGTTTGATGCTGGCCACCTGGTCCGTTTCGTTATTACGTCGCGATGCGTCGATCGTCGATATTGCCTGGGGGCTCGGTTTCGTGTTGGTGGCCTGGGCCGCAAAATTTGTCACTGGGGCGTCGGGGTCGGGCAATTGGTTGTTGTTGCTGATGGTCACTGTTTGGGGCCTGCGATTAACGGGCTATCTTGCCAAACGCAACTTGGGCAAGGGTGAAGACTTTCGTTATCGCGCCATGCGCCGCAAACACGGTGAGCGATTCGCAATCGTTAGCTTGTACACGGTCTTTGGTCTGCAGGGTGCGCTCATGATCTTGGTTTCGCTGCCCGTGTCATTAGGCCAACGCGATACGGATGCTGGCGCGGGCTTTGTCGTGTTGCTCGGCTTTGTTGTGTGGGCAGTTGGAATGTATTTCGAAGCGGTAGGCGATGCACAACTGGCACGCTTCAAACGCGACCCCCGTAATGCCGACCAGATTATGGATCAAGGCCTCTGGGGGCTCACCCGTCATCCAAACTATTTTGGTGACGCACTGGTGTGGTGGGGGTTGGCCATTGTCGGGTCGAGTCAAGGAGCCGGCATCTGGGCGTTTCTTGGCGCAGCCGTGATGACCGTGTTATTGGTGCGCGTCTCGGGTGCTGCGATGCTCGATCGCCTGCTTGCCAAGCGCAAACCTGGCTACGCCGAATACATGGCTCGCACCAGTGGCTTTATTCCGTTGCCTCGACGGTCCGCCCAGGTTCGTATGCCACGACGCGATCAGCCAAGGCGTCCACGTCCTGAGCGTCGTGAGTCACCAACAGAGCAATAACGCCGCGCTCGTCCACCAGCGAAC
>JBILFO010000007.1:0-24288 GCA_044351505.1 Ilumatobacteraceae bacterium
ACAACTACCCCACGGTTGATGAGGTGCTCGACTCGCATATCGACGAGATTCCTCGCCTCGCACGACCAGTAATGCTGGTGGCCTTGCAAGGTTGGTTTGATGCAACCAAAGCCGCCACGGGTGCCCTTGATTGGCTCATGCAAAATCACAACTTCGTCACCGTGGCCTCAATCGACCCTGATCCATTTTTTGATTTCACTCAAGAACGACCCGAAGTCTGGGTAGATGAAGACGACCAGCGCCATGTGCGTTGGCCCGCCAACGAGGTGATGGCAACGCGCGACACGGATGGCGGCCGCGACTTGGTGGTCATCTCGGGTGTTGAACCCCATTTGCATTGGCCTACGTTCGTGGCCTGCATCGTGCGCTGTGCTCGCGAATTGCAATGCAGTGCGGTGGTGACTGTTGGTTCGATGCTCGATGCATTGCCCCACAGCCGCACACCCATCGTGACTGGCAGCACTACGAACCGTGCTCTGGCCGACAAGCTCGGGCTTTCGCGGCCGCAATACGAAGGCCCAACGGGCATCGTTGGTGTGCTACTCGAACGACTTGAGCACGAACGCATTCCGGCTGTGTCTTTGCGCGTCGGGGTTCCGCATTACCTGGCGTCGTCTGAGCACCCAAAGTCATCAGCGGCGCTCTTGCGACACATCGAGCGCGTGCTCAATGTGTCTACCCAACATGCCGAGCTGTATGACGACATCCAAAGATGGGCCGATATCCACGAGGCTGCACTCGAAGAAGACGAGCAAACAAAGGGCTACGTGCGAATGCTTGAGGCTGAGTATGACCGACGCAACGACACGGTTATGCCGAGCGCCGACGATTTGGGTGACGCCTTTGAACGCTTTCTACGCGAGCAGGGCGACGAGGGTTAGCTCAGCCGAATTTGCCCGACACGTACGCTTCGGTACGCGGGTCACTTGGATTCGAGAAAATCTTTTTTGTTAAGTCGACTTCCACGAGGCGTCCGGTGCGGCGATCGCTATCTGGGTTCACTTCAGTCGTGAAGAAAGCTGTTCGGTCACTCACACGGGCTGCTTGCTGCATGTTGTGAGTAACGATGACAATCGTAAATTGCGACTTGATTTCTTGCATCAAGTCTTCGATTCGTGCAGTTGCGATTGGGTCGAGCGCCGAGCACGGCTCGTCCATCAACACCACATCTGGCTCGACTGCAATAGTCCGTGCGATGCAAAGCCGTTGCTGCTGTCCACCCGATAATCCAAGCCCACTTGAATCCAAGCGATCTTTTACTTCGTCCCACAACGCAGCACCACGAAGGGACTTCTCCACAAGTTCTGCCAGTTTCTTTTTGTCTTTTTCGCCGTTGACACGCGGGCCGTAGGCCACATTGTCAAAGATGCTCTTGGGGAACGGATTCGGCTTTTGAAACACCATTCCGACTCGGCGTCGCACTTCGCCAGCATCCGCTTCGGGGCCGTACATGTCAATGCCGTGATAGGTGATGCTTCCCTCGACACGAGCACCAGCAATCAAGTCATTCATCCGATTGAAACAACGAAGCAACGTGGTCTTGCCACAACCTGACGGGCCAATCAGTGCTGTAATTTGGCCGCGATAACACTCAAGGTCAACATTCTGCACAGCTTTGAAGTCGCCGTAAAACACATTGACATCTTTGGCGGCTAACACCACGTGGTCCGACGAACTGAGACTCTTGGAGTCTTTGGTAGCTGAAGTCATTGGCTTCAGAATAGGTGCTGCAGCGGTTGAAGGATTCATCGTCACACCGCTTGACCCTGAGTTTTCCATTCCCTTAGGCTCGCCGACGCACCTGAATACAGCATGGGTTCAGGGTGAATATTGGGTTAACTGCGGTTGCATACCAACCTGAACAGGCTAAACCTGAAGGAAGTCATGAGCCATCTGCGAGAGACCAAGGCAACCATTGCTTCTCGGCCTCAGTTTTCCCAGCTGGCGAGTGAAATGGTCGGTACTGCCCTGTTGATCGTCGCAGTGGTCGGGTCAGGCATCATGGCGGAGTCGCTCTCTGAAGATGTGGGTGTTCAGCTCTTGGCCAACGCCGGGGCCACTGTGGGTGCCTTGTACGCGCTCATCACGATGTTCGGCACAATTTCTGGAGCTCACTTTAACCCTGTGGTGTCGCTCATGGCTGCAGCGCGTGGTCAATTGTCGTGGGCTTCGTTGCCGCTGTACTCACTCGCCCAACTCGTTGGCGGCTGTCTGGGCACTGCTTTAGCAAACCTGATGTTTCAGCAACCAGCGTGGGAGTGGTCCACCAAGTTGCGTGACGGTTCGGGGATTTGGCTCGGCGAAGTTATTGCCACTGCCGGACTGCTCTTGGTGATTGCCCTGACCACCGCCACCCGACCTACAAGCACTCCCAGTGTTGTTGCGGCCTGGATTGGTGGTGCCTACTGGTTCACCTCGTCTACATCCCTTGCCAACCCGGCTGTGACTGCGGCCCGATCACTCAGTAACTCATTTGCTGGTATCGCGCCAGAGTCAGTGCCGATGTTTTGGCTCATGCAAATGGTGGGCACGGCACTTGCATTCGGGCTACTTGCCATACTCGGCAAGTGGCGCCAGTAGTGCCAACGAACATTTTGTTCCTATGCGTGCACAACGCCGGGCGCTCGCAAATGGCGGCGGGCTTCGTTCGGGCACTCAATCGACCTGATATTCGCGTGTGGTCGGGGGGCTCTGAACCGCGCGAGTCAATCAACGCGGCAGCAGTCACCGCAATGGCCGAACTGGGGATCGACATCTCGCGTCAGATTCCGCAGCGTTGGGATGCTTCCAACCTTCATCAAGCTGACGTCATAATCACCATGGGGTGCGGCGACACATGCCCAATCGTCGCCGGCAAGCGCTACGAAGATTGGCAACTGCCAGACCCGGCGGGTCAACCGCTGGAATTTGTTCGAACAGTTCGTGACGAAATCAAGACACTTGTTGATGCATTAATCGAAACACTCTGAAGCCAGAATTCTCTAGCGCGCTACCACTTAATGCGGCTGCGGTCTCGAATAATGATGGCTACGGCGTTGAGTGCAAACAGCAAGAGCAACAGCACAACAATCGCAGCCGCTGCCAAGCCGCGGTACTCATCTTGTACTTCAGTCGCCCATTTGAAAATCATCAACGGCAGCACGGTGAAGTCGCTGTCAAAACCAGTGGGGTTGTAGCTCACGTAGGCCAAGGCGCCAAGCAAAATGAGCGGAGCGGATTCGCCCAGCGCACGAGAAACACCGAGGATGCTGCCCGTGGCGATGCCAGGACGAGCAGCTGGCAACACCTGGCGATACACGGTTTGCCAGCGGGTTGCCCCAAGGGCATACGAACCTTCGCGGAGTGATGGGGGCACAGCTTTGAGAGCCTCGCGCGTGGCCACGATCATGAGGGGTAGCACCATCATGGTGAGCGTGGCGGCTGCCGAACCAACCGTGAAGCCCCAGCCGAGTGGCCCGCGCACCACAAATGCCAGACCGAGGATTCCATAGACAATGCTCGGCACGCCAGCCAAGGTCTGGATGTTCACCGTGATGAACCGTTGCAAACGCGAATTAGGGTTCGTGAACTCTTCAAGATAGATCGCTGTGCCGAGGGCGACTGACAGCGAAATGACACCAGAAGTGAGCGTGACCCACAACGAACCAAATAGCGCTGATTGAATCCCGGAATCCTCGGGAAATGGCGATGGGAAAAATGTGATGAAGTTCCAAGAAAGCGAGCTGGCACCAGAAATCAGAGTATTAATGACCAGCGCGGCCAGTGTGAGCAGTGCCAACAACAGCGAGGCCCACAGCACGGTCAGAAACAGGGTGTCTTTGTTGCGCCGCGACGAGGACGTGCTGTCGCTGAGCGAAGCAACTAATTGTGGCGTGGTCATTCGTACACCTCACGAAACCGTTTAACCACTTTGCGCGACAACATGTTGAGCCCGAAAGTAATGATGAAGAGCAACAAGCCGACTGCGAAAATAGTTTGGTAACCCTTTGAGTCGACTGGTTGGTCACCGATACCGGCAAAGCCGATGTACGAGGCCATGGTCTGCATCTCACTACCAAGATTGAAGGTCCACACGGCTTGTGACCCGGCAGCAAGCAGCACGATCGTGGTTTCACCGATCGCCCGTGATAGCGCGATGATGACGGCCGCCATGATTCCCGAGAGCCCAGCCGGGAGGATGACACCAGTGCAGACTTCTCGACGTGTCGCACCGAGAGCAAACGCACCTTCAACGAGCGAATTAGGCACGGCGGCCATTGCGTCGTCGGCGAGAGTGGCCATCATGGGCAAAATCATGAGCCCAACGGTGATGCCCGCAGCCAGACCGCTATAGATACCAACATCCGAAAATGGCCAAATATTTTTCGCGATGTAGGGCCCCACGAAAACGAGGGCGAAGAACCCGAACACCACCGTCGGCACCCCAGCTAAAACTTCGAGTAGCGGCTTGAGAAAACGTCGAGTGCGATCATTGGCGTATTGGTTAAGGAAGAACGCGATACCGATGCCAGCAGGCACGGCCACGATGGTCGCCGTCAACATGACAAGCAACGTGCCAACAATCAGCGGCCAAACACCAAAATCACCTTCTTCATATTGCGGATACCAGGCCGTAGAACCGAAGAAATCACCGAGCGAAACTGGGTCGGCATATTGAATCAAGCTTTCGTCTGCAAAAGAAATGTCGCTTGAGTCACGCAGCCCAGCGCCAGACTCTTCGATGCCGACGAAAGTTTCGTCGCTGGCATAGCCAGAAATGGCACGTTCGGTAAAAAAATTGTAGGTGGGTTGCACCAGTGAAAATACGATGCCCAGAGTGATGATGACCCCAGACGATGCAATCAGCGCTAGAGCGCCAACAACAACCTTCTCGATTCGGCGCTGCTTTTTGACGTGACCAGTGGGCAGCAAACTTGCTACCGCAGCACTTGAAATTGTGGTCATCAGCTGCTCCTCAACCCTCTACTTGTATCACAAAGAAAAACACCGCGGCTCCAGGGAGAAGGGGGCCCCTGGAGCCGCGGAATTACTGACTTATGTACTCAGCCCTTTTTCTTGGGCAATGCAGCAATCTTGGCCAAAGCACCAGTTAGTGCCTTGATCTGTGCATCGGTAAGTGGCACGAAAATTGCGTCCTCACTGATTTGCTTCACGTTCGTTGCAAAGAAGTTGACGAACGCACCCACGGCTGGGTTGCTTTGCAGCGAGCTGTTCTTTGGGTAGATGAAGAGCGGGCGTGACATTGGGTAAGTATTGCCCTGCACGGTCGCAATCGTTGGCTCGACACAACCAGCACCCTTGTCCAGCTTCAAGGTCTTCACCTTGTCAGCATTTTCAATGGCGTAGGAAAGACCGAAGTAACCGACACCGCCGGCATCGCCGTTGACGCCACGCACGGTGACGTTGTCATCTTCAGATGTCGATGCGTCCTTGCGAAGGTTGCCTTTGCCACCTGCACCTGAAAGATCACCGAAGGCATCAAACGTTCCGGAGTCGGTGCCTGCACCGAACAGCTTGATCGTTGTCGATGGCCAGGTTGATCTAATGTCCGACCACTTGGTTGGGGCAGTGGTAGAGGCCTTCCACAACTTGGTGACTTCGGCCATGGTCATGCACTCGATTGGGTTGCTCTTGTTTACGACAAGCGCAAGGCCGTCGTTGGCGATTGGAATCTCGGTGAACGAAATGCCGTTCGCCGCACAAATTGCTGCTTCTGACGACTTGATTGCGCGCGAAGCGTTGGAAATATCGGTTTCACCACGGCAGAACTTTTCGAAACCGCCACCCGTGCCAGCAATACCGACGGCGACTTTAACACCACTCTTGCCGTTGACACTCTTGGTTGCCGTCTCAAAATACTTCGCAGCAACTGTTGCAAGAGGTGCAACGGTGCTCGAACCATCAATTCGGATATTGGCATTTTTGGCACTTGACATCTGCCACTGCGCATCTCCGGTCTTGCCGGTCAATGTTTTCCACTTGAAGGCAGCCTTTTTCTTTGGGTCGGCTGAGTGCAGGGAGGTGCCCGGAACGATTTCGCAACGAATGTAACTCGTTCCGACTTTTGCGATTTTGTAGGCGTCGCGCTGTTCGCACTTGTCGCCTGACTTGGCGGCAAATACCGGAGCGCCAACAGCCAATGTGCTGGCTACGACGGCCGTGGCGACTATGCCACGAACGAGTTGTTTACGAAACGATGTCATGTGTTGATCCTTTGTTAGTTGTTGTATTTACGCAGCAAAAACTACGTGCGACAAGCAACCAGCAACCGACAGAATCAGGAACACATCACCAACTGTTTGTGAACACCAGGTGAACTACCCAGCGAGGGCGGCCAGTTTCTCTTTGACCTTGGCCAGCGACGGGTTGGTCATGGCCGAGCCGTCGGCAAATACCAATGTGGGCACAGTCTGGTTGCCATTATTGACCCGCTCGACGATTTCGGCCGTACCCGCAGTGGTTTCAATATCGACTTCTGCAAAGTTGATGCCATCGTCCTGCATCATGCGCTTCAGGCGCTTGCAGTAGCCGCACCACGTGGTGGTGTACATGGTGACGTCGGGTGTTGCGCCTGACTGCGAGCTTGACGGTGAGCTCGACTCAGCCACCCGACACCTCGGACACCTTCTTTTTGCCCTTCGAGATCCACGGCATCATGCCGCGCAACTGGGCGCCAACCTTTTCGATTGGGTGGTTTTTACCTGCATTGCGCAACTCGCTGAAGCGCTTGCGGCCAGAATCGCTTTCAGCAATCCATTCCTCGGCAAACTTGCCAGTTTGAATTTCTTCAAGAATCGTCTTCATGCGCTTCTTGGTGTCGGCGTCGATGATGCGTGGGCCTCGCGACACATCGCCATATTCGGCGGTGTCACTGATGCTGTAACGCATACCGGCAATACCTTCTTCATACATGAGATCAACAATCAGTTTCACTTCGTGCAAGCACTCGAAGTACGCCATCTCGGGTTGATAACCCGCTTCAACGAGTGTTTCGTAACCAGCCTGCACCAACGCAGTGAGCCCGCCACACAACACGACCTGTTCGCCGAACAAGTCGGTTTCGGTTTCTTCGGGGAATGTGGTTTCGATTACACCTGCACGACCACCGCCGACAGCTGATGCGTACGACAACGACAGCTGTTTGGCAGTGCCAGTTGCATCTTGTGACACCGCGATGAGCGCTGGCACACCACCACCTTCGGTAAATGTGCGGCGCACGAGGTGACCAGGGCCTTTCGGGGCAATCATGATCACATCAACACCCGCAGGTGGGGCGATGCGCTCGAAGCGAATATTGAAACCGTGGGCAAAGGCGAGTGCCTTGCCATCAGTGAGATGCTGCTTCACGTGCTCGTCATAAATCTTCTTCTGCTCGGTGTCGGGTGCGAGCAACATGATGACGTCGGCCCATTTAGAGGCATCAGCAATCGACATGACCTTCAAACCGGCATCCTTAGCTTTGGCCGCTGATGCCGAGCCGTCGCGCAAGCCCACCACTACATCGACACCCGACTCTTTGAGGTTGAGGGCATGAGCATGACCTTGGCTGCCGTAACCGATGATCGCTACTTTCTTGCTGCGAATAATCGAGATGTCGGCATCTTTGTCGTAGTACACGTTTGCGGCCATTATCTTGCCTTTCCTTGGGATGAATGAGTGGTATTCGAGGATGCTGACGACGCTTCTGCGTGGTCAAGTTTAGGGAGCGCCACCAGGCCGGTGCGCTGTGATTCGACGATGCCGTACGGGTGGAGTGCTTTCATGAAGTCGTCGATGGCACTTGGGCTGCCGTCGAGGCTTACGGTGAGTGCTTCAACGCCGACTGACAAAATTCGGGCTTCAAAAATATTGGTGAGTTCCACAATTTGGCTGCGCTGTTCAGCCGTGGCCTTCACCGTGACCATGATCAACTCGCGCTCGACCGAAAAGCGTGGGTCGAGTTCACTGATGCGCACCACATCGATGAGCTTGAACAGCTGTTTGGTCATCTGCTCGAGCGGAGCGCTTTGCAGATCTACCACGATGGTGATGCGACTGTGATCAGGGTGTTCGGTTGGGGCAACGGCCAGCGAAAAAATGTTGTAGCCGCGGCGGGCAAACAACGCCGACACGCGCGCCAACACGCCAGGGCGGTTGTGCACCAACACCGACAGCACGTGGTGTTGTGAATCCTGGCCGTACGGGTTGCTACCGCTCACTTCAAGAACTCCCGGCGGGAATTCTGCGAGTGGTGCAACAAAATCTCGTCATTGCTCTTGCCAGACGGAACCATCGGAAACACTTTTTCGTCTTCGGCCACCCGGAAGTCAACGACCACGGGGCGGTCGTTGATGGAGTTGGCTTTGTCGATTGCTGCTTCGACTTCTTGTGGGTCGTCAACGCGAATACCAACACAACCCATGGCTTCGGCCCACTTCACAAAATCTGGCAGGGTGCCCGAGAGGTTTACTTCGCTGTAGCGCTCGCCATAAAACATCTCTTGCCACTGGCGCACCATGCCGAGATACGAGTTGTTGAGAATGCCGATCTTCACCGGGATTTTCTCGAGTGACGCAGTGACCAGTTCTTGCGCGGTCATCTGGAAGCAACCGTCACCGTCGACGGCCCACACCGTTTTGTCGGGGCGTCCAACTTTGGCCCCGATTGCTGCCGGCACGGCAAAACCCATGGTGCCCAACCCGCCAGAGTTCACCCACGTGTAGGGCTCTTCGAAGTTCCAGTATTGGCTGGTCCACATTTGATGTTGACCAACGCCCGACACCACGATGGTGCCTTCTGGTGCGCCGTCACGAAGTTTTTCCAGGCAAAATTGCGGCTTGAGCGCCGCACCTGGCTCACTTTGGTCGTAAGCCAACGGAAACTGTTCGCGCCAACCACTTACGCGACTGCGCCACGGGCCGACATCGGCTTGAGTTTCGCCTGACTGCAGCAGGTCTTTGATGGCCTTCAGCATTTCTTCGATCACCAGTCGACAGTCGCCCACAATTGGCACATCGGGGCGACGCACCTTGCCCTGCTCAGCGGGGTCGATGTCGACGTGGATAATTTTTGCGTCAGGCGCGAACCCCGATACCTTGCCGGTGACTCGGTCGTCGAAGCGCGAACCGAGTGCAATGAGGAGGTCGGCTTTTTGCATCGCGGTTACGGCAGTGGCGGTGCCGTGCATACCGGGCATTCCCAAGCACAACGGGTGCGAGTCGGGGAAGGCCCCGCGCGCCATGAGCGTGGTGACAACAGGAATTTGGGTGAGTTCGGCGAGTTCACGCAACACACCGGCAGCGCGTGCTTTCAACACACCGCCACCCACATACAACACCGGTTGGCGCGCGGCCAAAATCATTCGCGCGGCTTCTTTGATCATCTTCGTATGGCCTTTTGCATTGGGGCGGTAGCCGGGCAGGCTGTCGCGCACCTCGTCGTCGCTCGGCCAATACCAATCCATTTCGTTTTGCAAAACATCTTTAGGAATATCGATGAGCGTCGGGCCAGGGCGACCCGTGGTGGCAATGTAAAACGCCTGACGCACCACCATCGGCAAGTCTTGGGCGCTCATCACTAACTCGTTGTGTTTGGTAATGCTGCGCGTAATGCCCACGGTGTCGCACTCTTGAAACGCGTCGGTGCCAATTGCAGCGGTGGGCACCTGACCAGTGATGCCGACCATCGGAATGGAGTCCATATATGCATCGCACAGCGGCGTAACCAAGTTGGTGGCTGCCGGGCCGCTCGTCACCATTGCGACCCCTGGTCGACCAGTGACGTGGGCATAACCCTCGGCCATGTGACCAGCACCTTGTTCATGGCGCACGAGTATGTGGCGAATCTTTGACTCGATAAGTGGGTCATAGGCCGGCAAGATGCAGCCACCTGGCAAACCAAAAATGACGTCCACGTTTTCGTGCTCGAGGGCGCGAATGAGGGCTTGTGCCCCGGTGAGTTTTTCTTTCATGGAGGTCTCTTTCTCAATTCTCGCTGTGGATTCGGGTTTTCGTGTTTTTAGGTATAAAAAAACCTCCCCTTTTGGGGGGAGGTGGTGCCCGTATATATAGACGGGCGCTTAGACAAGTACTACAAGGGCCACCACATGGCGGGCTGGGAGGCCCCCATCAACACGGGTGCGGCAATTCATAGAGATTTCAGTGTGCCAGCGGCCTGCGAGGGTTCACAACCTCAGCCGGATTGCGCCACCACCAGCACTCGCCGTGACAGGTCGCGGCTTACCACCAGCGCCGGCAGCACCTGCTGCGATACGGCCTCGGCTATTTCGGTTGCGGCTTGTATTGCGGCCTCGGCCGGTGGTGACACCGTCTCGGCCACTTGTACCTTGCCCGATACCGCCACACCAACCGCCGTGCGCACACCGGGAACACGGCGAGCAAGCAATGCACACACTGCATTGGCACGTGACCGCGCCAGATCGCGCAACAGTCTGACTGGGCCCGCGCCCGCCCCACCCACACACGTGATGTTGTCGCCGGCCGTGAGGGTTGCCGCAAACGCAGCGACTTGACGGCGTTGCGTACTGCTCAACGTGGTGGCTAGTGGTGCAAATGGGCGCAGCACCAACGAGCGGGCAGCCGGTAGTGGCGCGAGCGTTGTCGTCGTAGTTGTTGGTGCGAGCGTTGTTGTCGTTGTTGTCGTTGTAGTTGGTGCGAGCGTTGTCGTCGTTGTTGTAGTTGTTGGTGCGAGCGTTGTCGTCGTCGTTGTTGTAGTTGTTGGTGCGACCGTCGTCGTCGTTGTTGTCGTTGGTGCTGCGGGTGTCACTGTTGCGCTCGCCGTCGACACCACTCCATCGGCCACGTCGTTGCGTGCCGTGACTCGAAAGCGATACGTCGTGGCGTTGGCCAACCCTGTCACCGTTGCCGAGGTGAGTGCGGATGTGCCGTCGACAAACGTGCTCCACGTTGTGTCATCGATCGAATACTCCACTACATAGTCGGTGATGGCACTGCCACCATCGCTGACTGGTGCGGCCCAGGTGAGCGACACCGAGCCGTCCCCAGCCGTGCCGGTTGGTGTACCGGCACGACCAGGTTCGGTGAGCGACATCACACGGCGATCGGTTCCAAGATGCACCGATGTGAGGTTGTCGCCCATCTCGTTCGCGCCATCACCCAGCGTGCTGGTGCTGCCCGAGCCGAGACGACCACTTGAACCAAGACCAAAACATTTGAGTTGCCATGTATCGAGCACGACACACGTGTGGGCCACGCCGGCCACCACAGCACGGGCAGTGCGGCTGGTGCCAAGAGCGATAGCAGCCAAGTTGTCGCCGAGTTCATCAGGTTGATCGCCGATATTGTCCTGATTGCCCGTCCCGAGTCGGCCACTTGTACCACCACCCCAGCACTTCACCGTGTTGTTGTCGAGCACCACACAGGTATGAAGTCGACCCGCGCTCAACGCCACCGCCGTGCGAGCAGCCCCGAGCGGCACCGCCGTGAGGGCAGCGCCCATTTCACCAGCACCGTCACCAATGTCGTCCTCAGCGCCGGTGCCCAAGCGCCCAGTGGCACCAACACCCCAACACACCACGTCATTGAGATCGCGAATCACACAGGTGTGTGCTGCCCCAACACTGATTGCCTTGGCTGTGCGCCCAGCACCAATGTCCACATTCGGCAACATCGCGCCGAGTTCACCAGCTCCATCACCGCGCGAATCTTCATTTCCACTGCCCAAGCGACCGTTGGCGCCAGCACCCCAGCACTGCACGGCACCACTCGACAACAGCACACAGCTGTGGGCGTCACCAGCAGCAATGGCCACCACACGAACACCAGCAGCAAGCCCTAACGACACCGCGGGCAACGCATCGCCCATTTCCCCTGCGCCATCGCCGCGCGCGGCGATGTCACCCACACCAAGTTGGCCATCGTCGTTGAGACCCCAACACTTGACAGCATCATTGTCGAGCACGGCACATGTGTGTGCGGCACCAGTGGCGAGCAACTTGGCGCTGCGGCCCGTACCCAGATTCACCGCTGGCAAGCCATCGCCCATCGACGCCGTCGTGCGACCAATATCGGTGGTGGCCCCATAGCCAAGTCGGCCATTGTCGCCTTCACCAAAACACTTCACACTGCCGTTGTCGAGCAATGCACAGGTATGCAACGAGCCGGTGGAAACCGCACGCACACTGCGCCCAGTTCCGAGTTGAACGGCAATCAGCGCATCCCCCATTTCGCCGGCAGCGTCACCGAGTGCCACAGTGCCACCCGAACCAATTTGCCCAGAGGTATTCGCCCCAAAACACTTCAACTCGACCCCGTCGAGCACCACACAGGCGTGCAATTCACCAGCGTCGAGATACCTGGCCAATGCTGCGATCTGAGTCGGCGACCCATCCGCCTGGGTCGCCGACGTGCCAGCCGAATCTGCAACTACGCGATGCACCGAGAAGATTCCCGACATTGCGATGATCGTCGTGACGACAATGAGTGTGCGGTTTCGTGTTGACATAGCCAGCGAAGATAAAAATGGTGAGGCACTTCTGCCAAACCGAGCCCGATTTTTTTCCAAATGTTTACTTTTGCGAAACATGCATTGATGTAATTTTTGTTGTCCGACCAGCTGCTTGAACCCCGCACTGGTTACGGTGAGCGTCATGCATATTCTTCGCACGCCCGATGAACGATTCGTCAACCTGACAAATTGGTCATATAGCCCGACTTACACCGATGTAACACAAGACCAACACACCTTGCGAGTTGCGCACTACGACACTGGCTCGCGCGACGCCGCCACCACCGTGTTGTGCATGCACGGCGAACCAAGTTGGTCGTACCTCTATCGCACGATGATGCCCATTTTTGAAGCTGCTGGTCATCGGGTGATTGCACCAGACCTCATCGGCTTTGGTCGCAGTGATAAACCCGCTGCAGTGGCCGACTACACCTACGAACGCCATGTCGACTGGATGAGCCAATGGCTAATTGCCAACGACCTGCGCGGCCTCACCCTTGTATGCCAAGACTGGGGCGGCCTCATCGGGCTACGGCTACTGGCCAAGTTTCCCGAACGCTTCAATCGACTGGTCGTCGCCAACACGTTTCTGCCGATTGGTGATCGGCCACCAAGTGAAGCATTCATGGCTTGGCGCAAGTTCAGCCAAGAGGTTCCCGAATTTCCGGTGGGCCGCATCGTCGAAGGCGGCTGTGCCCGCAAACCACTTGCACCCGAAGTGGTGGCGGCATACGACGCGCCGTTCCCCGATGAAAGTTACAAAGCTGGTGCACGAGTGTTTCCCACGTTGGTGCCCATCAGCCTTGACGACCCATCGTCGGTAGCCAACCAAGCAGCGTGGGAAATCTTGGCGGCGTTCACCAAACCCGTGCTCACCGCATTTAGCGATTCAGATGCTGTCACCAAAGGTGGTGACCGCGGGTTTCATAACCGCGTGCCAGGCACCAACGGTCAACCACATACCACCATCGTGAACGCCGGACACTTTTTGCAAGAAGATGCAGGTGCAGATCTAGCCAACGTGGTGAACGACTTCATCGCCCGCAACCCGTAACGCGCTAGCGCTGCTACAACTGCAGTGCTAGTGCTGTAGGTGCCAGGCAGCAAGTGTGTTTTGCATCAAACACGCCACCGTCATCGGCCCGGTGCCACCAGGCATCGGCGTGATCGCCCCCGCCACTGCTTGCACCGCAGCAAAGTCAACATCGCCAACGATGCCGCTTTCGCCGCGTGAGATGCCAACGTCAATTACCCAGGCGCCGGGCTTTACATGTTCGGTGCCAATGCTGCGAGCCTGACCAGTTGCCGAAATAAGAATGTCGGCAGCACGGCATACGGCCGCCAAGTCGTCGGTGCGACTGTGAGCCAACGTGACGGTGGCGTCGATGCCTTTGCGCGCCAGCAACACCGCAAGTGGCAAGCCCACCAAATGCGAACGACCAACTACCACTGCACGCTTGCCCACAGTTTGCGCGCCGTAATGCTGCAACAAGCGCAGCACACCGAGTGGTGTGCAGGGCACCAGCGAGTCCACCCCACGCATCAACCGACCCATCGAAGCGGTGGTTAAACCATCCACATCTTTTTCAACCGGAATCAACGCCAAAAGTTTTTCGCCATCAAGATGCCCGGGCACTGGTTGCTGCACGATGATGCCACTTACTGCAGGGTCGCTCGCCAACTGGCGCACGAGAGCCTCGGCATCATGCTGCGACGCGTCGTGCGGCAGGGTTTCGTTGCGGCTCGTCATGCCGGCCAGCTGTGCTTGGCGATGTTTGTTGCGCACATACACCTGCGACGGGCCGTCGTCACCAATCAGCACGGTGGCAAGGCACGGCATGCTCGACAGTTCACCCACTTCTCGTCGCACCTGCGCCACAATGTGGTCACGCAGCGCATTGCCGTCCAATACCAACGCCCCACCAGCGGTGCGGGTGGCTTCCTTCATTGCTTTCACGCTATTGCGCTAACGCGCGTAGGCTAGGTAGGCCGCGCACCGCGCGAAGGAGCACCAATGTCACCTACTTCCTCTGGATCACCCCGCAAGATTGCACCCGCCACCGGCAAGTTAGGTGTGCTTACCGTCGGTCTCGGCGCTGTATCCAGCACCCTGATTGCTGGTGTCGAGCTCGCCAAACGCGGTATGGCCACACCAGTCGGCTCGCTAGCTGAGTTGGGTTCGATTCGTCTCGGCAAGCGAACCGACAATCGGTCACCGCTCATCAAAGATTTCGTACCACTCGCCAAGTTGGAAGACATCGAGTGGGGCGCCTGGGACCCATTTCCGGATGACGCCTATGTTGCAGCACAGCGTGCCGGTGTACTTGAGGGCCCACGCCACATCGAGGCAATTGCCGACACGTTGCGTTCGATTCGCCCGATGAAGGCAGCGTTTGATCGCGAATATGTAAAGAACATCGATGCTGAACACACCGTGGGCACCATCAACAAGCGCGCCATGCTGAACTCGATTCGCGAAGACATCCATCGCTTCCGTGATGAAAAAAAGGTCGAGCGCATCGTCATGATCTGGTGTGCTTCAACCGAAAAGTTCATCGAGCCAGGCCCTGCCCATCGCGACTTAGAGAGTTTCGAAAAAGCAATCGACGCCAACGACCCAACGATCGCACCTTCGATGTTGTATGCGTACGCAGCAATTCTTGAGGGCGTTCCGTTTGCCAACGGTGCGCCGAATCTTGCAGTTGACACACCAGTGTTGCGCGACCTCGCCATCGAGCGTGGTGTGGCGATCAGCGGCAAAGACTTCAAGACTGGTCAAACCCTGGTCAAGACCGTGATTGCACCAATGTTGAAGGCGCGCATGCTCGGCTTGTCCGGTTGGTATTCCACCAACATCCTCGGCAACCGCGACGGCGAAGTGCTCGACGACCCCGAAAACTTCAAGACTAAAGAAGAATCAAAACTTGGCGTGCTCGAGAACATCCTGCAGCCCGAAAAATACCCCGAGTTGTACGGCAACGTGTTCCACAAGGTGAGCATTAACTACTACCCACCGCGCGGCGACAACAAAGAGGGTTGGGACAACATCGACATCTTCGGTTGGCTCGGGTATCCCATGCAGCTCAAGGTCAACTTTTTGTGTCGCGACTCCATTTTGGCGGCCCCGCTGGCGCTTGACCTAGTGCTCTTCACCGACTTGGCTCAGCGCGCTGGGCTCGGCGGCATTCAAGAGTGGTTGTCGTTCTATTACAAGAGCCCTCAAGTAGCCGAAGGTCTGTACGCCGAGCACGACTTGTTCATTCAGCTCACCAAGTTGAAGAACACGTTGCGCTGGATGATGGGCGAAGAGCAAATTACCCACCTTGGTCGCGAGTACTACGACGAGGTCTAAGCGGTGAACCAGCGTCGTATAGCAATATTGCGCTTCACACTCGATGCAGTGTGCGTGTTGATCTTCGTCATTGTTGGTCGCCGTAATCACGAGCAGCCCAGCAACATTGCCGGCACCTTGCGTACTGCCTTGCCATTTTTGATTGCTCTCACCGGCGCCTGGGTTGGCGCCAAAGCATGGCGTGCACCGCGCTCACTCGTGGTCGGTGCAGTGCTGTGGTTGGTCACTGTTGTGGTCGGCCTCGGAATGCGTCGCTTTGCCTTCGGCGACGGCATCGCCTTGCCATTCGTGATCGTCACGACGGTGTTGCTCGGCTTGCTGCTGGTCGGCACTCGCCTGCCTAAGCGCATTAAGCGCTAAAACTCGCTAGGCGATGATGTTGGTAATCGCGCCGGTTTCAGCGCCATGCACTAGCCGCGCATATTTAGCCAGCACTCCACTGGTGTAGCGCGCCGGGTTGGGCTTCCAGCCGCGACGACGTTCGGCGAGAGTGGCTTCATCAACTTGCAGGTCAAGCCGCTTGCCGGGCACATCGATGCGAATCTGGTCGCCGTCGCGCACGAAGGCAATTGGGCCACCGTCGGCTGCTTCAGGCGCCACATGGCCGATGCAAAAACCCCAAGTGCCACCACTGAAGCGACCATCGGTGATCAACGCGCAATCCGCCCCACGACCTGCACCTTTCAGTGCACCCGTAACTGCGAGCATCTCGCGCATTCCCGGCCCACCCTTGGGGCCTTCGTAGCGAATCACCAACACGGTGCCGGGCTTGATGTCACCAGCCATGATTGCTGCCATTGCGCCATCTTCGCCATCAAACACGCGGGCCGCACCATCAAAGGTCATCTGATCTTTTGACAAGCCGGCAACCTTCACCACCGAGCCGCTCGGTGCCAGCGAGCCCACCAAGACATTGATTCCGCCTGCAGCGTTGATGGGGTTCGACAACGGCCGCACCACGTCGCCATCGGGCGCCGGCGGGTTCAACTCGGCCAAGTTTTCGGCCATTGTTTTGCCCGTGCACGTGAGCACATCACCATGCAAGAGACCAGCGTCAAGGAGGTGCTTCATCACCACAGGCACGCCACCGATGCGGTCGATGTCGGTCATGTGGTATTTACCGGCGGGTTTTGTATCGGCGATGTGTGGAACTTTCTCGGCGATGCGATTGAAGTCATCAAGTGACAACGCAACGCCAGCCTCGTTAGCGATTGCCAGCAGATGCAACACCGCATTGGTGCTGCCACCAAGGGCATTCACCACTGCAATTGCATTCTCAAATGCTTTTTTGGTCATGATGTCACGCGGATAGACACCGAGACGCAACAAATTGACCACGGCTTCGCCAGCCCGACGCGCATCAACATCGCGACGCGGGTCGATCGCCGGCGGCGACGCTGTGCCGGGCAGGCTCATGCCCAGTGCTTCAGCAATGCTCGACATTGAATTAGCGGTGAACATGCCTCCACAGGCGCCTTCGCCTGGGCACGCGGCACGCTCGATGTCATCGACTTCTTCGCGGGTCATAGTGCCAGCAGCACATGCACCAACTGCTTCAAACACGGTGGTGATATCGATGTTCTTGCCTTTGTGCACACCGGGCAATGTTGAGCCGTTGTAGACGAACACGCTGGGCAGATTCAAACGTGCTGCAGCCATCAACATCGCAGGGATGCTCTTGTCGCACCCGGCCAACCCGACGAACCCGTCAAAGCGTTCGGCATGCACCACCACTTCGACGCTGTCGCAGATAACTTCGCGGCTCACCAACGAGGCCCGCATGCCTTCGTGGCCCATGCTGATGCCATCGCTCACGGTGATGGTGCCGAACTCCATTGGCACGCCGCCAGCAGCACGTACACCTTGCTTGGATTGCTCGGCCAAGCGCCGCAACGACATATTGCACGGGGTGACTTCATTCCACGCTGAAGCAATACCGATCTGGGGCTTTTCCCAATCGTCGTCGCCCAACCCAACAGCCCGCAACATGGCTCGCGAAGCGGCTTTTTGCAGCCCGTCGGTTACGTCGCGGCTACGAGGCTTTACATCAACGCGTGTTTCGCGAGGCGCCATGAAGTCAGACTACTTGTGAGACTTCCTTATTCGCCGTAGTTGGTGCCGAGACGCTTTTGGCTCCTCGCAGGTAGACCAACAAAACAGGAATTAGGTACGTGAAATAGGCAAGCACCCGAATGTTCTCAGGGTTCTTGTGCCAACCAAACAACCCACGCATGAAGTCATAAAACGTGCCACTAGCAAATAAGCCGCTTTCGAGCGTCCATGCCGATGAGACCAGCCAGCCCGCTTCCCATGAGATGAACAAACGCAGTTCGTGCACGGATTTGCCGGCAAGTCCGGCAGCAAACAACAGCAACAGCACTGCAGTGACATTGAAAAATGTGCGCAAGTTCAAACGGTTACCGCTTCGATATACACCGAAACCGATTACCACCGATAACGCAAGTCCAAGCAGCCCACCTACGACAACATCACCGCCTGACGCAGTGGCGGTCTCGGCCGACAAGAGAAATAGCACCGTCTCGAGGCCCTCACGCAGCACTGCCACAAAGGCAATGATCGCCAAAGCCGAACCAACTGACGCATCAACCTTGTCACGCAACTCTTTGCCCAGTGTGCGGGCATGCGACCGCATCCAAAAAATCATGTGTGTGAGCACTGCGGTTGCCGACAGAGCAATAAAACCTTCAACTGCATACTCAACTTTTCCGTTCAAGCCGTCGAGCGCGATGAAAATTGCTATGCCAGCCACCAGGCAAATCCCGATTGCAGCTACGGTGCCCGCCCACACGAAACGCGCATCGGCCCAGCGGTCAGTTTTTTTCAGATATGTGAGCAGAATGGCAAGAATCAACGAGGCTTCAAGCCCCTCGCGCAACGTGATGAGAAAACTTGAGCCCATGGCTAGATGTTAGGCGCACCTAACACATTTTGTCAACTTGCTGCTTTGGCCTGTAAAAGTGCCGTAACGGCCTTGCCATCGGCTTTGCCCGCCGACAACTTCATAACTGCACCCACCAAAGCGCCGATGGCTTTTTGCTCGCCCGCTTTGTACTTGGCCCACGCCTGCGGGTCGGCGGCGATTGCTTGATCAACGATTGATTCAAGTGCCCCCGTCGCCATGGCTTCGAAACCTTTGGCCTTGGCCATCGCCAACACGTCACCGCCGCCGTTGGCAACCAATTCAGCGAGCAAGGTTTTGGCTTGGGTCGAGGTGAGCTTGGCGTTTTTTTCCATGAGGCTCAATGCAGCAATGTCGCCAGCAGGCACCCTCGGTGTGGCTGGCTCTTCGGCAAATGCCTGCTGCACATAAATCAGCGCCCGCGCCGCATCGCCGCCGACTTTTGCTACGGCGCTGATGTATTCGTCTTGACCGCGTTCAACGATCACCGCGACCGCTTCACTTTCTTTGCCGGCGCCAGTCAGCGTGGCGAGTGCCGCGCGACGTGCTGCGGGCAGCGGTGGCAGCGCGGCGCGCACCCGTTCGATCCACGCGGCATCCGGGGCAAGTGGCACCAGGTCGGGTTCGAGAAAATAGCGATAGTCGTCGGCATCTTCTTTGGTGCGCAGCACATTGGTGCGCCCCGCAGAGTCATCCCAATGCAGCGTTTGTTGCTTCACCACGCCACCACTATTGATGAGGTCAATCTGGCGACGTGCTTCGTAATCAATCGCGCGACCCACCGAACGAATCGAATTGACGTTCTTGATCTCGCATCGCGTGCCAAACGGTGTGCCAGGTTTGTGCACCGACACGTTCACGTCGCAGCGCATCGAGCCTTCTTCCATCTTGGCGTCGCTAGCGCCAACGGCAAGCAAAATGCCACGAAGTTCGCTCACGTATTGCTTGGCTTGGTCACTGGTGCGAATGTCTGGGCGCGAAACAATTTCCACAAGCGGCACACCGGCACGATTGAAGTCAATGAGCGAATAGTCGCTGCCTTGAATCCGGCCTTCGGCGCCACCGGCATGGGTTGACTTGCCGGTGTCTTCTTCAAGATGCGCACGTTCGACACCGATACGCACATCGCCGGGCAACATGAGCCAGCCATCAATATTCAGAGGCTGGTCGTACTGACTGATCTGATATGCCTTCGGCAAGTCGGGATAAAAATAGTTCTTGCGATGAAACGTGCACGGCTGCACGCGGCAATTGAGCGCCAACCCGAGCCGCATCGCCAACTCGACCGCATGACGGTTGAGCACCGGCAAAGCGCCTGGCAGACCAAGTGTGACGGGGTCAATATGGGTGTTTGGCTCATCACCGAATCGGTTTGCACTCGCACTGAACAACTTCGTTTTGGTCGCCAACTCCACGTGCACTTCGAGACCCACGACGAGTTCCCATCCGTCAATGAGCTGCTCGGCAGTGGCAACGATCGACGACAAGTTCACCGATGATGTAGTCATTGGGCGCGCTCCAGTTCGGCGGCCACCCTAAACATTGGGGCTTCGCCGAGCGCCGGCGCCAGAATTTGCACACCCACCGGCAGACCTGCTTCACCGGTTCCGAACGGCACGCTCATTGCGGCATGACCGGCGAGGTTGGTGGGAATCGTGAACACGTCGCAGAGATACATCGCCAAAGGATTACTGGTTTTGTCACCAAACTTGAATGCCACCGTGGGCGAAGTTGGTGTGAGAATCGCATCACACTTGGTGTAGGCCTTGGCGAAATCGTCAGCAATCAAGCGACGCACTTTCAGGGCTTTGCCGTAATAGGCGTCGTAATAGCCGGCTGACAATGCATAGGTGCCGAGCATGATGCGTCGCTTTACTTCGTCACCAAAACCTGCTGCTCGCGTGGCTCCGTACATCGAATTCAAATCTTTGGCATCCACGCGCAAGCCGTAGCGCACGCCATCAAAACGTGCGAGATTGCTGCTCGCTTCGGCCGGAGCAACCAAGTAATACGCAGTCAAGCCGTACAACATCGACGGCATCTGCACATCCACCACCGTTGCACCAGCTGCGCGCAGCGCGTCGAACGCAGCCTCGAGTTGGGCAAGCACGTCGGGCGACGAACCCTCGGGCATGTCGGTGATGCGACCGATGCGCATTCCTTGCACACCTTTGCTCAACTCACCCGACAACAAGGGCGCCGGCTGTGGCAGCGATGTTGAATCCAGCGGGTCATGACCGGCAATTACTTCCATCATCAATGCAGCATCGGCAACCGTGGTAGTGAACGGCCCAATCTGATCGAGACTGCTACCGAACGCCACCAAACCTTGGCGTGACACCATTCCATAGGTGGGCTTCACGCCCACCAGGCCACACAATGCAGCAGGTTGGCGAATGCTGCCGCCAGTATCGCTGCCCAATGACGCGGTGGCAAAACCAGCAGCGACGGCCGCCGCACTTCCGCCACTCGAACCGCCTGGCACCCGCGAAGTGTCGAGCGGGTTGCGCGTTGGGCCGAACGCCGAGTTCTCAGTGCTCGAGCCCATGGCGAACTCGTCAAGATTTGTTTTGCCGACGAACACCGCACCTTCGTCAGCAAGTCGACGCACGACCGTTGCGTCATACGGTGGCTTCCAGCCGGCCAAAATTTTGGACGAACAAGTGGTCTCGACACCGCGAGTGCACATGTTGTCTTTCAACGCGATGGTGACACCAGCCAGACGGCCAACTTTTTTGCCAGCCTGCACATCAGCGTCGATTTGTGTTGCGCGCTCGCGAGCGCGATCCGTAGTCACCAGGTTGAAGGCATGAACTTCGGATTCGCGGGCAGCAATCGCTGCCAGATTTTCTTCGAGCACTGCCACCGCCGACAGCGACCCGTTAGCCACTGCTGCCGCAATATCAACGACCGTTCGGCCTGCACCGTGTGCACGGCCTGTACCTTGCGTCGGGCTCATTCTTCAAACCCAACGATTGGCGGCACTCGAAAGCGGCCATCTTGGGCCGCAGGTGCCGAACCGAGCACTTCATCGCGATCAAGCGACGGTGCAACGACGTCATCACGCAACACATTTGCGAGTGGAATCGGCTGCGTCAGCGGCTCGACATTCGACAGGTCAAGAGCGTCGACGTCACGAAAATGTTCGAGCATGCCGGCCAACTGCTGGGTCATGCGCTCAACTTCGGCTTCATTCAAATCAAGTCGTGCCAAACGTGCAACTTTTTGCACTGTCTCACGAGAAATTGGCTCAGGCACGAGAAATAATGCTACGAGCGCAGATGCACGAGCATGCCTGATTCGGGCCACATACTCGGGGGCTGCAGGCCGATAACCGCTAGGTCACGCCCTGAGCAAACGACGGGGGTAGTCATCCAGTCGGGCAGCGAGCGGCCGATGCCGACGTGTTGCCCGAGCGGAACATGTGTCACGGTGTACTTGCGCTCGGGGTCAAGGCCGGGAATACGCCAGCGCGGCACCACGAGCGACGGCGCAGTGGCCATCTGGATGTAGGCGACGAGCGCTTCGCTGCGATCAATTGCATACACCCCGTGCGCCAACGCAGTGTCATCATCGAGGTCGAAGCGAACTGCGTCGCCTGAATGCAGTAGCGCACGATGTTGCTTGTGCAGCGCAATCGATTCGCCAAGCACTCGTTGTTCGTGGTCATTGAGTTGGCGTGGATCACATTCCACACCCATCCAGCCAAACAAAGCGGTAAGCGAGCGCAGCTCAATACTGTGCGAACGCCCAGTGGTGTGCGAACGACGAGCACCAACATGCATACCCAGCATCTCGTTGGGCACCCACATGCCCACCCCGCGCTGGATGCGCTGGCGCTCGAGCGGGTCGATGCAATCGCTAGTCCACACACGTTGCATGCGCTGCAGCACACCGTGGTCGATACGCCCACCACCTGATGCGCAGGATTCAAACTCCACATGTGGGTGGGATGCGCGCAACTCATCAACGAGTCGGTAGAACGCCATCGTTTGGCGGTGAGCACCAGCAGCACCATCGGCTGACGTTGCGTGAATGAGTGGTCGGTTCATGTCCCACTTCACAAACGCAATTCGATGATTGCGCAACAACGCATCAAGTTGACCAAGCACATGTGCGTATGCCGCATCGTTGGTCAGATCAAGCACCAACTGGTGGCGCGCCAGTACTGGTTCATAATCAGGCGAATGCAACACCCAGTCAGGATGCGCCCGCAACACATCGCTATCTAGATTCACCATTTCGGGTTCCACCCAAATACCGAAGTCCATTCCGAGTGCAGTCACATGGTTGATGAGCGGCTCGAGGCCTGCGGGATACACCTCGCGCGACACCACCCAATCGCCCAACCCAGCACGATCATGGCGTCGCGCCCCAAACCACCCGTCGTCCAACACAAAACGTTCGACACCTATCGCAGCAGCAGCATCGGCAAGGGCGCACAACTTTTTGGTGTCGTGATCAAAGTAAGTGGCTTCCCACGTGTTAAGCAACACCTTGCGCGGCTTTGGTGCCCTTGCGCTGTAGCTGCGTGCGGCGCGGTGCATCACCCAACTGGCAGGTGTCAAACCTTCGGCACTGTATGCACCAACCACTACTGGCGAGGCATACGAAGTGCCTGGATCTAAACACACCTCGCCAGACAGCAATAACTCCCCAAGTTGTGCATACCTGCGACCATCGGGCAACACTTCGGCAAGCAACGCATGATTACCGCTCCATTCGAGATGACAACCCCACACCTCGCCCGACCACTCACGGGCATCGGTGCCACACCACCACAACATTGGTGGATACTCGTGGGAGGTGCGACCCGTGCGATTTTCCGTCGTCCATGCGCCATGGTGCATCGCGTGTCGGTGAGTGGTGGATTCACGGGCCCAACGTCCCGAATACGTAATGAGATCCTGTGCCTGCGCTGGCACCGGCAACGACACGGTGAGAGCGTCCAACAAATAGCGCGAGTCACCCTCGTTGGTGACAACTGCACTCACCCGCAACGCACCCGATTTGGTGAGTTCAATTCGTGTGTCGAGTCGCAGTCGTGCCACCTCGTCGCGCGACGAGGTATCTATTGAGTGGCTCGTCACTTGCGCTGCGCACGTTGTAAACCGCGGCGCCCAATTGCGACCACCGGGGCGATGCCCGGCCAACCCCGGGCGGGCCAACGAGCCAAGCGAATGCTGCGGCACGATCTGCAACGCAGGCACCACATCCAACGAGCCGTGCGTTGTCGGGCGGTTGGCGAGTGCCGCGAAGGTGTCGGTGTCAACCACACCGAGCGCAGCACCCCAATGCATTATCGCCGGCACTCCACCCGACACATCAACGACGACGCATACATCGTCATGTTCCAAACGCACCACGCGAGTCATCCCTGCACCGAGCCTACGTTTTGTTGATACAGCACCTGGCCTGACACCGAGTAAGTTTTGGCTTGATGCCCGACCAACCTGCAGCCGGCAACATGGGCAATGTGCGAGTGGATCCGTGGTCGGGCACGCTCGTACACGTGGTGGCAGCGCGACAACACCGGCCAAATCTGCCGTCC
>JBILFO010000084.1:0-6830 GCA_044351505.1 Ilumatobacteraceae bacterium
GATTTTGCACTATTACGAGCCACGCAACAACATGCTCATGCGCCCCGGTATGACCTTCACCATCGAGCCAATGATTACCCTCGGCTCAGACAAGCACCGCATGTGGGACGACGAGTGGACTGCAGTAACCATCGACGGCCAGCGCACCGCCCAGTTTGAGCACACCGTGCTTGTCACCGACGACGGTTTTGATGTGCTTACGGCGCCGAATGCGGTGTCATCGCAATCACCTTTTGCGCGTTGACCGACCTCCGCTAAGGTTCGCCTAGTAAGTCCAACCAACGAAGGAGACGCCATGCCCTTTGCCCAATTGAACGGCCAAAAGATTCATTACCGCGATAGCGGTGGGCGTGGCCCGGTCGTGGTGCTGTCGCACGGTTTTTTGATGGACTCCACGATGTTTGACTCACAAGTGGCAGCACTCTCCGACAAATTTCGAGTCATCACTTGGGATGAACGTGGTTTTGGTGACACCGAATACGACGGCAAGCCATTTACCTATTGGGATTCAGCCAACGACTGCTTGGCGCTCATGACCCACCTTGGCGTGGATACCGCTGTTCTTGGTGGCATGTCGCAGGGTGGCTTTTTGTCGCTGCGCGCTGCACTCACCGCGCCCGAACGAGTACGCGCCCTGGTGTTGATTGATACTGCGTCAGACAATGACAGCCCTGAAACACTTGCGGCCTACCGCGGCATGGTTGACGCCTGGGTTACTCACGGGCCATCAGATGACCTGGCCAACATCATCGCCAACATCATCATCGCCGAGCCGACCGAGAATGCAAAGTGGATCGCCAAGTGGAAGGCCCGGCCGAAGGAATTGATGGTGCACTCGTCAGGATGCCTACTGGACCGCGACGACATCACTGCGCGAATCAGCGAAATTGCCTGCCCAGCACTCATCATTCATGGCACCCACGACACTGCCATCAGCCCCGAGCGCGCCGAATCTCTGCACAAGGGCTTGCGTAACGCCGACGACATCGTGTGGGTGCAGGGGGCTGCCCATGCGTCCAATCTCACCCACCCACAGATTGTGAACCCGCCGCTTCGAGCATTTTTGGAACGTGTCGCCTAGCGTTAGCCAGGCGTGATTGACAGGGGCGACATTGCACGCTTTGAGCGATTTGATCGTCAGGAGTGGGCGGCATTGCGGGCCCAGACACCACTCACCATCCGCGAAAAGGACCTCGAGGCACTGCGCGGCATTAACGACCAACTTGACCTAGATGAAGTGACCGCGGTCTATTTGCCGCTCACTCGTCTGCTGAACCTCTATGTGTCGGCCACGCAAAGCCTGCATCGTGTATCCACCACATTTCTGGGCACCATCGCCCCGAAGCTGCCGTACATCATCGGCGTGGCGGGCAGTGTCGCCGTAGGCAAAAGCACGCTGGCCCGCTTGTTGCAGGCGTTGCTCTCGCGCTGGCCGGAACACCCCCGCGTGGAATTGATTACCACCGATGGTTTTTTGTTTCCCAACGCCGAGTTGGAAGCGCGAGGCATCATGGACCGCAAGGGCTTCCCTGAGAGTTACGACACTCAGTCGCTGCTCAGCTTTCTGCGTGCCGTCAAAAGTGGTGAACCCGAAGTCACCGCACCGATCTATAGCCATGTGATTTACGACGTTCTGCCCGACCGTCACGAAATTGTGCATCAACCTGACATCCTGATCCTGGAGGGTCTCAACGTGCTGCAGGTTGACTCGTATGCCAATGAATTCGTGAGCGACTACTTTGACTTTTCGATTTATCTTGACGCTGACGAGTCGTTAATCGAATCGTGGTTCATCGAGCGCTTCCATGCGCTCCGACGTACGGTGTTTCAAGACCCCCAGAGTTTTTTCAAACACTTCGCTGATTTGACTGACGAGCAGGCCAATATGTTGGCTGGCCAAATCTGGGAATCCATCAACGGCCGCAACTTGCGCGAAAATATTGCTCCCACCAAGGGGCGTGCTTCATTGGTGATCGAAAAAGGTGCCGATCATCGTGTGACCGATGTGTTTCTGCGCAAACTCTGATCACCTAATTAACGGTGGAGAGAATTCAAATAGTTGTACACCGTGATGCGTGATACACCCATCGCATCTGCCACATCTTCAACGGCCCGGCGCAAGATAAATGCACCACGCTCGTCCAGCAAACGAATGGCCCGTTGTTTTTCGGCACGCGACAGCAGGGCTAGTTTGGCGCCAAGTTCACGTTCTACCGACTCGATCAACCGCTCCATCGCACCGTGCAACGCCGGTAGTCGCACACCTGCCACTACCTTGCCCTCCCACACGAGCGGCACATCGGCTTTATTCATCTCTGCTGCCAACACCAACGAGGCGCCAAGAGCACTCAACAACGGCTGCACCGTATCCAGCAGTGGATGTCGCGGCGTCATGAGGCTTGCTGCCGCGCCACACTGAGACTCACAAACGTGGCCCCATGCGCATAGGCAGCGCGCATCATGTCGGCGACGACTGCTGGCATAAGGTCGTCACTTACCGTAAAAGTGGAACCAAACGGGCCGAATTCCACGGTGATTCCATGCTGCTCAACGGCAGCAACGGCTTGGGTTACATGCGGGCCGGGTTGGCCTTCTACGAATGGCTCAATGGTGAATTCAACAACGAGTGCCGACATCTGACCCCATCGTAGACGCTGGGCTGCGACCTACGATGAGTCGGTGGCGCACAACCAACAAACTGCTGCTGCACGCGACGTACACGGCACCGCAAAAGAACTGGCCACCCATGTGGATGATCTCTATGACGGCGCCGTCGCCTTGCGGCGACGTTTGCACGAGTGGCCCGAGGTAGGCAACCATCTCCCCAATACGCGCGATGCCGTGCTCGCTTCACTTGAAGACCTGCCGCTTGACATCACCTTGCATCAAACGACGAGTGGTATTGCAGCCCTGCTCACCGGTGGCAAGCCCGGGCCAACGGTGATGTTGCGTGGCGACATGGATGCTCTTCCCATGCCTGAAGACACTGGGCTGGATTTTTCGTCACGCACCGAAAACATCATGCACGCCTGCGGACACGACACCCACACCTCGATGCTTGCCACGACGGCACGCTTGCTGGCCGAGCGCAAAGACCAGTTGCCAGGGCGGGTGCTCTTCATGTTTCAGCCCGGCGAAGAAGGCCACCACGGTGCCAAGTTCATGCTCGAAGAAGGTTTGCTAAATGTTCCACCACTTGCCGACGGCAGTGCCTCGCCAATCGCAGCGGCATATGCGTTGCACATCACGACAGCGATTCCGGCTGGCTGGATCACAGCCAAGGGCGGGCCGATAATGGCGTCATCCGACACGTTTGAAATCGTCGTCAATGGCAAAGGTGGTCATGCATCTGAACCGTTTCGCACCCACGACCCAGTGCCAGTGGCGTGTGAAATCGTGCAGGCATTGCAGATGATGGTTACTCGTCGCATCCCGGTTTTTGATCCGACAGTGGTCACTGTCACCCAGATTCATACGGGCACTACATCCAACGTGATCCCCGAAACTGCATACATCAATGGCACGATTCGAGCCGTGAGTGAAAGCACCCGCAAGAAAGTGCACGAGCACTTACAGCGAGTTGCCGAGGGCATTGCCGCTGCACACGAGATGTCGGCTGATGTCAGTGTCAAAATTGGCTATCCGGTCACCGTCAATGACGGCCCAAGTGCCGACTTTGGCCTGGAGATTGCCGATGCGCTGGTGGGGGCCGAGAAGTCAGTGCGCTTACCCAACCCGGTGATGGGGGCTGAAGATTTTTCGTACGTCTTGAATCAACTGCCGGGGGCAATGATCTTCATCGGGGGCACACCCGACGGGGTGAACCCTGCGTCGGCTGCACCGAATCACTCCAATCGAGTGATGTTTGATGAACGAGCAATGAAGACTGGTATTTCGTTGTATGCATCGCTGGCGTTACGCACGCTCGGCGTTCGTCTGAGTTAGTCAACCTATGACTCGCCCGCTCGACGGCATTCGCGTGCTGGATTTCACCCGCGTACTGGCCGGACCACACGCAACACGAATGTTGTGCGACTTGGGGGCCGACGTCATCAAGATTGAGCCACCGGAGGGCGATCTCACACGATTTGGTCAACCGCGACTCAATTCGTTGGCGACGTATTTCATCCAGCAAAACGTCGGCAAGTTGAATGTGTCGCTCAATCTTGCCGACGCCCGCGGCGTCGATATTGCGCGAAAACTTGTCGCAGTGAGTGACGTGGTGATTGAGAACTTTCGACCTGGGGTAATGCAACGTCTCGGCCTCGGCTACGACACACTCGCCGCACAAAATGAACGCCTCATCTATGCATCAATCAGTGGTTATGGGGCAACGGGCCCATGGGTTAATCGCCGCGCCTACGCGCCAGTGGTAAACGCCGAGGTGGGGCTCACCAAGCACCAAGGTGACGTGCGTGGCGGCGAATATGCCAATGACCCTTTCAGCCATGCGGATGTGTACACCGGAATGGAAGCTGCAGCTGGCATCTTGGCAGCACTCGTGCAGCGTGGTCGCACCGGGCGGGGCCAATACCTCGATATCTCGATGGCCGAAACCTTGTTGTATGTCAACGAGCACGCTCACGACCAGCTGTGGGAAGGCGAAGTGCCCGCTGATTGGATTCGGTCATTTCAACCGGCTGATTACCCAGTGCTCACCACCCGCGACGGCAGCATCGTGGTGGTCAGTGGCCATCCTGCATCAAAAACTAACTTCGGTTGGTTCTGTGCCGCAATGGAGCGCAACGATTTATTGAACGATAAGCGATTCGTCGACGTTCCTGCACGGTTGGCGCATCTCGCCGACTTTCATGCCATCCTGCGGGCTTGGGCCACCACCATCACCGATGCTGAAACAATTGAGAAGATTTTTGCTGAGCACAATCTTGCGACTGGCCGTTTGCGCAGCGTGGCCGATGTTGCCCGCACCGACTGGGCCAAGCAACGCGGCGTCATCGCTGAGGTCTCAGATCGCCGTGGCGGCGCAATTCGCATTCCGCAAAGCCCGTGGAAATTCAGCGATGCTGATGTGCGTATTCGCGGAATTCCGAAATATCGTGGCGAAGACAACACTGCGGTGTTGCGCGACCTGCTTGGTATTGATGATGCGACGATTACCCAATTGGCGCATGACGGAGTTACGAGCAGTCACCAGCCAAGCGACAAATAATTAGCGACCGCTGTGGCCGAAGCCGCCACCGCGATCGTTGTCGTCCAACTCGGCAACAGGTGACCACTCCACATGTGCAATTGCCTGCACGATGAGTTGCGCAATACGATCACCGCGTTGTACGTGGTAGTCGTGTTCGGGGTCGTGATTGATCATGATGACCTGCAACTCACCGCGGTACGCAGCATCGATAATGCCTGGCGAATTGACGAGTGATATTCCGTGCTTCAAAGCCAACCCACTGCGCGGCACCACCATGCCCATGTAGCCGACCGGAATCGCCACGGCCACACCTGTGGGCACCAACATGCGGCCACCGCGGGCGCTGAGCACCGCATCAACTCGGGCATGCAGGTCAAGCCCGGCATCATGCTCGTGGGCTTTGGCGGGCAATGCCAGCCCTGGGTCGAGCAAACGAATCGGCACAGTTAGCGAAGAATTAGACAGCAAGCCCACCCCCCGAGATTACGGCCATCGCCGTAGTGTTGCGGAGTGCTCGTTTGGATGGATTTAGAGATGACCGGACTGGATCCGGATGTGGATGTGATCGTGGAGATCGCTTCGCTGATTACCGATGATGACCTCAACATCGTGGCTGAAGGCCCCGACTTGGTCATTCACGCCCCCGAGGCAGCCCTTGCAGCGATGGACCCTGTTGTGGTCGCCATGCACACCGAATCGGGCTTGTTGTCAGCCATCCGCGAGTCGCACATGACTCTGGCCGAAGCTGGGGCAGCCACACTGGCATTTATCAAACAGCACGTGCCGAATCCGCGCAGCGTGCCATTGTGTGGCAACTCCATCGGCACCGACCGGCGTTTTCTCGCCAAGTACCTCCCTGAGATCGAGAACTACCTGCACTACCGCAGCGTTGATGTGTCAAGTGTGAAAGAACTCGCCCGTCGTTGGTATCCCGAATCGTTGGTTTCGCGACCTTCCAAGACTGGTGCCCATCGCGCGCTCACCGACATTCACAACAGTGTCAAAGAGATGCGCTTTTACCGCGCCTCGTTTTTCGTGCCGTCAGCGGGTGTTGATACGTCGACCCCGCCACGTAACACTGCCGAATAACACCACGCGTGCAGCGCTACGTAGGGCAACCACTACGAACACCACAGCATGGATTGGGTAAAGCACGGCACTCAGCACGCCAAAATTGCCGACTCGACGGGCGAAGACAAACATCTGCAGTGCAGACAACACATAAAACCACGGCGAGGTAAGCACACCCCCACACAGGCTGGCCACCCAAGCGATGATGAACACACTCGACCATCGGGGCACCGTGGCGGCACCAATCGCAGTATTCTTCGTCCATCCTTCAATGAGCTGCCCGAAGCCATCGGTGTACATGCGGTACTCCACTTCATGTTGTCGACCCACAAGCGGCATAGCAGCCGGCATTACTCGTGCCAGAGCAAGATCTTCGACCACTGCCCCACGCACTAGTTGGTGGGAGTGACCACCACTCTGTAGATAGGCGGCGCGATTGACCATCATGAATGGGCCATAGGCAACCCGACGGCGGCTGCGAGCCGTGGTGACGCTGGCAACCATTGATGAAATGACATTGAACAACATGCTCAGGCGTTCAACCCGCGTCACCGTGCGATGCCACGGCATCACACTCACCAGCGCGTCAGGGTGCTGCTGGAGTACG
>JBILFO010000008.1:0-23877 GCA_044351505.1 Ilumatobacteraceae bacterium
GTGGGCGGTCGATGTCATCGCCATCGAAGTCACTGCGTGAACCTGCTTTAGCGTGGCGAACCAAGTACAAAGGCACCGCGGCAACCTAGTAGGCGAAGGTGAACGACGAGTTATTGGTTGGGCTGGCGGATTCAGTGGTGAAATGGCACACTGAAGCGTGGGATTTTTTGAAAAGAACCGGGCCGAAACGCAGGCCAAAGGTTTTGATGCTCAACGCCTGCCACCGGGACAGTATTTGACCGATCGTTTCCCCGTGTTGCACGTGGGGGATGTGCCCAACTATCAGCCGGGTGAATGGTCGCTCGAGATCTTTGGTGCGGTGTCGGCACCGTTCGCGCTCAACTATGCACAACTCGTGGCGCTGCCGTCGGTGTCAATTACCACTGACATTCACTGTGTTACGAAGTGGTCGAAGTTTGACACCGTTTGGAGAGGTGTGCGAGTTCGCGACTTATTCGCTCAGGCAGGCATCGACTCGAGCGCCACCCATGTGATGGCTCATGCTGAATATGGCTACACCGCAAATTTGCCATTGGTCGACGCAACGGGCGACGATGCACTGGTTGCCTATGCCTACGACAACACCGATATCGAACCAATTCACGGCGGCCCAGTGCGGCTCGTGATTCCGCATTTGTATTTTTGGAAATCAGCAAAGTGGCTGCGCGGCCTCGAGGCCACCACGCAGGATGCACCAGGGTTTTGGGAACAAAACGGCTACCACATGTATGGCGACCCGTTTTTAGAACAACGCCACTGGGGCGACTAGTTCAACGCCTCGAGCGTTGTTTCGCAGAACCGATCGCCTTGGGGCAACGAGGCCAGAGTTTCGGCTGACGTTTCGCCATAGATGGCGTCGAGCATTCCCTTCACCATTCCACGATCAACGGCGCAGATAACGGGATGTTCGATTGCAACGTCTCCGAACGGACAATGGTTGTTGATGATGCGCAACTTGTTTTGACGTTTTTCGGTGTGAGCAGCGAACCCATGGGCAGTCAAGGCATCCGCCACCTTTTGTAGCGCTGAGCGCAAGGATCGTTGGCCCGCTGCCACATCGTCACCAGTCAAGCCAACGGCCATCGCCTGGCCGTATTTGCGGCCCACTTCTTCGGCAATCGACTGGGCCTCTTCGTCGGGCAAACGTCCGAGAGCCTCACCGAGGAGCGACAGCACCAAGTCGTCGCTACGCACGGGAAACTGCGTGGGCTCGGCTGAGTCAACGGCGCGATAACACTTCGACGGGCGACCAGCACCGGCGTGTTCGATGCGGGCAATTTCAACTTCGAGATAGCCGCCGGCGGCCAGTTTGTCGAGATGGTGGCGGGCCACGTTTGGGTGCACGGCGAACTGCTCTGCAACCTGAGACGCAGTAACGCCATCGGATGCGTCGCGAACGAACAAATACACGGCCCGGCGGGTGGGGTCACCGAATGCAGAGGTAATCGCCGACACTTGCGATGAGAATGCGCCACCCGTCACCCCGTTCACCACGGCTTTGTTGCGGGCCACGCGATTAGCCTAACGAGTCCACCATGAGCGTTATCACTCCAGATCAAGTGATTGAGGCCCTGCGACCAGTGCAAGACCCCGAGTTGCATCGATCAATCGTTGATCTCAACATGGTGCGCGACGTGAGCATCAACGACGGTGTCGTTGCCCTTACGGTCACCCTCACTATTGCTGGTTGCCCATTGCGCAACGAAATTCAAAATCGCGTTAATGGTGCGATTCGACCACTGCCCGGTGTGCGCGATGTGCAACTCAATTTCGGAGTCATGACCGACGACGAGCGTGCTGTCTTGCGCGAAAAGTTGCACGGGTCGCCGGCAGCGAGTGCAGGAAGTGCACCAGCGCAAGGCCACGCTCAAGGTCGCACAATTTCATTTGCCCAGCCCGGATCAAAGACACGACCATTGTTGATCTCGTCGGGTAAAGGTGGCGTCGGAAAAAGCAGCGTGACCACCAACCTGGCCGTTGCTTTGGCTGCAGCCGGACACAGTGTGGGTGTCGTTGACGCCGACATTTACGGCTACTCGATTCCGCGCATGCTTGGTGCTGATCGCGAGCCAGTGGCAATCGACCAGATGTTGCTGCCACCAGAGTCGTATGGAGTTCGTTGTATCTCCATCGGATACTTCGTGCCCGATGGCCAAGCCGTGGTGTGGCGTGGCCCAATGTTGCACAAAGCACTCGAACAGTTTCTGACCGATGTGTTTTGGGATGAGCCAGATTTCTTACTTGTCGACATGCCGCCGGGCACCGGTGACATTGCATTGAGCCTGAGCCAGTACCTGCCGCGTGCCGAGGTGTATGTGGTGACCACGCCACAAGACGCTGCGCAGAAAGTGGCTCGACTATCGGCAGCGATGGCCAAGAAGGTCAACATGACCGTGCGCGGTGTGATCGAGAACATGTCGTGGTTCACCGGTGACGACGGCAAGCGATATGAACTATTCGGCCAAGGTGGTGGCAAGTCGCTCGCCGACGAACTTGGCGTGCCGTTGTTGGCGCAGATTCCATTAGTGAATCAACTGCGTGAAGGTGGTGACAATGGCAAGCCGATTGCTGCCATCGCCCCGCAAAGTGAAGTTGGCCAAGTGTTTGCCGACCTTGCCAAGAAAATAGCTGAGATGAAACCCAAGAAAATCTTCAGTCAGGCACTGAAGGTCACCTGACCTGCCACACTGGTAACCATGGACATTCGCATCGGAGTCACCCACTCGTCTCGAGACATCTCACTGGAAGTTGATGGCGACGAAAAGTCGCAGGCTGCAGTGCGCAAGACGGTGGAAGAAGCACTCGCCGGCAAAGTTGAAGTGTTGTGGATGAAAGATAAGCGCGGTCGCGAAGTGGCTATTCCGGCCGAAAAGATTGCCTTCGTCGAGTTTGGTGCACCAGACGGTGAGCGTCGACTGGGGTTTGGCGCCTGACGCTGCGCGCGTTACTTTCTCGTCGACTCGTCTTTGTTACTGGCAAAGGTGGCGTCGGCAAGTCTGGTGTCGCAGCAGCGCTAGCCAGAGTGGCCGGCGAGCAAGGCAAGCGTGTGCTGGTCTGCGAAATGGACGATAAAGGTTCGCTAGCTGCGTATCTTGGCTGCCCGCCACTGAAGTTCGAACCCACTGAGGTTTCGCCGAACGTCAGTGCAATGGCGATGAACACCGAAGACTCGCTGCGTGAATACATTCGACTATTCCTGAGGTTGCCGATAATCGGCAGCCTCACACCACTCGCGCGCATCTTTGACTTTGTTGCCAATGCTGCGCCAGCTGTGAAAGAAATATTGGCTATCGGCAAATTGTGTTACGAGGTTCGCGAGCAGCACTACGACATGGTGATCGTCGACTCCGAAGCCAGTGGGCACTTCGTCGCCCAGGTGTCGGCCCCTGATGCACTGGCAACCTTGGTGCGAATCGGCATCATCGCCGACCAGACCAAGTGGATGAGCAACTTGTTGCACGACCCGCAAGTATCAACCGTGCTGGCCGTGGTCACCCCTGAAGAGATGCCAGTGGCCGAAACGATTGAGTTGCGACAGCGACTGGCTAAAGCCACGCCTATTGACTTTGGTGGGGTGCTCATGAATCGCATGCCACAAGCCACCATCGATGAAACCGCGCTGGCAGTGGCACGCCAAGACGCAAGTCTTGCCCGCACGGTGGAGGCCGGTGACTGGTTGGTGGCGCAACGCAGCGAGGCACAACAGCAGGTACAGCGGTTGGCTGAAGCATTCGAACTAGGCGATGTAGAGACCATCGCCGAGGCCCCGGCTGATGTTGCGTTGCCGCAGCACATCACCGATCATCTGGTGGGCGAGCTCCACCGACTGTTGAGTAACAACGCGTGAACACTGCTTCACCCAGCTCCGCGCACGTCGATGACCGCGTGATGGCGCTCGTGCGCGACTCGCGGATGATCATCGTGAGCGGCCCGGGTGGGGTGGGAAAAACAACTTCTGCTGCGGCGCTCGGTGTGTTGGCTGCCCGGCATTTCAGCAAACGAGTCTTGGTGCTTACTGTCGACCCGGCGCGTCGCTTGGCCACTGCACTTGGTTTGGATGCACTCGGTAACGCTGAAGTTCCGGTGCATCTTGCAGACGCCCAAGGTTCGCTCACCATGGCAATGATCGACACCAAAGCCAGTTGGGATGACATGGTGCGTCGTCATGCCCCAGATTCAGCAACACGCGAGCGGGTGTTGGCCAACGATTTATACAAAACGCTCACGTCGCGGTTCGTGCACAGCCACGACTACGTGGTAACTGAGCGTTTGTACGACGCCCGCGAGACAGGCAACTACGACCTGGTCATCGTCGACACGCCGCCTTCGCGAAGTGCTCTTTCGGTGCTGGATGCACCACGGCGCATGGAACAGTTCTTTTCATCTCGACTGCTCAAGTTGCTGACTGCACCAACCCAATCGCGGTTGCTCTCGCTTGCTTCGCGCCCGTTTTTCTTGGTAGCCGATCGCATTCTTGGTGCTGCATTTTTGTCGGACATCGCCGAGTTCTTTACGTTGTTTCGCACGATGGAAGGCCCGATTGTGTCGCGTGCCCGGCGAGTGGGTGCCTTGTTGGCCGACCCAGCAACCGCGTATGTAGTCGTCACCAGTGCCGAGTCAGTCGCCATGGTCGAAGCTCACTACCTGGTTGATGAGTTACGGCGCAGGCAGCATCGCCTGGAAGTGGTATTGGCCAATCGCCTGTTGCCGACCCAACTTGCAGACGGGGCCAGCGCGCGGGCCGCAGCAGTCAGTAGTCATGCCGACAGCCGAGTGCATGCGTTGGCCAAGGCAGAGCATGCCATTGCTCAGGTTGCTGCGCGCCAGGCTGGCGCTTTGGCCGAGATGGATGGCTGGGGCACCGACGTGGTGCTGAGCGAGTCACGGTCGGGTGACATCACCGATGTGGGCGCGTTACTGGCCTTGGGGGAGGCGTTGACGCTGCGTCGCCCCGTAGCGGGCTAGCCAGCGGCAATAATGGTCGCTAGTCATGCCCACGCTGGTTGAACTCACCGATCAGCACACGTCGCTGTCGTCCGACGAAGTCGCTCACCTTGTTGCGCTGGTGTCGGAGTGGGGCATGCTCGCTGATTTTTCATTCGCCGACTTACTGCTCTATGTTCCGGTCTCGTCAGAAGGTGGCATTAACTGGTTGACGGCTTCGCAGGTGCGTGCTGCGACGGGTCAAACGTTGTATCAGAACGACCTCGTGGGTGAATACGCCGACGACACCGATCGTCCGTTTATCGCTGCTGCAGCACAAACTGGCAAAATTCAACAAGGTGAAATCACCCTGCCGTATCTTGCCGACCCGGTGAATATGTCGGCGATACCGGTGGTGTGTGACGGCAAAGTGATCGCAGTGCTCACACGCGAGGTGTCGATGGTGACGGGGCGACGACCCGGGCAACTCGAGCGCACGTATCTTTCGATTTTCGATGACTTTGCTGGGATGATTGCATCGGGGTTGTTTCCTTTCGCTGGGCGTGTTGCCGACTCGAGTGTTGCGCCACGGGTTGGTGACGGGGTCATCGTGCTCGATGGCAGTGCACGCGTTCGGTATGCGTCACCCAACGCCGTGTCGGCGCTACATCGTGTGGGCATTCGAGCCAACGCAGTGGGGCAAAGTTTGGCCGAGCTGGGTTTTGCACACGACGCAGCCCGCGCTTCGTTCGAGCGCCGCGAGCCCGTGGTCGAAGAGCAGGACCAGGATCACGATGTCACGTTGCTGGTGCGTTCAATCCCCATTTTGAAGCGTGGAGCTCGCGCCGTAAACGTGATTGGTGGGGTGGTGTTGATGCGCGACGTGTCAGAGTTGCGCCGGCGCGACCGATTAATTCTCACCAAGGACGCCACCATCAAAGAAATTCACCACCGAGTGAAGAACAACCTGCAGACCATTTCGTCACTGCTGCGCCTGCAGGGTCGGCGCCTGAGCAGCGACGAAGCAAAAGCAGCAGTGGCTGATTCGGTGCGACGCATCCGCACCATCGCGTTGGTGCACGAAACACTCTCGCGTGAGCCAGGTGAGGACCTGGCTTTCATCGAGATTGTTCGACCGTTGATTCAACTCACCCAGGAAAGCTTGCAGTCAAGTGATCGCCCGATGCGATTTGAGGTGCGCGGCGATGCGGGTCGTTTGCCAGCAACAATCGCTACACCTTTGTCGGTGGTGATTTTGGAGTTATTGCAGAACGTGGTGGATCACGCCTTTGGCGACTCTCGCCGTGACGGCGTCGTGCGGGTATTTTTGCAACGCGACAGTGAAGATGACGCACTGCACATTCGTGTTATCGACAACGGCGTGGGGGTAAACCCAGAGTTTGATATCGCCCAAGCCACTGGGTTGGGGTTGTCGATTGTGCGCACCCTCGTGACCACCGAACTAGGTGGCACGATCATCATGCGGCAAGCCACCGCCCAAGATCTCAGTGATGCAGCGTTGGAAGACGGTAGCCACCTGGCTGGTGGTCAGTCCGCTGACAGCACAGTTGCGAACACAGTTGTGGGCACCGTCGTGGACTTGCGAATACCGACCGACGCGGTGAATTAGGCGAGGCTGGCGCGACGCGCTGCCGCATTGCGACGGCGAATATCGCGTCGCTCTTCTTCGCTGGTGCCGCCCCAGACTCCGCAGTCTTGATTGGTGGTCAGCGCAAACTCAAGGCACTCTTTGCGTACGCCGCAGTCAGCGCACACCGCACGGGCCTGCACCAACAAGCGCGACGCCTCACCGGTGTTGCCGATGGGGAAGAACAGTTCGGGGTCGATTTCTCTACAGTTGGCGTTTACTCGCCAGGTGTAGTCGGCTGAACCAAGGGCGAGGCTTTGAGCAAGGATGGACATGAGAGCGTCAGACTAAGTGCCAAACCCTCCAAACACAAGGGGCAAATTGACTACTCTGTCGCGAGTATGGCTGCACCGATAAATATGCGCACGACCACCCAGATCATGGCCCATCGCGGCGCGTCCAAAGCAGCGCGTGGCAACACGATTGAGGCGTTTTTGTTGGCTCGCGAGCAAGGGGCACACGCAGTCGAGCTGGATGTGCGCCAATGCGCAAGCGGCGAATTGGTGGTGCACCACGACCCCGGGCTCACCGACGGCCGGCTCATCGTGCAGCTGGGCAAAGAATCGCTGCCGAGTTTCATCCCCACGTTGGATGAAGCCCTTGATGCCTGCGGGGACATGTGGGTGAACGTTGAAGTGAAGAACTTCCGCACTGAACCTGATTACGACAGCAACGATGTTCGCACCATGGCGGTGCTGGAATTGTTGCGTCGTCGTATGAGCCACCACGGGGACAGGAAGCGCTATCTCTTGTCGTGCTTCCGACGCAAGACGGTGGATCGCGCTCACGCAGCCTGGCCAGAGCTTCCTACGGCTTGGCTCACGATGAACGTCGGGGATGCCGATGAACTTGCTCGCGACCTGGCATCAAGCGGACATACGGCAGTGCATCCGGAAGTAACGCGCGTGACTCGCGAAATGATCGAAACGTTTCATGCCCACGGTGTGCAGGTAAACACCTGGACATGTGACGACCCCGTGCGGATGCGTGAACTCATTGCGTGGGGAGTCGACGGCATTTGTACGAATGTTCCCGATGTGGCGCTCAAACTCTTGCCCAGTTGATGCGCCGAAGGGCGTTTTGGTTAGTACTCCACCAGCATGGGTTTGATGAGCCGCAGTGCTTCGGCGCGATGGCGCACCGTAAGAGTGGTGGCTTCACCAATGAAATCACCGTCGAGTTGGTATCCGAATGGCGCCGGGAAATCGAACACCACTTGCTCGACATCTTCTGTGATGTCGATTCCACGTCGGGCATCGATGCCGCCATTGCGCATTGCATCCCAAATAGTGCGCAACATAAGCGGCGTGGATAAACGACGAAAGGTGATAGCCACCAAACGTTTTTCGAGTGATGCTGCCCGCGACAGCTCGATGGCCCGCTTGCCCACATAGGTGTAGGGGTTGGTGTTGAGCACGATCGTGAAAAAGCCGTTGGGCACTTTGCGACCGTCAATTTCTGCGGTGAAGTGCGGATACTTTCGGTCATAATCAACGAACCAAGTTCTAAGCGCCGAATAAGCAAAGAGTGGCTGGCCGACCAGCCGTTTGAAACTAAAAGTACGTTCCACTTGGCGAACCACCTGGGCATCAAAGCCGATGCCAGCGTGGAAAGTGAAAAAGCGACCGTTGGCCTCGCCCAAACCAATTGGCGCAATCAACCCGCCATCGATGCCTGCGGCAAGTTGGGTGACGGCTAACAACGGGTCATTGGCCATGCCGAGCGATCGGGCGAACACGTTGGTTGAACCACCCGGCAGCACGCCAAGGGCGGTGTTGCCCCCAGCCAGACCTGTGGCGACTTCGTTGACTGTGCCATCGCCGCCGAATGCGATAACGGCGTCCATGCCGCGGAGCACGGCGTCGGCAGCAAAGCGGGTGGCGTGGCCACGTTCGCTGGTTTCGACCACCTGCACGTCGTGATGGCGGGCAAGATACTGGTGTACCTGCACGGTGTTGCGCGGGGTCACCGAGGTGGCAAACGAATTGACAACCAGCAAGATCTGCACGCCATTGCACGGTATCTGAGGCCCATAGGGCACTTGACGCAGGTCACAGCCCGCGGCGAGCCATCTTGGCGGGCTGATTCTTTGCCGCCGTGGTGCAGCGGTAACAATGAAGGTCATGAAAATCGTCGTATGCGTCAAACAAATTCCTGATCCCGCCGCGCCGGGGTCGCTCGATCCGTCAACCAACGCCTTGAAGCGTGACGGCAAACTCATTCTCGATGACTCCGATGCCTACGGCGTGGAGATGGCATTGCAACTCGTCACAGCTGCTGGTGGCGGCGAAGTGAGCATCGTGTCGATGGCACCGAATGGCGAAACATCCGGAATGCGAACAGCGTTGGCCATGGGCGCAGTACGCGGTGTGTTGGTTTCAGACCCCGCATTGGCTGGGTCTGATGCACTGACGACTGCCCGAGTGTTGGCTGCAGCAGTGCAAAAAGTGGGAATGCCCGACTTGGTGATTGCTGCAACTGAATCCACAGACGGCTACACCGGCACGGTGCCTGCCCAAATGGCCGAAGTGTTGGGCTTGCCTTCGGTGACGTTTGCCAAGAAAGTAAAAGTCGAAGGCGGCGTATTGAAAATTGATCGACAGACCGAGGACGGCTACGACGAAGTGGAGTGTCCGCTGCCTGCTTTGGTGAGCGTGACGGCCGGAGTCGTGGAGCCGCGGTATCCGAGCTTTAAAGGAATCATGGATGCCAAGAAAAAAGAAGTCATCACGGTTACGGCAAGCGACCTTGGCATCACACCAGTGGGCTGGTCGGGTGCTGGACAGAAAGTTTCGTCAGTGACTCAAGCCGAGGCTCGCCAGGCTGGGCAAGTTATTGAAGACGACGGCGAAGCATTCAACAAAATTGTGGCGTTTCTCGAAACGCTGAAAGTCATCTAAGGAGACATCATCATGACAATCAACAACGTTTGGGTCTTTGCTCAGGGCAGCAATGCCACCATCTCAAGCTTCACTGCTGAACTACTCACCAAAGCGCGCAGCCTCACCGACAATGTGTCGGCATTCGTCGCCGGCGACGGGGCGGCATTGGCCGAGTCACTCGGCAAGTTCGGCGCCAAAAAGGTGTACTCCACGGGCGACCTCGGTGGTCGACTTGCTGGCGTTGCTGCTGCCAGTGCTATGGCGGCCCTGATTAGCGGCGGCGACAAGCCGGATCTCATTCTGTTTCCCCAGAACTACGACGGGCGTGACACCATCGCGCGCTTGTCGGTGAAGTTGGGTGTGACCGTGCTGACCAACAACGTGGATATCGCCGTAGTCGGCAGCGAAGTGGTTGCCACCACGCCAATCTTCGGCGGCAACGTGCTGTTCGCCACCGCCTTCACCGGCGCGGGCCCGCACCTTGCATCGTTCCGTCCAAAGAGCTTTGCCGCCCAAGAAAGCGGCGGCGGCGCAGCACAAGTCGTGACTGTTGCAGTGCCTGATGCGGGTGCCACTGGCGCAGCCAAAGTAACTGCAGTTCACGTCGAAGAAACCAGTGGTCCGAAACTTGACGAGGCCAACGTAGTGGTGGCTGGCGGTCGTGGGCTTGGTGAATCGCAGAATTTTGCGATGGTCGAAGAGCTCTCCAAACTGCTGCACGGTGCACCAGGTGCTTCACGAGCAATCGTTGATGCTGGCTGGGTGCCGTACTCGTACCAAGTCGGTCAAACTGGCAAAGTGGTGAAGCCCAGCGTGTATATCGCTGCCGGAATCTCAGGCGCCACGCAACACATGGTGGGGATGAAGGGTTCGAAGAACATCATTGCCATCAACAAAGACAAAGAAGCACCGATTTTTGCGGTGGCCGACTTGGGCATCGTCGGTGACGTGCACAAGGTGCTGCCAAAACTTATCGAAGCGCTCAAGTCGCGCGGCTAAACAAGCGGCCAGGGATATCGCTGACCGCTTTCGTCAACCGGAAACTGGCGGTGCTCCAACATCCATGCCCCGCGCTGGCATAGGGCGGTTATTTCGTCATCTTCCAGCAGTGACGAAATGTCAAGCGGTAGTGAGGCGACAACTCGCTCAACTGCCTGAAGTGCCGGCGTAGGAATCTCTTCGCCGCTAAATTCCCAGATCACGGTGCGCAGTTTGAAATCGGCCGAAAAACACAACCCATGATCGATGCCGTAAACATGGCCACCCTGATCAATGAGCACGTGCCCTGACTTGCGGTCGGTGTTGTTTGCCAAGATGTCGAACACAGCAATGTCGCGAAACTGATCGTGCAGGTCGGGTCGTGATTCAAACAGCGTGAAGTAGTGCTGCTCAAAGTCGGCATCAACCAGCAGTTGCACCGAGCCCTCACCGTAAGGGCCATCGCGCATGATGGTGATTGGCACGAAGTCGTATCCCATTGCAACAGCTAGGCGATATGCAGCAACTTCACGACGGTGCAGGCCTGGGGCAAAATCCCACAGCGGGCGTTCGCCGCGCAAGGGTTTGTAGATCGCCCGGTGAGAGTGCTGCTCGTGCGTGACGCGCACCAGAAAAGTGGCGTTGCTGCTGTATGGCATCCGCATTTCGATTTCGATCTCGCCATTGGCGAGTAGCGATTGTGGGTCTAGTTCATTTTCGGGCATGCGTGTCCGTCGCGATTTACTGGCATTCCGCAATAGGCACATGGCGGGCGACCGGCACGAACAAGGCGCTCGGCATGTTCGCAAAATTCGATCGCCTGTGCCGGCGAGATGCGCACACGCACACGGCTGGCGTCAAAATCGGCTTCATCATCGGGTGCCATTTCTTCAAATTGCAAAACAAGTTGGTTCTCGCGACGGTCGTAGGCCAAACCCACACTGCCTAAGGCAAACGCAGCGTCACGAGGTTCGACAAATTGCGGTTCGCGCAAGGTGCGTGCCGAAACTGCAGGTGCATCGTCGAGAGTTTTACGAATAAAAGCTGCCAGTGCAGCGATTTGCTGCTTTTCACATTTGATCGACAGCACTTCGCTCGTGTCGCCGATTTGGAGAAAAAAGGTGCGCGCCCCAGGCTGGCCAACCACGCCCGCACTGAATGCATCAGCCGATTCGTAGTCGCGATACAAACTCATGACGGCTTCAGATCTCGCAATGATCCACCGGTGGAGTTGACCGTGAGCACGATTGGTGCCAAGTCGGTGTACAAGATTGCGGTTACCGAGCAGGTCGAAATAACGATGCGCTGAAACAAGTCGAGTGGTGTGCCCATGGCGTGGGCAACCGCTGCTTTGATGGGGTCGGCGTGTGACACACAGACCACGGTTTTGCCTGCATGACGCCGACGAATTACGTCGAGCGCACCAACCATGCGCGACTGCATCTCCACGAAACTCTCACCTTGTGGAAACCGAAACGAACTCGGTGCTCGTTGCACGGTGGTCCATTCGGGCTTTTTGTAAAGACGTTGTAGTGCTTGGCCCGTCCAGGTTCCAAAATCACACTCCAAAAGACCGCGCTCGATGCGCACCGGCATCTTCATGGCTCGCGAGATTGGTGCTGCCGTCTCACGGGCGCGCTCGAGTGGCGAGGCGTAGATGGCGGCAACCTTGCCCATCTCGGCGATTCGCTCAGCGACCCGCACGGCTTGCGCTTTGCCGCTCTCGGCCAGGTGCAACCCGCGGGCGCGACCCGGCAGGATTTTGCCGGTTGTTGGTGTGGTGCCGTGGCGAACCAGCAGCACCAGTGTCGGCTTGACAGACATGAACGCTCAACCTATCCCGACATCTCGTAGCGTCACGGATTGTGGGCAAACCTGAACGTGCGACACGCGACACGCAAGTGCGGCTGCGCCGTGAAATCGAGGCATGTATCGCCTGTCCGCGTCTTGTGCGCTGGCGCAACACGGTGGCTAAAGAGCGTCGCGCCGCCTACCGTGACGAAACCTATTGGGGTAAACCGATTGCTGGTTTTGGTGATGCAGCGGCACGCATCGTGGTGTTGGGCTTGGCGCCTGGCGCCCACGGGGCCAATCGCACGGGGCGAGTCTTTACGGGTGATCGCAGTGGCGACTGGTTGTTTCGGGCAATGCATAGAGCTGGGCTGGCGAATCAGCCAACGTCGCAGCAACGCGATGATGGCTTGACGCTGCGCGACGCGTGGGTCACCGTTGCGGTGCGCTGTGCGCCACCCGACAACAAACCCCTACCGCTTGAGCGCAAACGATGCGCAGGTTTTCTTGATCGCGAGTTGATGATTTTGGCGAACAAGCAGGTGGTGGTGTGCCTCGGTGGCTTCGCCTATGTGGCTGCTTGCGAATATTTCGCGGTATCTCCCCGCCCCAAGTTTGCCCACGGGCTGGTTGTGCCGGCAGGCGATGTAACACTGGTGTGTTCGTATCACCCAAGCCAGCAAAACACCTTCACGGGGCGTCTCACCGAATCGATGTTGGACGACGTGTTTACGCGTGCGCTGCAACTGGCCGGCGAGCGAAGTAAAAAATCGCCAACGCGGGGTTAGTGCGCAGCAGGTGTGCTGCCGTCAGCTTTTTTCTTTGGCGGTGGCACACCGATTTTTACCGACGTCTCTGCAAAGTCGGGCCAGCGGCGGCGGCTCACCACGCTGAGCAAGCGCAACAGCTTCATTGCTTTGTCGTCGGTTTCGGCCGGGCGGGCCACCACTGAGCCATCTTTGATCATTCGGTTCATCACTTCTTCGCCGAGTTCGGTGCGCACCACACACAAGGTCCAGTCGTTGTCCTCGCCAATTCCGCCAGTGGAAATGTCGGCGTGTTCGGCAGCAAAGTCGGGGCACATCTTGCAGCCCTCACGTGTCCACTGGTGGCATTCTTTCAAATCGATTTCATGAAATGAACCATCGCGCATCCAGATCTGGAATGCGCCTTTGATATTCATCTTCACCATGTCTTCTTTGCGCAGGCCGTACTTGGCCAAGAACAACTCTTCAAAGATGGCATCGTCAAAAGTCTTAGAGCACAACAGACCAATGTTGAACAAGAACGGTTTACCGATCTTGCCGGCTTTGCGCGTCCACATCACGGGCAGCACTGATGACTGACAACTCATGCCGACCAGCGCGATGCGCTGTAGACCTGCTTCAGCAGCTTCTTTGATGGCCAGAGTGTTGGCCGAATACGTGTAGCGGCTTCCTGACGAGGCCAACACTTCTTCGCGCGTGCGGGCGATGCCCGGTTTGGCTTTCCAACTCGTGCCGTCGCCTTCTAAGAAACTCGTCAGGGCGGCATCGATGTAGTCGTGTTGCAGCAACCAGATGAGCATTGCCCCCACGAAGCCACCGTCTTGGCCCTTCTTGTGCGTTTCATCGTCGGCGGCACGCACCAAGAGCAGCTGGCGGTATTGGCCATACATCTGGTCGTCCTTGCGAGTTTGGCCAAAGAGGTGTTCGTCGGCGTCTTGTTCCCAGTTGCGAAACCGTGGGCAGGCACGGGTGCACGAAGTGCAACCTTTTTCGCCGTGGCCACAATTGGTAAGGCCAAGTTCTTCTTCAAGATGAAACGGTTTGTACTTGCCTTCTTCGTGTTCGTAGCCAATCACATCGTGTGGGCACGAAATCACGCACCCCGCACATCCGGTGCACAAGCCGGTATTGATGACTTCTTCGTAAAGCTCTCTCCATTGGGCTGTCCACCGTGTGGAGGCGGGCACATCAGTAACGGTCATGCGCAATACTCTACGACCCTGGCCGCGCACGAATCGTTTTGGTCGGGCACTTCCCGCCAGAATGGTCACATGGCGTCCAGCATCATTTCATACCCACCTGAAGTTGAAGAATTTCGCCTCGAAGTGCGGAACTGGCTCGAGGCGAATCTCCCGCAGGGATGGTTTGACGAAGGCTTCGAACTCTCACCGGCTACACGCAAGAAGTTCAATGATGAGTGGCCTGACAAATTGTTTGCCGGTGGATGGATTTGCGCGACCTGGCCGAAGGAGTACGGCGGTAAAGGGCTGTCCACTCTGCAGGGGGTGGTGCTGAACGAAGAGTTCGCACGAGCACGGGCACCGATGCGCGCCGACTTTTTCGGTGACACCTTGGTTGGCCCGACGCTGTTGCAATACGGCACCGAAGAACAGAAGAAAGAATTCTTGCCGCAGATTCTTTCCGGCAAGGTGCGTTGGTGTCAGGGCTTCAGCGAACCCAACAGTGGCAGCGACTTGGCCAGCCTCAAAACCACCGCCGTGCTGGACGGCGATGAGTGGGTAATCAATGGTCAAAAAGTGTGGACAACCGGCGGCCACTATGCCGACTATTGCTTCTTGCTCACACGCACCGACCCAACATCGCCCAAACACAAAGGTATTTCTTATTTGCTCGTGCCGATGCGTCAACCTGGCGTGGAAGTGCGTGGCATCACCCAGCCCGATGGCACAGCCGAGTTTTGTGAGGTGTTTTTCACCGACGCCCGTTGCCCGAAAGACAACGTGGTGGGTGGAGTGAACAACGGTTGGAAAGTGGCCAACTCAACGCTGGCATTCGAGCGCGGCATGAGTGCGACGACGGGTTATCGCCGATTTGAAGAAGAATACCGACTGATGGTGGCCGCTGCGACAGAAAACGGCCAAATTTGTGATCACCTCGTGCGCCAGCGGTTGATGCAGTTCTATACCAAGATTCAAATTCTGAAGTTCAACGGGCTGCGCTCACTTGGTGCAAACCTCGCCGACAAAAAAGATCTAGGAGTGATGGCACTTGGTGCCGCCAACAAGATGTTCTGGAGCGAGATGCACCAACGCGCGATGGAGTTGGCCTTAGACATCTACGGCAGCCACTCGATGCTCATCGACACTGGCCCATCCGGTGGCACCTGGCCTGGGGCCCTGCGCGAAAAGCGCCGTGATGGCTACCCAGTGAGTGCCATGATGTCGTCGTTCTTTTTCTCGCGTTCCGAAACCATTTGGGGTGGCACAAGCCAAATTCAGCGCAACATTGTGGGCGAGCGAGTGCTCGGGTTGCCCAAAGAGCCCAAGCCGGCAGGCGGCGAATAGTTTGATGTCATTCGTCGCGGCAATTCAGTCGGGGTTCCGTAACTACGTCAAGTTCAAGGGTCGTGCGACCCGCAGCGAATATTGGTGGTGGACGTTATTCACCCTGGTTATTCAGGCAGCAAGCTTCATTTTTGCAGGCCTTGGAGACCTCCTCAGCCTGGCGGTTCTCGTACCGAGTATTGCCGTGGCCATTCGGCGGATGCACGACACCAACCACCGCGGATGGTGGATGTTGTTCCCGATTGTCAACCTTGTTTTGTCCTTGCGAGCAAGTGACGCAGGGGAAAATCGTTTTGGCCCGCCACCGCCACCGCGATCACTGTCGTAATGTCGCAAGAGGCGCAACGACAGCTGCGCACGCCAGTCGGGGTCTTGCGGGTAACGGCAAGTGAGCGGGGCGTAACTGCCATCGAGCGTGTGTCACGCGCGAGTGTTGCATCACGCGCCAAAGTTTCACCGCGTACCCAAGTTTCACCGCGTGCTGCGCGACACGCCGACACGGCCGTGCGGCAGTTGCGCGAGTATTTTGCTGGCACCCGGCGAAAATTTGCCGTGCCGCTAGATCTCGATGGCACCGAGTTTCAACAGCGAGCCTGGGCAGCGATGTGCGGCATTCGCTATGGCCACACCTTGTCGTATGCCCAACAGGCAAAAGCAATCGGCAAACCCAAAGCAGTGCGTGCCGTCGGTAGCGCCAACGGGGCCAATCCAGTGCCCATCATCGTGCCCTGTCATCGAGTGATCGCTAGCGACGGCTCGTTGGGCGGATACGCGCTGGGGCTGACAATGAAGCGGTATCTGCTCGCACTCGAAACCACCGCAAGGTAAGCAGTCGGCAGCAAGTACCGCTAGTGCGGCTGAGTAAACCCGAAGCAGGCCCGCACGTTGTCGTCGCTGAGCGCTACTGATGGTGGCCCAAACGCAACGACTCGTTGCGCAAGCAGCATCACGGCAGTGGCAGACTCGGCATCCTGCAGGTCGTGCGTGGCAAGCACCACGGTTACACCGCGGGCACGCTCAGCGGCAATGATTTCGGCGATTGCATATTTTCCGCTCAAGTCCAGACCTGCGGTGGGTTCATCGAGCAGCAACACTTCGGCTTGCCGTGCCAACACTTGGGCTAAATGTGTGCGCTGCTGCTGGCCGCCGGAAAGATCGCGCAGAGGGCTTTCGGCAAACTCGGTTGCACCAGTACGTTGCATGGTGTCTTCAACAATCAGTCGGTCGGCTTTCTGGGCTCGGCGAAACAAACCAAGGTGGGCGTAACGACCCATCGCGACGATGTCGCGAGCGCGCAGAGGAAGCGTGTGTGAAGACACGGGGTGTTGCGGAAGATACGCCACTCGCCGCGGCGAGCCACCAGGGCGAGCGCCCAGCACGGCCACCTCGCCACAAATCGGGGCGATCATGCCGGCCAGAGTCTTGAGCAGCGTTGACTTGCCTGATCCGTTGGTGCCAATGAGCACGAGCAGTTCACCGCTGTGCATTTGCATATTGATGTCGTGCGCCACCGTGTGCAAACCGTGGCCAATGTCAAGTTGTGAAGTTGAAATAGTGACGTTCGAAGCAGTCATAGCAGTGTTCATATCAGTGGGCGTGTTCGTGTTGGTGGGGGAGCTCGCCATGACCACGTAGCCGGCGCGGAATCGTGAGTACTGCAACAAAACCGAATAGGTACACCGCGGTGAACACGATGCTGGCGCCGGCTGCGAGATCGAAGTGATAACTCGCCAGCAACCCGAGATAGCTAGAGATCACACCAAACACCATCGCGGAGAGCATCATGGTGCTTACGCGTCGTGCCAAGAGGGCCCCGGTTGCGGCAGGGGCAATGAGCATTCCGAGCACGAGCAGTGTGCCGACGAGTTGAAAACTTCCAACGATGGCCATAGCAACCATTACCAACATGAGCCCGTGGAAGAACTTCACCGAGAACCCCGACGTGCGAGCCAGCCCGTCATCGAGTGACATCAGCACGAATGGCCGGTGGGCCACAATGGCGATGCCCGCCACCACAACAAGCACCAAGAGTTGCCAGCCCAGATCGACGGCGGTGACCCCCAGCAGTTCTCCGAACAAAATTCGGGTGATGTCACCGACGAATGACGTTGACCGCGAGGTGATAATGACACCTAACGCCAACATTCCGACGAATAGCAAACCGATAGCAGTGTCAGATGACAGTCGAACCCTTGCCGTAATCGTTGAGACTCCACCCATCATGACGACTGCGCCGATTGCTGCACCAACCACGCCGGGCACTCCGAACAACAGCGCGATTGCAATTCCGGGTATTACGCCGTGGGCAAGCGCATCACCGATGAACGAAAGCCCGCGCAACACCACATAAGTTCCGGCGATGGCGCAGATGATTGCCACCAGCGAGCTCGCCATGAGGGCGTTGCGGAGAAACTCGTTGCTACTAAATGGCTCCCACAGGGGCTCGAGCAACGCAAATTGAGAAATCAACTCAGACTCGTGGCAATGGCGGTGCCCAACGTGCGCATGAATGCAACGTAGTCGTTAGCGGTGCCCAAAAAGTGCGTACTGATAGTTACCAGTTTTGCACCGGCTTCTTTGGCCACTTGCTCAGCAGTTTTTGGATTGGTGCCGAGCGAGGTGAAAATTACCTTGGCACTATGAGTCTTAATGACGTCGATCACGAATTCGGTGTTACGCGCACTCGCCTCCGCATTGGTGGATGTACTGGAGATGATTGCGGCAACGACTGTGCAGCCGTAGCGGTCAACGAAATAGCCGAGCTCGTTGTGACCCGTCACGAGCTGACAGTTGTCAATTGCTGAGAACAGCGAGAGCAGTTCGGTGTCTAGTGCTGCCAATTCGTCGTCGAGTGCCAGTTGGGCAGCGGCGAGGTCAACGTTCAGTGCATCGGAGGCCGCCTTGGCAAGTGCTGGCAGCGCTTCGCGGACTGTATGTGGGCTCAGCCAGACATGGGGATCTTGACTGTGGCTGTGCTCATCACTGTGTTCGTCGCCGTGTTCATCGCCGTGTGATGCATCGGCACCACGGTGCACGTGCCCGTGGTCTGAATGGTCGTTCACATCAACGATGTCAAGCACAGTGACGTGGTCAGCCACATAAAACACGTTGACCCCGGCTTGCTGTGCATTCGCCAATGCGTCATCAAGGCCTTCTTCAAGGTCGAGGCCGTTAGCCACAACGAATGCAGCGTTGTTGATGGTTTCCAGATCCTGTGCCGAAGGTTCAAATTCGTGTGGGTCTTGACCATCGGGAATCAGTGTCACCACATTCGCCACACCGTCGACGAGTTCGCTCACCACTGCGGCAAGCACTGAATAAGTCACCACCACCGTGGGCAGCTCGAGCACTGGTGCAGTAGTGGCAACAACCGAGTCAGCAGTATCGCTAGCGGGGTTACTAGTTGCTGTGTTGTCGTTCGAGCAAGACAGCCCGAGCGCAGCCACTGCCAGGCTGGCAAAGAGTGCGGCGATACGGGCGTGGCGTGATGTGGACATGCCCCGACCCTATCAGCAATTGAGAATGATTCCCATTACTGTTTGGGAGAAGTTGTTGTTACGAGCCGAGTGCGGCGTTGACTGCCTCGGTGAGAGCTTCGGCTGAGATCTCGCCGCTGTTGCGCCATAAAACCTTGCCGTCGCTACCGATCAATGTCATGAACGGATAGCCGGCCAAGCCGAAAGCGTTGCTAGCCGTCTGGTCTTTGTTGTCGACGAGCACCGGCCACAACTCGGGCCATTTTTCATTTGCCAGCCACACCGATGGTGGAAAGTTGGGTTGTGCTTCGTCGGTTCCTGTTGTTACGGCAATGACGTCCAAGTTGTCGGGCACGGTGCCGCTGCTATTCCAGTTCACCAACACGGGCACTTCTTTTTGACAAAACGGGCACCAGTGCGCCAAGAACACCAAGAGCATGGGGGTGCCTGGGGTAGTGGTGACTTCGTTGCCGAGAAAGCCAAAGCCCTCGAGCACAGGCGCAGTCATACCGATTGCTGAATCGGCGCCGTCGCCAAATTTTGGAAGTGGGTCGCCTACGACAACCACATTTTGAAATTCCGAAGCGCCTTCGAGGCTGGCGTCTTGATCGCTACTCGTGGTGAGCGCCACGACGCCGAACACTGCGGCTAGCACAGCGACAACTCCGACTGCGAGAGTGGTGATTTTGTTCATCGGTGCTCCTTAGTGGGATACGGATTCTGATTCGGTTTCTATTGTCGCAGCAGAAGATGGAGATACCACCCACAAAAACACCAGCACCGTAACAAAGGCACTGAATGCCATGAACGCCAACGACACGAACCCGAAGACTTCAAAATACGGAACCGAACACGGCGCATCAGCCGAGCAGGTGCCGGTGTCAAGGCTTGGCCAGCGCTCAAGCAACCAGTGGTAGCCAGCAATGCCCGCCCCGACTGCGGCCAGCACGGTCGCATACGGAACAATGGCGCGGTCTTTTCGTACTGCTGCGATCACCAAGATGATCGCTAGTGGATACATCGCGATGCGCTGATACCAACACAACACGCAAGGTCGATAGCCGACGGCTTCTGAAAAATACAGACTGCCCAACATTGACACCGAGGTAACCAATGCGGGTACTGCGATAGACAACGGCGCGAGCCCAGCAACTAGTGAGCGACCAGCACGGCCAACGGCGAATCGGGCGACAACAATGGCCAGGCTGCCCACTAGTGCCAGCAGCGCGAGCAGGGCAAAAAAGAGCTCAAACGCTTCGTTAGCCACGCTGTTGAGCGTACTAATGAGGGCTCTTGGTGGCTTGGCGTGGCACGATAGACGGATGACCTCATTACTTGATCAGTTGCAACAAGACCTTTCGGCTGCGATGAAAGCAGGAAACGATGCAGAAAAGTCCACGTTGCGCATGGCGATAACTGCCATTCGCAATGCGGCTGTGGCGGGTGACCAGGCGGTGACCCTCACCAACGACCAGGTGGTGGCAGTGCTGCAAGCCGAAGCCAAAAAACGCACCGAGGCAGCAGATATATATAAGGAAGCTGGCCGGAGCGACGCCGAAGCCGTTGAGCGTGCCGAGTTTGCCATTCTCGAGCGGTACTTGCCGGCCCAGATCAGCAGTGAGGAACTACAGAAAATTGTTTCCGCTGAGGTCGCAGCCGCAGCAGCAGGTGGGGCAACGGGCGGCAAGGCCATGGGGCAAGTGGTCAAGGCCGTACGGGCCAAGGCTGGGCCAGGGGCTGATGGTGCAGTAATTGCCGACTTGGTGAAAAAGGCCCTGGGATAAATGTCCCTAGGTCGTGCTTGCCCGCACAAGCGCTTTGTAATCAGCTGAGACAATTGACACAGTCATGGAAGGGCTGTACGGTGAACAACGAGTTACGAACACTCTATCAACCTCGAGGGGGGAACAAGTAATGAAACACCTATTCCAAGGTGGTCGCCGCAAGGTTGCTGCCGTTATGGCGATTGCACTCGTTGCATCGCTGAGCCAAGTAGCGCCGTCAAGCGCCGACACGAAAAAGAGCGGTGGCGAACTCACCGTCGGTGTCTTCAACCAGTTGCTCGGCAGCTGTGTCAATCCGAATGCCTCCAACTCGGCGCTCGGCATCATGCGTTCGGTGTACGAAGGTCTTTTTGAGCAGCAAGAGGGCGGCAAGATTGTGCCGTACTTGGCTCAATCCATGACCCCATCTGCTGACTTCAAATCCTGGACGCTGAAGCTTCGCCCAGGCATCAAGTTTCACGACGGCACGCCGCTTGACGCCACCGCGTTAATCACGAACATTCAAGCCCAGCGCGGTTTGTATGCCGCAGGCGCGATTGGTCGACTGGGTCAAGCTGGTGGACTTGCCGCAGCCGGGCACACGCTGGGCTCGGGTGTTGCATTCTTCGCCAACGCCAAGGACGTCGTCCCAGTATCCGCCGACACAGTTCGCATCGACTTGTGGAATGGTCAAGTTGACTTCGCTGACACCGTCTATGCGTCGGGTCGCCAATTTACTCGCGCTCTCAGCGACTTCACTAACCCGGCCCAGTGCAATACCGCTGGAAAAGGTACCGGCCCGTTCATGTTCCAAAAGTTGACTGCTGGTGAAGTGGTGTTGGTTCGTAACCCCAACTACTGGCGCAAGGACAAAGACGGCGTGCAATTGCCGTATCTTGACAAAATCACCTTTAAATATGTCAACCAACCTGCCCAGCGGGTGAAGGGTCTGAAATCAGGGGATCTTGACGCTGCACAGTTTTCTTCGGGTGGCGAAACCAAGCACATGTACAACGTCAAGCAGGACAAAAATCTGACGCTCGTCATGAGCCCACCAGATTATTACGCAATGTCGATGTTCAACCATGCAATCGAGCCGTTCAACAATCTCGATGCACGTTTGGCGGTGAGCTATGCCTACGACACGCAGACCTTCCAACGGCTCCGCAACACCTACAAGGGTTTGTCATATGGCGAGGTGCCATCGTCAATTGTTGGCTCACGCAACGTGATGTATAACAAGAACGGCTTCATTACGTTCAACTTGGCCAAAGCCAAAGAGCACGCAGCGAAGTACAAAGCAGCCACTGGTAAGGATCTGACCTTCTCGCAGCCGGTTGACACCAGCGCAGAGGCTCAGGCGAGTGCCAAGTTGTTTGCACAGATGATGAAAGCAGCTGGCATCGTCATGAATATCAGCACAGAAGACACGGCCACCATTACGGCCAAAGCTTTCCCGTCACCTTCTTCCGGGCAGGTGAACAGCTATCAGTTCTACCCAACAACACTGTTTGAAGGAACTGGCACTGCGTTTACCTTGCCATTCCTTCAGTCGAATAGTTTTGCGGCACCTGGTAACAACCAGTTGAAAGGCCTCGGCGCGTTGGCACCATTGTTCGGTGGTTTCGGTCGAGCCATCAACCCAGCGCGATTTGCTGATCCAAAGCAAGACGCCTTGGTGTGGGGTGCGCAATACGAAACTGGTGCAACTCGTGCCGGCAAGTTAAAGGCGCTGACAAAGTATCTCCAGGAAACAGCTGCAGTTCTCCCAGCGCCATCGCTGCAATACGGGGCGGCTTTCTCGGCCAAAGTGAAGGGTTATGACACTTTCACGCTGGCTTCGGGTGGGCGCGGTAAGGCAATCACCAATGCTGGCCCAGCATGGGTGGGTGTGTATCTCGAGAAGTAACTCAACGAATGAAGTGATTCTCTGCGAAAGCAGAGAGTGAGATTTGGGTCTGTGGGGTTCGCCCCACAGACCCAAATTCGTTTCGCAGGCAATCGCCTGCAGATTTTTTGTCGAATACACCAGACCCGCTAGTTTCTAAAGGGCTACATCATGTTTACTTTTCGACTGCAATCCTTCCTGCGTCGAACTGCACAGTTGGCAGTGGTTCTTGTCGGGTCAACATTTCTGTTGGCGATGCTTCTGTTGCTGCTGCCTGTCGGCATGGAAGAGCTGTTCGTTGTTGCAGTCGACGAAGCGGGTCGGCTAGAGCAGCTCAAACGATTGCGTCTTGATCGCAACCCCGTATTTGGATATCTCGGCTGGCTATGGGATTTTGTGCGGGGAGACTTCGGCCCGATTATCTACCCTGGAGCAGGCGAAGAAGCAGTCTCTGGTCGAGTTACTCGAGCCCTTCCCATTTCGTTGCTGATCGTGCTGTACGTGCAGGTTGTTGCATTGCTCGTTGCGATTCCTCTCGGAATCTTCACCGCTTACCGGGCAGGCAGCAAGAGTGAGAAAGTGATTAGTTATTCGCTGTTCACCGCGTCGGCTATACCAAACTTTGTTTTTGCATTGCTCTTGGCGGCTTTTTTCGGCGTCACTCTCGGGTGGCTGCCACCGCTTGGCTACGTGCCTTTGTCGGAGGATGTGGTCGGGCACCTGCGAACCATGGTGCTCCCAGTCTTGGCCTTGGCGATACCAACGGTTGCAACTTATACGCGCCTCTTGCGCACGGATGTGATCGCCGCGCTTCGTGAGGACTATGTGACGATGGCAGTTTCAAAAGGTTTGAGCAACAAACGAATCCTCCTTACCCATGTGCTGCGACCAAGTTCGGTCACACTGCTCACCAGCGCCGCATTGAATATGGGCGGACTCATCGGTGGCACATTGGTGATTGAGCAGATTTTTTCGATACCTGGAATGGGCTCCGAGATTGCACTCGCCATTTTTGGTCGACAGTATTTTGCGTTGCAGTCGTATGTGGCATTGATTGCCGTTGGCTATGTGTTGTTCAACGTTTTGGTAGACGTGTTGGTTGGTGTTGTAGACCCACGTGCTCGGGGGCGACGCAATGTTTAGGCGTTTCCAACAAGCTGATTGGTTCACGCGAGTATCGGTGATTTGGCTGTTTATTGTCGGGCTTTGTGCCGTGTTCGGTCGGGCACTGCCACT
>JBILFO010000072.1:0-8104 GCA_044351505.1 Ilumatobacteraceae bacterium
CCACAATCGGATAACCCGTTTGCCCGGCGCACCATGCCGCAAAACGCTGCTTGGCGCGATCGTCGGTGTCAACCAGCATCGGCTCCATCTTGGGCTGCAGATTCTTCCAGGTGGTGCTTGGTTGATGATGCAGCACGTCGGCATAAAACTCGCGCCAACCAAGTTCGCTGCGATACACATCGTGATTGGTATCGGGGCGCAACTCGGCGAGCAACTGGCGCGGATGCAACACACCAAACCGTAGATACGCCGACAACTTGCTGCTGCCATCCCGATCGGGGTTGTTGCGCTCTTCTTTATAACGGCTCAGTGCGTCACCGGCGAAATGCTCCCAGCGATCCCATGCGGCAGGTTCGCCAGCCATGGGCAGCTCGGCTGCGAGTTCGGGGTCGGGCGGAATGCCGTCGCACTTGATGTCGGGTGCCCCACGCAGGTTCATCGAAGTTGGTGCAGGCAGTGGCGCGGGCCAACCATGTCGCACCCAGCCGCGCGAAAACGGCGTGAATACGGCATACGGTTTTCCGTCGTCTTTGCGCACGGTGCCTGGGTTAACGGCATACGGCGAGCCGACAGCAACGAGTTCGACTTTCATGGCTGCCAAACGTGATGCCACTTCGGCGTCGCGCTGCGAACCATACGGTGCAAAATCGGCGCTGATAAACACTTTGTCGGCGCCGACTTCCTGAGCAAAGCGCGGCACGATGTCGAGCGGGTCGCCATGGCGCACGACGATGGCACGATTCATCGAAGCATCAAGCGCACGAATGTTGCGCAGCAAAAATGCAAACCGCGCTGCGCCCGAGCGTTTGACAAACAGCGGGTCAAGCACAAATAACGGCGTGGTGGTGCCGTGCGCAAGCGCAGCGAGCAGCGCGGGGTGATCTGCCAGTCGCAGATCGCGACGAAACCAAATGATTGACGTGCCCACGGTTGCGACTACCTCCAGCGCCAAGCCAACACAGCCAGACACAAAAAGCATGACACGCCGCCATAGGCCAGCGACCACTCGAGCGACACATAGTCGGCGATCAAACCAGTGATTGGGCCGCCGATCGGCGTGCTGCCAAGAAATGCCACGGCAGTGAGGGCGAGTAATCGCCCGCGCATGTCGGGTGGAGATTCTTGCTGGCTGATGGCGTTGCCGGCAGCAATCATCGCTGCGCCACCAAAGCCGAGCGGCACACACAACACAAACGCCACCAACAGATTGGGGGCGAATGCAATCGACACGTTCGCTGCGCCAAGCACACCCACGTTGAACATGAGCCAGCGCAGCGGCACCGTTTGCAAACGTGCTGTTGCCAACGAACCCACCACACTGCCGAGGCCCGTAACGGTGAGTAGCCAGCCGAAGGCATCAGGGCTTCCCCATTTAACGTCGGCCAATTTGGGGAACACGACGCTGTAGTTAAACGCAAACGTGCTCACCACTACATAGGCAAAAAACATCGACGATAAACGGCGGTTGGATTGCACGTAACGAAACACATCGCGCACGGGCTGGCCACCTGCTGGGCGCTTGACGGCGGGCACCATTTCGCTCGAGCGCAACCCGACGATGCCGTAGATCATGGCGGCGTACGACAACCCGTTCAAGATAAACAACCAACCCGTGCCCAGTGGGCCCACGAGCACGGCGGCCAAGGCTGCACCAAACACGCGTGAACCCGTCATCACGGTGGTGTTGAGCGACATGGCGTTGCTCAACTGGGCGGTTGGCACCAATTCGGTGATGAGCCCACGCCGCGCGGGGTTGTCCATGGCCCCGACCACACCCAAAAACAAGGCCAACCCCCACACCACGGGCAGTGAAATGTTGTTGGTCAGATCCAGCACCCCAAGGGCCATTGCCTGAGTGGCCAACAACACTTGGGTGATAATCATGATTGTGCGGCGGTCAAAGCGGTCGGCAAACGAACCGGCCCACGTGCCGAGCAACAACATGGGCAAAAACTGAAACGCCACCGTGTAGCCGAGGTCCGCGGCCCGACCCGTGAGTCGATACACCAAATACGACGTGGCGGTGAGCTGCAGCCACGACCCAATGTTGGAAAACAACAAACCAGCGAAATACAAACGGGCGTTGAAAAAACTGAGGGAGCGGAACATGCCGCGCGAAGCGACGGCTGTGTCAGTCATCGAGCTTTAACGCCGTGATGAACACATCGCCGGGCACTTCGACACGGCCGATGGACTTCATCTTCTTCTTGCCTTCTTTTTGCTTATCCAGAAGTTTTCGTTTGCGTGAAATGTCGCCGCCATAACACTTGGCCAGCACGTCTTTGCGCTTGGCCTTTACGGTCTCGCGCGAAATGACTTTGCCACCGATAGCTGCTTGGATCGGAATATCGAACATCTGGCGCGGAATCAGCGCCTTGAGTTTTTCGCACATGCGCCGGCCATAGTCGGTTGCCTTGTCGCGGTGCACGATCATGCTGAATGCATCGGCCGGAATCGCGTTGAGCAAGATATCGACGCGCACCAGATCGCTCACGCGATAACCCTGCAACTCGTAATCGAGGCTGGCGTAACCCTGCGACTTGCTCTTCATCTGGTCGAAAAAATCCACCACCACTTCGGCCAAGGGCACGAGATACTGCAGTTCGACTCGCTCGGGCGATAGATACTCGAGTTTGGTCATTTCGCCACGGCGGTTTTGACACAACTCCATCAACGCACCGGTGTAGTCCTTGGGCGTGATGATGCTGAGTTTGAAGAATGGCTCTTCAATGCAACTGATGTGCACCGTGGCCGGCAGATCGCTCGGGTTGTCGACCACTTCGACATCACCGTCGGTGCGCAAGACCCGATATTGCACCGATGGCGCTGTGGCGATGAGGGCCAAGTTGAATTCGCGCTCCAGGCGTTCTTTGACGATTTCCATGTGCAACAAACCCAAAAACCCACAACGAAAGCCGAAACCCAGCGCCCCGGATGATTCGGGCATATACGAAATTGACGCGTCGTTGAGTTTGAGTTTTTGCAAACTGTCGCGCAACACCTCGAAATCGTCGGCCTCGATCGGGAACAAACCACAAAACACCATCGGCTTGGGGTCGAGATATCCATCCAGCGCCGCACTGGCCGGCCGTGCCACATGCGTGACGGTTTCACCCGAGCGTGCTTCGCCGACATCTTTGACGCCGGCAATCAAATAACCCACTTCGCCGGCAGCGAGCTCGGTGACTTCTTGAGTGGTGGGGCGACGTGCACCGATTTCAAGTGCTTCGTGTTCGGCGCCAGCCTGCATGAACAGCAACTTGTCGCGCTTGCGCATGCGACCGTTCATCACACGCACGCTCGAGACCACGCCGCGATACTGATCAAACTGACTATCGAAAATCAACGTCTGCAGTGGCGCATCGGGGTCGCCTTTTGGCGCTGGAATACGGGCCACCACGGCATCCAACAACTCGGGCACACCCAAGCCGGTCTTTGCCGAAATGCGCAGGATGTCTTCGGCTGGGATGCCGAGAACTTTTTCGATTTCCATCGCAAAGCGATCTGGGTCGGCCGCTGGCAAGTCGATCTTGTTGAGTACGGCCACAATTTCTAAATCACTTTCCAAAGCCAGATAACAATTGGCCAAGGTCTGAGCCTCGATGCCCTGCGCGGCATCCACCACCAACACCACGCCCTCGCAGGCCGCGAGCGAGCGGCTCACTTCGTAGCCGAAGTCCACGTGCCCGGGTGTGTCGATGAGGTGCAGCGTGTGGCCCTTCCAGTCCACGCGCACATTTTGGGCTTTAATTGTGATGCCGCGCTCACGTTCGAGATCCATCGAATCCAAGTACTGCGCGCGCATGTCGCGGGCCTCGACGGCGTTGGTCAATTCAAGAATGCGGTCGCTGAGCGTGGATTTGCCGTGGTCAATATGCGCAATGATCGAGAAGTTGCGAATTGTGGACTGTTCCATGAGGGGCTTGTTTCACCCCACGGCACTTGGGTTGAAACCTGCCAAATTCTACTCTTGGTATGCGTGGGGGGTTGGGCGATGCTCGCAGTCGCTGGTAGCGTGAGCGAGCCATGGCCAACATTAAAAGTCAAAAAAAGCGCATCCTCACCAACGCCAAGCGCACCGAGCGCAACAAGGCCGTAAAGAGCGAGTTGCGCACCCGCGTTAAAGCCGTTCGCGAGACCAACGGCACACCAGAGAGCGCCGAAGCATTGCGCATGGCCGTCAAGCGCCTCGACATGGCTGCTGCCAAGCGAATCATTCACCCCAAGCAGGCAGCCCGACGCAAGAGCCGCCTCATGCGTCAACTTAACGCCGCGAAGTAGACCCAGCGCCTTTGGCGCGTTTTGGTCGCGCTGGTTGCAATCGGCTGAGCCGAGCAATCATGATTTCGAGTACCACTTCGTTTTCTAACCCTGTGCCACCGCGCAACGCGCGATCTGAGCGGGCCAGCAATTGCACCGCATCGAACATCTTCTTGGGGCCAAGTGCGCGCGACAGCTCGAGATATTTGCGACCTTGATAATCGCTGCGCGACCCGATGAGTGCCATCGCTTGGGATGGGTCGCTGGCACCCGAGCCATCCAACCGCAACGCCTTGGTGTAGTGGTTGTGCAGCAGCGACATGATTTGAAACGGATGAAACTCGCCGCTGCGCAACATGCGACGCAACATGAACAAGGCAGTAGCGGTGTCGCCCGCATCGACTGCATCGGTCAGATCCCACGGCTGTACGTGGCCGGCTTGGCCAAGAAACGGGCTCACATCTTCGTATGACAAACGTTGCTTTTGGCCATAGGTAGATGCCAACACATCTAACAACCCCGGCAAACGCGCAGAGTCTTGCCCCAGCCAATCCACCACTTCTTCGAGTGCCACGGCGTCGATTTTTAACCCCGCTTCGATGAACTTGGCTTTGTACCACTCGATAAGTTCACGCCGCTTAGATGGTGGCGTGGTTTCGAAATTGGCAGTGCCCGCTTTTTTGAGCGCATCGTTAAGTGCTTTGGGAATGCGACCCCCAGCAGTGACGATGAGATGGCATTGCTCGGTAGGCGCGCGAAGAAATGCAACGAGTGGCTCGACATTCAACGGCGTGACATCCACGTTGCGCACCACCACCACTTTGAAATCGGCGAACAGCGACTGCGTTTGGGCCGCATTGACAGCCATGGCTACGGCGGCGGCACGATCGTCGGACTGTGCTTCGGCTAAATCAAACGACTCGTAAACCGACGAACGATCAGCGTCGCCGACGAGCTCGTCGACCAAATCGCTGAGCCGCGCCGAAATCAACCGGGCGTCGTCGCCCGTGATGAGATACGTCGGCACCCCTACAGCCTCGCACGAGGGTGAGCTAGTGCAGGTGGTGGCGCCTTTTCTTGCGAATTAACACGCCAGTGACAACAACACCCCAGGCCAGGGCATTCATTGGGCCACGCACGCTGAGCCGGGTGCCCCACTCGGCCACCCACCACACCCAGCGCACCGCTGCCACCACCGGCATGGCTAGTAACCCCGCTACTGCATCGGGCACAAACGCAGCGACCGCCAGCAAGACCGGAGCCGCCATCATCACCCCTGAAGCAACCGGCACGGCCAACACATTGGTGCCCAAGGCAACAACAGGCATGGCACCAAACCACATCAACACAAATGGCGACACACCAAGTTGAGCTGCAGTAGTTGCAGCAAACACCGACGAACCCAAGTGCGGGGTGATGACCACTAGCCCAGTGGTGGCTGCGACCGACAACACAAACCCCACCGACCACGTGGCCAACGGGTCGAGCCCCACGATGCCCAGCACTGTCATGGCCAAGGCCCGCAACGGCACCACGTCGCGACCAATCGCAAAACCAATCTGCACTACCGCCGCCATTACTGCCGCGCGCACCACGCTGGATTCCAAACGGGTGACGACTGCAAACATCGATACCACCCCCAGGGCCACTGCCAAACGCGGCCACCGAGAAAGTCGCCTGAGCCCAGGGGTAAGGGCGGCCAAAATGAGCGCCACGTTTTGCCCCGACACGGCGAGCAGATGCCCGAGCCCAGCGCCGCGAAATGCTTCGGTCATGCGTTGAGGATGACGCGACTCGTCACCGAGCACGAAGCCACGCACCAAGGCAGCATCTTGCCACTGCATAGTGCGAGCGCCACGATCAATCAATTCGTGCACACGATTAGCCGCACGATGCCACAACGCGTGCGCTGGTGCCGTGGCATACACCGTGACCTCGCGCAATTCGCCTTGCACATGGCGCCCTGCTACAAACCGCAAGCGACGCTCATCGTACGCCACACGTGTGGCATCAAGAATCACGGTGTCGCCCATGCGCACGCGCCGCAAGGCACCACGCTCACGGCCATAGACCGTGAGGCGAAACTTTTCGTCATCCACCGACACGATCAACGACACTGCACCGTTGCGATTGCCGGCGTCTGAACGCGCGATGGCTGGGCCCGAAAAGTTGCCTACTTGCGGTGTAGCTAACCGGTGCCACTGGGCTGCACCATGGCCGGCAAACACCACCGCAACCACCACGAACCAGCGACCCGCAGGACGATGTTGCAACACTGCTGCGACTGCACCAGCAACAGACAACGCAACGGCCAACCACCACAACATGGGTACTACATGCACACTGCTGGCGAATGCCACCGGCCAGCGTGCTGCCAACTCGCTGCCTATGCGGGCGGCTGCTGCGCCACACAATGCCAACAACACCAACATCGGGGTGAGTGAGCCACGCGATGGTGACGCTGTGGTCACCCACCGACGAATAACATGGCGCACGTGGCGATACCCGATGGCATCGTTGCCCACCGCAGCGAACTGCGACGCAAAGGTGGTGTGGTCGCTGCTGGCACAGCGAGCGCAGTTGCCATCGTCGGTGGGTTGTTGCTCGTGTTGCCCGGGCGCGTGAGTGGAGTCGTGGGCTTCGTGCTCGTCATTGCTGCGTGCCCGCTGCTCGTGGCTTTCGGCGTGCCGATTACTGCAGGCATCTCGACGCTTGCTATCGGTATCACCGCCAGCCTCGTGGCGTGGTTTGCCATCGGACAATGGGCGGCGATTCGCGCTACGCAACGCCCGATTGCCGACTGGCGCGACTATTGGTCGGTGCTGTGGCCGCTGGCTGCGGCAATGAGTGCAGGTGGGTTTGTGGGTGCAGCGATGTTTGCGCTCAGTGTGCTGTAGCACTTCAGACTCGCACCAGCGCGCGTAACTCGGCCAGCTTTACTGGGCCGATACCACGAACCGCCAACAAATCATCCACCGATGCAAACGGCCCGTTGCGCGTGCGATGGTCGACGATTGCTCGAGCAGTGGATGGCCCAACACCGGGCAATCGGTCAAGGTCGACAACCGTTGCTTGATTGATGTCAACTAGTGCCGGCACGCCATTACGCGGTGCGTTCGGCACCGTATTGGGCACCGAGTTATTCGGTATTCGCTCGCCTCTTCGCGGAATCCACAACTGCTGGCCATCGACCAACACTGCAGCCAAGTTGACCTGTTTTAGATCGGCCTGCGAAGTAGCACCACCCGCCAAGCGAACCGCGTCGTCACCTCGCGACCCAGCCGCCAAGTGATACACACCAGGTTGCTGCACCGCCCCCACCACGTGCACAGCAATACGCAATGACTCGACACCGCGTTGCGAATCGGCACCATCGAGCAGCAGATCACTGGGCAAATAACTGGGCAGCTCGCTATTGATGTTCGGCGACGTTGCGGCTGTCGGAATGAAGTTTTCGATCGGCGGGGCGGGCAGCTGCACAAACCACCACACCACCACGGCAGCCACTGGCAACGCCACTACCCCGATCACCAGGCGCTTCCAGCCAAGCCAGCGCCACCAATCCTCAATACGATTCATGCCCCACTGTGTGCGCCAACGAAGCGCTACGGGCAAACAACTAGGCGAAAAGTCGGCCCGTCATCTGGCGGCGATACACCGCGGTGCGTGGGTCGCCAGCACCCATCGTTTCTAAAATTTCCAAGAACCGCTGCCGGGCAACTTCGTCGGCTTTAACTTGGGGCAACAAGGCATCGAGTTGTGCTGAATAGTCGTCGTCGGGAACGAACATTGCTTTGGCGCGTTCTACCAGTGCCGCCACCTTGGGGGTCTGGGGCACCCGTTG
>JBILFO010000073.1:0-8093 GCA_044351505.1 Ilumatobacteraceae bacterium
GGCACAGGCCCCGCACCGCGCGACGTAACCCCCGAAGCCACCGAGCAGGTGTGCACCAAAATGATGCCTGGTTTTGGCGAACTCATGCGGGCAGTGTCGCTGCAAGTGGTGCCGACGGCAATTTTGTCACGGCAGACCGCTGGCATTCGCGGGTCCTCACTCATCGTGAACCTGCCAGGCAAGCCATCGGCGATTGCCGACTGCCTCACCGCAGTGCTACCTGCGATTCCTTATTGCATCGATCTCATCGGTGGGGCTCGCCTGGAAGTCGGTGGCGGGCTCGCCGCATTCAGGCCAAAAAACGCCTAGAGCTTTGTGGGGTTTGGCGCGTTGCCGTAAACAACTTGAGGGTCAAACACTTTTTCGGTGATGGTGAACTGCATGTCGAGTGGGCCCTGCGTCGCTGGCGCAATCGGCACGCTGCGATAGAAACACGAGCGATACCCCACGTGGCAGCTCGCCCCACCTTGCACATCAACCCGCAACCACACAGCATCCTGGTCGTCGTCAACCAAAATCTCACGCACCTTTTGCACCAAGCCGCTAGTGGCACCTTTGTGCCACAGCTGCTTGCGGCTACGGCTGTAATACACCGCTTCACCCAACTCGATGGTTTTGGCGAACGCTTCGGCATTCATGTTGGCCACCATTAATACTTCGCCTGTTTCATGATCAGTGGTCACCACCGGAATCAGCCCATCAGCGTCAAAGCGCGGGGCCAATTCACGACCTTCTTCCACCTGTTCCACGCTCGTGCGTGCTGCGTACCAAGGGTGCGATGTGTTTGTCACCCCAGCAAGGCTACGAGCCTCTTGCCGTGTCGGCTACGCGCCGAGATTCACCCATCCGCCCACGAGACCACTCATAAAGCCACCATCCACCTGCACGTCGGTGGCATTCAGCCATTGCAACACAGGGTCGGATACAAAGAGCAGCACTCGCGCAATGTCGTCGGCGGTGGCATCGCGACCGGTTTCGCGGGTGACCAGATCCAAAATGGGCCCCACCGATTCGCGGAAGTCTTTCAAAATTGGGGTGTGCACGGGTCCCGGGCTCACCGAGTTGACTCGCACGCCATGCTCACGCAAAAACTTGCCGTGCTGTTTGGTGAGCACCACGACACACTCCTTAGAAAAGTCGTAGGCCCGCTTGCCGTCCATTGGGTGGTCGCCGACCCATGCCACACCGCTGTCGTAGTCGGGTGTGGCAAGCAGCCGCTGCACTTCGTCGAGATGCGCTTGCCACTGGGCGCCGGCAATCGACGCCACGTTGGTGATGGCTCCCCCGCGATTGATGCGCGAAACAAGCAACTCGGTGAGCATTCGCAACCCCAACACGTTGACGCGCATCGTGGTTTCAGCCGCCACGGTGCCAGGCACGCCAGCGATGTTCAACAACACGTCTACTTCGCCGACGATTGCCTTGGCGGCAGCCTCAATTGACACAGGGTTGGTGAAATCAACAGTCACAAACTGATCGACTGGCAGATCAACTGCGTTGCGGTCTAGCGCAATTATTTTTGCGCCAGCTTCGAGCAACAGCTCAGCCACACGTCGACCAATACCCGACGCAGCACCAGTGACAACTACGCGCTTGTCAGCAAAGCCGAAGTGCGGAGTACTCATTGATCGTCATACGGCTGCCCGGCCGCCTTTGGCGCACGGCTGGCACCGATGAAACCCGCCACCACGATGAGTGTCACGACGTACGGCGCCATGATGAGAAACTCACTGGGAATACCGGTGTCAAAATTGCCGATCTTCAGACGTACTGCTTCGGCAAGCGCAAACACCATCGCACCGCTGAGTGCACCAACCGGATGCCAGCGACCAAAGATCACCGCTGCCAACGCGATGAAGCCGCGACCACCCGTGATGTTCTGGTCGAACCGCCCGACGATGCCGATTGGCCACCATGCGCCACCGATGCCAGTAACTGCACCTGCCAGCAACAAGTTGCGATAGCGCAGTTTGTTGACATCCACTCCCAAGGTGCCCGCTGCCTTCGGATATTCGCCAATGGCCCTTGTGCGCAAACCCCACTTCGTGCGGTACAAACCCCATGTAGCCAAGGCAACTGCCACAAACGAGAAGTACACGAAGATAGTTTGCACGAACAAAATTTGCCCGAAGAACGGAATGTCAGAGAGCCACGGCAGGCGAATCGGCTTCACTGGCATGAGGTTGTTCATCGTGTCGCGATTTGGCACGAGCACTCGGAAACTGATGAATGACGTGACCCCAAGCGCAAAGAAGTTGATGGCAAAGCCCACGATGACTTGGTCGACCTTGTAGCGAATCGACATCACCGCCAACACCGCGGCAAGGCCGACACCCGTCAATGCCCCCACCAATGTGCCAAGCCACAGATTCGTGAGCGATGCGGCTATCGCACTCGTGCACGCAGCAGCCAGCAGCATGCCTTCGATCGAGATATTGATCACGCCGCTACGTTCGCTCAAGATGCCACCGAGGGCACCGAGTGTGATTGGCACGCTGCGAGTCACCGTGTCTTGCAACATGCCCACAAAACTGAACGACTCCCCAGCAGCAGCCCACGCCAAGAAGCTCATGAATACCGTGGCTGCGGCCAACGCCAACACCACGTTCGACAACTTGCCGAACCCACGCAACAGTTGGGCTGCTGCCAAAGCTACGAGCACGATGCCCAGCACCCAGGCAAAACCTTGTGCTGGGAGTGTGAACTGACCAGTTTCGGAAATCTTGAAACCAGCGTCACCCGGACGACGAGTAAAGATCCCGAGACACACTGCTGCCAGTACCAGATAGGTGATGCCAATGCTGCGAGCGCGCTTACGCTGCTCGGCCGAAACGACTATTGCCGGTGTTGATGTAGCTGTCATCCGCCCCATCCTCGAAATGTTTGACCGAACGAATGCACGTCACCCTTCACACGGAACATTGCCTTCACCAGCAATGGTGCAGCGATGAACATCACGATGAGCGCACGCAACACGATGATGAGGTCGATCGGTACATCAGTGTCGACCTGCATCTGACGTCCTCCGGCTTGCAATGCTCCGAACAACAACGCAGCAAACAACGTGCCCACCGGCGTGGAGCGCCCGAGCAACGCGACGGCAATGGCATCGAAGCCGATATCACCAGCAACGGTTGCACTTGCATAGCCGTACAAGCCGAGCACTTCCGTACCACCGGCGAGGCCTGCGAACGCACCGGCAATCGCCATTGATGTCACCATCAACGACTTCGGTCGCATACCGGCATAGCGAGCCGCTTCTTGGTTCAGCCCAGTTGCTTGCATTTCGAATCCGAGCGTGGTCTTACGCAAGAGCCACCAAAACGCAAAAGTCGCAAGTAGTGCAACGATGAACCCAGTGTGGGCAAGCAAGTCGATGCGATTGCCCAGAAAGCCGAACAGTTTCGGTAACTTCGCCGACTCTTCTACGAATTTCGAAATGGCGTCGTCGCGACCAGGGCGCTTGAAGAGCTCGGTCTTCAACACCCACAACACGGTGAACGACGCAATCCCATTCAGCATGATGGTGGTGATCACCTCGTGGGCACCAGTGCGTGCTTTCAATACACCGGGGATGGCGCCGAACATTGCACCACCGACGGCGGCAGCCAACAGCGCCAACGGTACGTGCAGCACGGCCGGGAGTTGGAACGCAAAACCCACCCACAAGCCCGTCATCGCACCCGCCAACATCTGCCCTGTGGCACCAATGTTGAATAGGCCAGCTTTGAACGCCGACGACACGGCCAAGCCTGCCAAAAGCAGTGGCGTGGCACCGGTGATGGTGTTGGAGATTGCACGCAGCGAACCGAACGAACCCTTGAACAACCCCCAGTAGGCAGACCCGAGCGTGCCGAAGGCTTTGCCGAAGTTGCCGTCACCCAACGCTTCGATGTCGGTGATCACGATGATGAACGCACTCACGAAGAGCGCAGCGATGATCGCCAGCAGAGTAAAGCGCAACGACTTCAGCGTGTCACTCATGCACTCACTCCCGCTGGCTGCGAGCCGGCCATGTACAAGCCCACGTCCATGTGGCTGACTTTCTTGGGGTCGATGTTGGCCACGATTCGTCCCCGGTACATCACGAGCACACGGTCCGACAGCGACATCACCTCGTCCAACTCGGTGCTCACCACGAGCACGGCAATGCCAGCGTCGCGAGCCTTCACCATCTGTGCGTGAACGTATTCGATCGAACCCACATCGATGCCGCGCGTTGGTTGTGCGGCAACCGCAAGGCGAATGTCCCGACTCAGTTCTCGCGCCACAACGACTTTTTGTTGGTTGCCACCCGAAAGAGTCGATGCTGTTTGCGATGCGTCGGTAGTACGAATGTCGTACGAGGCCACGAGTTCTTGTGCCTTGGTGGCAGCCGATCCCCACTTCATGCGAATACCGCGTGAGAACTCGGCGTCGTGGTAGCGAGTTAGCACCAAGTTTTCGATGATCGACATCTCGGTCACGATGCCCTGGCGCTGGCGATCTTCCGGAATGTGAGCCATGCCAGCGGCATGACGTTCCCGCGGTGAGTCGTTCGTAATGTCGCGCCCGGCGAGCGAAATCGCGCCCTGTGCCACCCGCCGCATACCGGCAATGGCCTCGACCAGTTCGGTTTGCCCGTTGCCTTGCACCCCTGCAATACCGACGATCTCGCCCGCTCGCACATCGAACGACACGTCATCCACCATGGTGCGACCATCGGCGTCCACCACGGAAATGCTGTTTACACCGAGCATCACATCGCCAGGCTGTGCGGTTGCCTTGTCAACTTCCAATTGCACGGCTCGTCCTACCATCATTTCAGCAATTGCTGCTTCGCTGGTGTTCTTTGGCAACGCCTCTCCGACAACCTTGCCGCGCCGCAGCACATTGATGCGATCGGCAATAGAAAGAGCTTCCTTCAGTTTGTGAGTGATGAAAATTACACCTCGGCCAGACGAAACCAGTGAGCGAACGATCGCAAAAAACTCCAGAATTTCACTTGGCGTGAGCACTGCGGTCGGCTCGTCGAACACCACAATTTTGGCATCGCGCATCAGCACTTTGACGATCTCCACCCGTTGCCGCTCGCCCACGGACAGCTCTTCAATAATTGCGTCGGGGTCTAATTCGAGGTGGTACTTGTCGGACACCTCGCGCACCATGCGGCGCGCCTCGGCAATATCCAACGAACCAAAACGACCTGTCGGCTCGACACCGAGCACCACGTTCTCGGCCACCGTCATTACTGGCACCAACATAAAGTGTTGATGCACCATTCCGATACCGGCCGCAATTGCATCGGCTGGAGAAGAAAACTGAGTCGCTTGACCGTCAATCAGCAGTTCACCCTCGTCAGGCCGATAGAGCCCGTACAACACATTCATGAGCGTGCTTTTGCCCGCACCATTTTCGCCTATCAGGGCCAGCACTTCACCAGTTGCCACCGACAAGTTCACGTTGTCGTTTGCAACAACGCCAGGGAATCGTTTGGTAATGCCCCGTAATTCAAATTTCATTTCGCGCATCACCCCTTGTGTCCAAGAACAGTAATACAACAAAACGGGGCAGGCCGCTTTCGCGACCCGCCCCGCTCGTTCAGCGCTATGAGGCGCTCTTAGATCTGGATTGATCCGTCTGCGATACCTGCACCGATGGCCTCAACTTCGGCCTTCAGGTCGTCAGGAACGGCAGTGAATGCCACACCAACACCACCGTTGGCAAGCGTGCCCACGTAGTTGTCAGTGACACCACTTCCTTCGACGACATCCTTGATTGCCGCAAACACGGCTGCGTCGATTTTCTTCAGCACCGAAGCGATGTACACCTCGGCTGCGTCAGGGTTCGACACGCTCATGTCAACGTCAACACCGATGATCTTGACCTTGCCACCCGACTCCAACGCGTACTGCGCCGAGCCTAGACCCACTGGGCCGGCAACTGGGAAGATGATGTCGGCGCCTTCGTCGGCCTGACTCTTGGCAATGTTCTTGCCATCGTCGAGGCTCTCAAAGTTTCCGGCGAATGTACCGTCAGTGCCGTCCCAACCGAGCAATTTCACGGATGCACCTTTTTGGGTGTTGTAATACTCAACGCCCTTGCGGAAGCCTTCCATGAAGATGGTCACTGGCGGAATGTTGACTCCACCGTAGGTGCCAACGATGCCGGTGGTGCTCATTGCTGCCGAGAGGTAACCAGCCATGAATGATGGCTGGTCTGTGGCGAACACGAGACCGCGAGCGTTGGCGATTGCTGGGTCGTATGCATAGTCGACGATGGCATAGCTAAGACCAGCATTGGCCTCGGCAGCTGCCTTCGTTGCATCACCCAAGAGGAAACCCACCGTGACGGTGATGTTGCAACCCTTGTCAGCGAACGACTGAAGGTTTGGTGCGTAGTCGGCATCGCTTGCTGACTCGAGCAAGTCGATGGTGACACCGAGCTCGGATTCAGCCTGCTGCATGCCGGCGTAGGAAATTTGGTTGAAACCCTTGTCATCAACACCACCGGTGTCGGTGACCATGCACGCAAGCGTGTCAGCGCCAGGCAGTGGCGCTGTGGTCTCTTCGGTTGATTCTTCGGTGACTTCTTCTGCTGCGTCGTCACTGCCACAGGCGCTGGCGATCAGCGCGAATGCAGCAAGAGCGAGCGCAGCGGACTTGAGTCCTTTGTGCTTTCTCATTGTGTATTTCTCCCTCTCGTGCAACGGGTGTCGCACGCGTTTGTAGTTGCCTTGGAGAATAACACAATTGAGGGGCTCAACACCCCAATATGCCCCAGTTGGATGGGCTAAACGAGGGCTCCGCGGTGTTGGCGCTCCACTTTGCGCTTCATGAGTTCCCAGGTCAGCGTCAAGTAATCGGCTTGCTCAATGAGGGCCCGAACATGTGCGCATTGAGCCACCGGCATCGGTTCGGCTTGAGTCGCCGACAGAGTTACGTCGAGCTGCGCGGCGTAGGCAAATGTTGCGTGCAAAGCAGCCGCTTCGCCCACATCAGATCCGACCGTGATTGCGCCGTGCCATGGAATGATGATGGCCACATCGGTCTGGCGCAATGCGGGTGCAATTGCTTCGATCGTGTCGTCGGGTGCAATCGCAGTCTTTTCCCAAAAATAAGTGCACAAGTTGTGCCACATTTTTGGCGCACGCGCAAAAGCGGATTGGGCAGTGACCCAAAATCCGTGTGTATGTACGACCGAGTGGACATCTTGTCTGAGCTTGTAGATGCCATGGTGGAAGCCGATCCCAGGACTGATTTTTCGATCTCCTGCGAGCTGGTTTCCGTCGAAATCAAGTTTGACAACATCTTCAAGTTCAATCTCTTCAAAGCACTTGTCAAGCACATTGGTCCAATACTCCTGTTTGCCCGGAACACGCACAGAGACGTGACCCCCAATAACCCCACCGAGCCCGTGCGCACCAAGCGCTTGGCAAGCAGTAAGTACTTGATCGCGTTCGTTGGACATCGGAGCCTCCTTGGCGCAATTATTGTGACTCAACGAAGGTTACCTCATCTCTGGCGCATCAGTAACAGAAGGCACTGATAAGGTCATCTTTCAGCTTCGAACGAAAGAGGTATCACCATGGGCGCATGCGGATGTGGTTACACGACTGATCCAGAAAAGAACTGCAACGGAACCCACCGAGTGGTGCAAGCCGTTAAGACAGATATCGCCCAGGCCCTCGCGGCCCAGGGCTTTGCCGAGGCCTCTGAGGTTGTCAAAGAATTCAAAAAGTCGAGCTGAGCGTCGCGCTCGGCGACGAGCCGAGCCATCCGAACCACTCAGGCCACAGGGCTACAAGTGGGCCAGGTAGGGATCGAACCTACGACCAAGGGATTATGAGTCCCCTGCTCTGACCACTGAGCTACTGGCCCCGGTGGAAATTATGGCTCCGGGGGTGGGGCTCGAACCCACGACAAACGGATTAACAGTCCGTTGCTCTGCCAACTGAGCTACCCCGGAAAGGCTTCGTCAGGCTACTCGTCTTCTACGAATGAACGCAGCCCGCTGTTGTTGTGTGGGTGGCGCATGCGAGCCAGCGTCTTTTGCTCGATTTGACGCACTCGCTCGCGGGTGATGTCTTCTTTTTCGGCGACTTCTTCCAAAGT
>JBILFO010000074.1:0-8065 GCA_044351505.1 Ilumatobacteraceae bacterium
ACCGTCGGGCCATCGGAGTCAACAAGCGCGTACCATACGACGCCTTCACCCAACATGTTGGCCAGCAGCACACACGCAGCCGGCGTGGTGCGATCTGCACAATCAATTTCCCCCGGTGTATCGCGAGCAATGGTGACCACACGACCATCATCGAGTGTGAGCGATGCAGAACCAACAGTGACCCCGTCGATGATTGCGAATGCCTCGCTCGACTGAATTGACATCACCGACGCAATCGCGCTCACGCGTCGCTCACTTGGCTGCACGCCTTCCGCATCGCTGCCGCGTGGCCCACGACTCGTCAACAACTGCACCACTGTGGCCAGCACCAACAGCACGCCGATAGCAGCCCAGGTACGCCACGACATCAACTGACGCATCACACGTCAGGCTACGACGCTTATCATGGGGGCGACCATGCATCCCGAACTTGAGCGGCTTGAACGTAACTTCGGGTGGCGACCAACCGCCGTTGCAAACTGGGACAGCCATCTCAACGTATGGCTCGGCCATAACCAACAACTAGACAAATCGGTTTATGGCGATCAGGCCTGGGAAGAGATGGATGCGTTACTTGATGACAGTTGGTGGTACCGAACTCGCAACTCCATCATCCTCTCTGCAATTCACAAATCGGGTGTAGACAATGCGATTTGGGATGTTGGTAGCGGAACTGGAGTTGTAGCTCGATACCTGACTGCCAAAGGTCAGCCCACGATTGGTGTTGAACCCTCTCATGCTGGGGCAGTTGCCGGGGCACGACGCGGAGTACTTTCATTTTGTGCAGCGATTGAGCATCTGCAGCTTCCAAACTCATCTCTTGCGAACGTTTCCATGCTGGATGTGCTCGAGCACTTAGATAATCGGCAAAAAGCGTTGGCAGAAGTACACCGACTACTTACTTCTGATGGTCGGCTTGTGCTTACTGTTCCGGCACTGACTTCGCTTTGGAGCCAATACGACGTCGACGGTGGCCACTACCTGCGCTACAACAAGCGCTCCATCAAAAAAGAACTCGAATCGAATGGCTTTGAAGTCATCCGAATGGGCTACTTCTTTGCCCTAACTGTTTTGCCTTTATTCGTGCTACGTGCGCTGCCCTACCGCCTCGGTATTCGCAAGGCCGTAGGTACCGAAGCAACGCTCGGCGCAAGTGGTGGTCTCTTGGGCAAGGCTGCTGCATGGCTCGAACAACGAATCGCTTTACGCACACCCCTTGGTTCAAGTCTCTTGGTAGTAGCCCGAAAGCGCTAACTACACCGAAACGCGGTTTGGCTGCGCTGACACTTGACCACGAAGTTGTTCGTGATAGCCCAGAATCTGCAGTTCCACACCAAGGTCAACATTGCGCACCGTCACACCTTTGGTGGTGGTCAATACCACTGGTGCAAAGTTGAGAAGCGAACCGATTCCTGCTGCCATCAAGTCATCGGCCACCGACTGCGCTGCTGTCGATGGCACCGCCAGCACACCAATCTGCACACCGTTGGCGCGCACGAACTCGCGCATCTCATCTAAGTTGCGCACGGTGAGTTCGCCGACGGTGGCGCCAACCTTACGTGGGTCAACATCAAAAATTGCCACAACGGGAAACCCACGTGATGCAAAACCGCCATTGACGGTGATGGCCGAACCGAGGTTGCCGGCGCCAACAACGATGGTCTTCCATTCGGTAAGCAAACCAAGTTCACGCTTGATTTGATAGATCAAAAAAGCCACCTCATAACCAACACCGCGCGTGCCGTAGGTGCCGAGATACGAAAGATCTTTGCGAACTTTTGCTGCATTGACATTGGCGAGGGCTGCCAACTGATCACTTGACACCTGCGAAGTTTCAGTGAGCTCAAGATCGGTGAGAATCTGCAAATACACCGGCAGACGATTCACCGCCGCACTCGGAATTCGACGTCGGCGGGGTGATGCAGTTTTATCAGCAGCAGTCATATCTTCAGGGTACGGCGCTTGCGCATAGTTTCACGAGCCTCTCGTAGCTGCGTGCCGCATGCCACGAGACCTCACCCATCGATGTGGGGTTTCCATCGCACCGCGACCACGGCGCCACACCGTCGTTGCCTAGCCTTCACTGCGCGTGAACGAACTCACTACATCGTTGGCTGCCTTCGCCAGCCTTGTTGCGTTGGTGTTTGCACTGGTGACCGCTGATCGCTGGCATCGCCGCCGACTCACCCATCACTCAGCCTGGGCGATGGCCATGTCGTTGTTCGCTGTCGGCTCATTTGCGCTCTGGTGGGCAACCGCCACCGGCTGGTCAAATGGCATCTTCCGCGTGTTCTTCACCGCTGGTGCGGTGTTGAATGTCGCCTGGCTGGCACTCGGTTCAATCGCGCTTCTTGCTGGTGATCGAATTGCACTTCCACTGCGCCGTATTTTGGCGCTGCTCAGTGCGTTCGCTGTGGGGGTCATGGTGGTGGCGCCGACCACTAAGCCGTTTATCGCGGATGAGTTCCCGCGCGCCCGTGATCACTTTGGTGCGCTGCCGAGAATTCTTGCTGCGATCGGTTCGGGTGTACCTGCCCTCATCATCATTCTTGGGGCACTGTGGTCAATTGCGCGGCTCATCGCCCGGCGAACACCAGCTTTTGCCGGCGCGCGCCGACAAGGAGTAGTTACACCAAAACGTCTGGTTGCTAGCAACGTGCTGATTGCGCTCGGCACGCTGGTGTTGTCAGCCAGCGGATCCCTCGCTGGACGTTTTGGTGAAGAACGCGCGTTCACCATCACTCTGTCAGTGGGTGTGGTGATCTTATTTGTTGGCTTCCTCGTGCCGAGCGCACGCGCCACAAAGCGACCCGGCTCGTTTCAACTCAGCCAACACGGCTAAAGCCAACAGAGCTACAGCGAACAGGGCTACAACTAACGCAGCTAGCGAAGTTCGCGGCGCAACACTTTGCCCGTGGCACCCGCGGGCAATTGCGATACGAACAATACCTTGGTGGGGCACTTGTATCGCGCTAAACGAGCGCGGCAATGGTCGATAACCACGTCTTCGTCTAGATGTGCGTCTTGTCGCAGCACGACATACGCCCGCACTGCTTCACCAGAGTGTGGATGTTCAACGCCAACCACCGCTGCTTGGGCAACTGCTGAATGCTCACGAATTGCTTCTTCAACCTCGGCTGGATACACGTTGAAACCCGAGACGATGATCAAATCTTTGGCACGATCCACCAGGTAGAAAAATCCGTCGTCGTCGATGACGGCGATATCACCGGTTCGCAACCAGCCATCTGCAGTCAGTGCCCGTGACGTGGCCTGCGGGTCTTCGAAATAACCGAGAAACACGTTCGGGCCACGCACCCAAATTTCGCCAGCATCACCTCGCAAAGCATTTTCGCCACTTTCATCAACGAGTCGCACTTCGACACCCGGCAGAACCCGACCGATTGAACCAATCTTGGTGAGCGCCGTAGTTTTTTCGACATTCGTCGTAGTGGTCACCACTGGTGCGCACTCGGTGAGACCATACCCCTCAGTAACGAGCAGACCATACCTCTCGAACAATGCTCGGGTGGTGTGCTCGGGCATCTTGGAAGCCCCTGTCAACGCGATACGTACCGACGTAAACGAATCTTTGGGCAAGGTGGGCATTTGTTCGAACGCCATCCACAGCGGTGGTGCTCCAGGAATCATCGTGACTTTGCGATCTCGAATCGTTTCGATTGCCGTCATCGGGTCGAACCGCTCAACTAGCACTAGCGATGCCCCACGCATGAGTGAATACGCCAACACCACATTGAGCCCGAAGATGTGAAAGAGGGGCAATACTCCGAAGACGACGTCGGTGTGATCAAGGCGACGAACCTGGGCGAGTTGGTCCAAGTTCGACTGCAGATTGCCGTGCGACAACATCGCAGCTTTGGGTGAACCAGCCGTGCCGCTGGTGAACAACATGATGGCCAAGTCGTTGGGTTGCATATCTACAACTGGTGCGGCTTCGTGCTGCAGCAAATCACGAAACTGCAGTGCGTCACCAAGGTCTCCCGTCGTAGCAATCACATGCGCAAGGTGCCCAAGTGCCGAACGATCCACCCCTGACCACGCAGCCACTGCTGACGGGGCAACCACTACCGCCCGTGCACCAACCACGCTCAACTCGCGTTGCAACTCGGGGGCGGGTGCCGTTGGGTTCAGTGGCACGCACACGATGCCACGCCCTAAACAAGCAAAGTAAGCAACGACAAATTCGATCGTGTTGCCGCACAACAACGCGACGCGATCACCTTTGCCCACCCCGAGGCCATCAAGCGCGCCACGCATCGCAGCAACTTGCATTTGCAGTTCGCCATAGGTGGTGGTGACGCCACGGCTCACGATTGCTGACGACGTTGCCGGGTGGTGATCGAACACTGATGCGACGTTCATAGTGTTGCCCCTCTTTCGCCTACTGATCAACTCATCAAAATTGAAACCAGGCCAGCGACAAAAATTGCTGCCACCAACAAACCAAGAGCCAGAGTGGTGGCTGGACGCACGACGACCACCTTACCGATTTCGCTCAGGTGCCCTTTGGGCTACGCCGCAACTCGACGTTCGTTGTGACACTTGTTGCAACACTGGCAGTTTCGTCCAACGCAGAAAGCGTGACCGCGTCACCAACCGCAATGTTCAACTCATCAGATGCCGAACCACGGTTGGCACAAATCGCCAACATCCCAAACGAATCGATGACCAAGCCGATACCTCCACCGATCTCGGCAAAGTTCTTCACAACACTGGCGGCGCGGGTGGTTCGCTCACCAGATGCAGTAGTCATCACGACGCTCATCATCGAACCGAGTGACTCGACTTCATCGGGGCCGACGTTGAGTTGACAATTGCCATAGCGATCCACCCAAGTGATTTCGGCAACAATTCCTTCTGCTTCGGTGCGTGGCAGCGGAACTACTCCCGGCAATAACAAGCCAGGATCGATTGCATCGCCGAGCGCAGCAAAGGGAACTCCGTTGCACAAATGTGCCGCAGCCGGTGCAAAAATGTCACGGCCCGCAAACGTGTCGCCAGGTGCACCGAGTTGATACTCGGGGTTGTTGAGCACTACTGCAGCATCGGCGCCACCCGCGAGCGCCGTGCCCATCGAGAGCAGTCCGTTATCCGGGCCAATTAGCACTCCGCGACCTCCGCCGACCGACACCGCCACACCACGGCGGCTCGTGCCCACACCGGGGTCAACCACAGCAAGCACAATGCCTGAAGGCACATACGAAATGCAGCGTGCAAGGGCGAGTGAACCTGCGCGCACATCGAAGGGTGCAATCTCGTGAGTCAAGTCGATCACTTTTGCGTGCGGTGCGAGATCTGAAATAACGCACTTGACGATGCCAACGAATTCGTCGCGCGTTCCATAGTCGGACAGAAACGAGATGGTGTCGTAGCGCTGTGTGTTCACCGCTTGGTCACGCTACGACCAGTGCAGCGAAGTGGCGAACTTGGCCAGAAAAAACGTAAGGGCCGGTGCCAACCCCCCGACGGCACCGACCCATACGGCGCAACCCTTGCGGGTGCGACTCCCGGAACGGCAAGCCGTCCGGTGATCTGTATTGCTACCTTACGCACCGTTTAGCAAAATGCAACACCAACTTTGCAGAGTTTTTACTGCGCTACCCACCAACCACTCGGCATGATTCGAGGTTGCTATCCTGACGTGAGCGCTGCTATGCATCGCCGAGTTCTTTGCTGCGCTGTGTCGCTGCTCGCACTGCAGCGATGAATGCGTCATGCGTCTTGCGGTCATTCAACGCAGCGACACCCGCTGCCGTAGTTCCATTTGGTGAAGTGACGCGTTGTCGCAACTCTCGGGCGTGTTGAGGCTCACGTTCCAACAACGCAGCAGCACCCACAAGCAGTTGCGCTACCAACTTGGCACTCGTTACTTCCTCAAAACCCTCGGCGACTGCTGCTGCCTGCAATGATTCGGCTACGTAAAACACATACGCCGGCCCCGAGCCAATCAACCCCGTAAATGCGTCCAGCATCGACTCATCAATCTCCACCACGATGCCGATGCTTTGCAGCAGCGTGCGGGCCCAGGTTCGGTCCGCATCGTCACAAGTGCGAGAGACAGCCATAGCAGTAGCCGAAAGACCAACGACTGCCGGCGTGTTTGGCATCGCTCGAATTACCCGCACGTGGGCACCGCACGCAGATTGGATCGCCGCAATTCGCACCCCTGCTGCAATAGAGATCACCCGTCGTGCGCCCGCCGCAACGACCCTCGCACAGGCAGTCGCCACATCGGCAGGCTTCACCGCAATGATCGCATCATCGCAGCGTGGTGTGTCTGCAGCAATATGGATGCCGGCGAAGAGTTTTGTTAGTTCGGCACGACGCTCAGCGCTAGTTTCGACAATCACCAGGTCGCTGGCCGCGTGTCCGGCGCGCAACAAGCCCTGCACTACGGCGCAACCCATGTTGCCACCGCCAATGATGGCAAGCACCGCACCAGTTGTCACTCCGCGAAGGCTACTCAGCAGTCAAGAATCTGCTGGCAAAGCCCAGCCGTACGAGTTCATCGAAGTGGGCTTCGACGGTTGCAAAAAGTGTGCCGATGATGCGATCGAGTTCTACTTCAACCACTGCGGTCAGCACCAGCTCGCCGGTAAGAAAGACAGCCTGCTCAGCGCCAAGTGCATAGTGAGCCCCGACGAGCCGTTCGTTGCGGCGCAGCAACAACTCAAAGACCTCGCTGGCGTGTTCTTCGGGATACGGCATCACATACGTTTCATACCGCAATGTGCGCTGCCCGAGACGCAGCCAAATCGTGGTGAATTCCTTGGCTTCACCGTGCAGCCGCACCATCCAGCGATCAGGGTCGTCGCTGGCCCGCCCAGTTGCCACCGTCTGTGGGTGTTGGGTGTGCACTGTGGCTAGCCATTCATCGATGCGCCGTTCCAACGTGGCGCGCTGGCCTTCGTCAAAAATGTCACTCATGGGGTGGCTAGTCGCAGAGTACGAGATCGCGCCGGGCGAATTCGGCAACGACACGACGCATGCGCATCGCGGCATGCTGCCATGAGTATCGAGTGCTGCGCAACACTGCTTGGCTGCTCAGACGCTGCGCCAAATGCGAATCGTCAAGCACCTCGGTCACGCGTCGAGCGAAGAGATCCACATCGCGATCAGGCACCAAGAAGCCGTTGACGCCATCTTCGACAAGCGACAATAAGCCCCCGACGGCAGTGGCAACAACAGGCGTGCCACAAGCCGAGGCTTCGAGTGCAACCAATCCAAAACTTTCGCTGCGAGACGGAACCAGCACTACGTCGGCGGCGCGATAGTACGTGCTCAACAGATGGTGCGGCTGCGGCGCAATGAACTTCACGCGATCGGCTACACCAAGCCGTTCAGCAAGTGCAACGACACGCGCCAACTCGAAGTCACCGGCCATGCCACTGGCCCCACCGACGATGAGCAACACCGCATCGCGGTGCGACAGCGCAGCCAGCGTTTCGACTGCAACGTCGACACCTTTCAACGGCTGGATGCGACCCACGAACAACAACACCGGATGGCTTCCCAGACCAAGAGCACTGCGAGCACCTGCGCGACTGCCAGGTGAAAAATAGGCGCGATCAACGCCTGGGGTAATCACTTCAACAGTGCCAGGCGACGCACCGTACACCTCGCGAAATTGCTGACGTTCCTCTTCACACGACACAAAGATGGCATCGCTGCAACCAATGATTGCCGACTCGGTCGCTTCTCTGGCGGCCGACTCAGCATCACCGTGCATCGCCTTTACTCGTGCCAGCGTGTGAAACGTGGTCACCAGTGGCAGATTCAGTTCGTGCTTGAGTTGATGACCCGCCAAACCCGAAAGCCAATAGTTGGCGTGAATCACTTGGGCGCGGGAGTGCGTGCGAATATGGTGACCCACCGCATCGGTGAACTCGGGAACGATGTCGATCAATTTTTCTTTCGGCAAGTCAACATCACCAGCCTGCACATGCACTAGTCGATGGTTGGGCTCAATTTCCACGACGTCGGGCAAGCCGCGCTTCCACGCACGTGTGTAGGTGGTGCACTCCACACCGAGACGTGCCAACGA
>JBILFO010000009.1:0-23457 GCA_044351505.1 Ilumatobacteraceae bacterium
GTGCAGCCAGCCGGTCATCACATCGAGTGGCACCTGGGCAGTCGACAAGAACATCACGAGAAAAATCGACAGCTGCATGATTGCAGCACCGCGCATGTCTTTAAATTTGAATGCCAAGCCGAGACCCCAGCCGGCACCCATCGTGGCGATGCCGAGGGCGCTGACGTACAAACACAACACGCCGAGCAGCCCACCAGTGAATCGCGCACCGAGGGCAATTCCAATCACTATTACGAGCGTGGTCATCATGAGCACGCGAATGAGGGTGCCAGTCAGTGGCCCGAGGATGAGCGACAAGCGAGATGTTGGCGACATGCGCAGGCGATCATAAAAACCGGTTTCGATATCGCGAATTGTGGTGAAACCCAGGCCGACGCCACCGAAGGCTGCGCCCATCATGATGCCGAGCGGCATATACCAATTGATTGAGCGATCGGTGGGGAAGTTGGGTATTTGCGTGATGGCAAAGAACGTTCCGGCGAACACCACCATGTTGAAGATCGGCATCGCCAGCGCCGGAAAAAAAGCCGACGGCAAACGGCGGATGGTGCGCACACTGCGAGTGGCAAGAATGCCGACGCTGCGGGTGGTAGTCATCTTGCCGCCAAGCGTACGGAGAGTTGACGAAGCGCCAGCAACGTTGTGAGCACGGCGATACCAATCGGGATCAGCAGTGTTTGGGTCATTGCCGTGAGCGAGACACCGTCAATCGAAAGCGATCGCTGGCCTTCGACCATGTATGAGATCGGGTTGAAGTCGGCGATACGTCGGTAGGCGCCGCTCATGGTTTCGCGCGGGAAGAACGCGCTCGACAAAAACAACAGAATGAAAAGAATCGGAAAGGTTCCTTGCACTGCTTCTGCTGAACCAGTTTTCAGTGCAACCACCGACATGAGCGCACCGACGCCGAACGCCGTGAGAAACCCAGCCAGCACGATCGACACATAACCGAGCACCCCGGCCTGCACGGTGACACCGAACGGCAAAAGCGCCAGCAAAAAGATGAGCGCTTGTAGGCCACCGAACACCGAGCTACCGGCCAAGCGGCCAAACAAAATAGAGGTGCGCGATGTTGGTGCGGCAAGTAAGCGGTCAAAAAAGCCGTCTTGAATGTCGGTGGCCAGTGCCGCAGCACCAGTGACCGAGCCAAACAACACGCCTTGGGTCACGGTGCCCGCCAAGGTGAACTGCAGATACGAATCCACTTGGGGAAACCCGGGCAGGCTGATGGCACGACTGAATGACGACGCGCCGAGCGCTGCAAAAAACAGCGGGAAGATCAGCGACGGCGCGATGATTGCTGGTTGTCGAAAAATCGCCAAAGTTGAGCGGCGCGACAACGCAACGAACTGTCGCGCGGTGTCAGCCGGCTTGTGGCGCATTGTCGGCCCCTTCAAGGCGATAACCAGTTGCATCAGCAAACACGTCGTCGAGGCTGGGCTGATTCAATTCGAGATGCTCGACCAGAATTTTGGCCTCGTCGAGTGCGCGCACCACTTCAGCAACGCGTTCGGCGCCACCCTTGAGCCCGACACCCAGCGTGCCCTCGGCCGTTGGACGCATGTCGCCGAATGCCGAGAGCACCACCTTGGCTTGATCGTTCTGTTGGCGCGACACATTGATGAGCAGCGTCGGGTCGCCCACACTGCGCTTCAGATCGCTGGGCCTGCCTTCGCGCACGATGTGGCCGTGGTCGATGATCGCAATGCGATCAGCAAGTTGGTCGGCTTCCTCTAGATACTGCGTGGTGAGCATCACGGTGGTGCCTTCACTGTTGAGGCGACGCACTTCTTCCCACAGCGTTAGACGGCTCATCGGGTCGAGCCCAGTTGTCGGCTCATCCAAAAACAGCACGGCAGGTTGATGAATAAGCGACAACGCAAGATCTAGCCGACGACGCATACCACCTGAATAGGTCGACACGCGGCGGTCAGCGGCAGCGGTCAGGCCAACACGCTCGAGCAGCTCGTTGGCACGCTGCTTCATTTTGTTGGCAGGGATTCCATAGAGCACCGCCTGCAACTCGAGCAATTCGTATCCCGACATGAGTGGGTCGATTGCTGCATCTTGCAGTGCCACCCCGATGTTGCGTCGCACCTGGTCGGCTTGTTTGACCACATCAAAACCAGCGACTCGTGCAGTGCCACTAGTAGGTCGCAACAACGTGGTGAGAATGCGCACCACGGTGCTCTTGCCGGCGCCGTTGGGGCCGAGGAACCCAAAGATTTCACCCTGGTTCACCGTGAGGTTGATGCCATCAACGGCCTTGACTTCGCCGAAGTGACGAGACAGATTTTCAGCGACGATTGGTGCGGTATTCGATGTGTTGTTCACTGCGACAGTCTTACTGATTGATGGCCTGCCACACACGCTCGGGCGTCGTCGGCATGTCAATGTGACGCACGCCCAAATGGGCGACTGCATCGACCACTGCCGATTGCACTGCTGGTGTTGAGCCAATCGTGCCCGATTCGCCAACACCCTTGGCCCCCAACGGGTTGCGAGGGGTGGCAGTGGCCATGGCGACGAGTTCAATCTGGGGTGATTCGACCGCCGAGATGAATGCGTACTCGGCCAAGTTGCCCGTTTTTGGGTTGCCGTCGGCGTCATAAACAAATTCTTCGAGCAAAGCCTGCGCCGAACCTTGGGCGATGCCACCGTGGATTTGTCCTTCGAGCAACAGCGGGTTCAACACGGTGCCGGCATCGTCGCAGGCAATCTGCCTGAGGTGCGTGACTTTGCCGGTTTCGGTGTCGACTTCGACGACGGCAACATGCGCACCGAACGGAAACGTGGCACCACCTGAGATGAATTGGTGTGCATAGCCGAGCCCGCCGTCGTTGGCCCGCGATGCTGCCAGGTTGCCCCACGAAGTGCTCTTGGCTGGGGTGCCTGCCACATGAAACACGCCGCGCTCTTTGTCGAGCACGATGTCGCTTTCGGCGGCTTCCAACTGCGAGGCGGCAAACGCCTTGGCCTGCTCAACGAGTTTGATTGCTGTTTCGTGCACGGCCGCGCCACCCAGTTGCAACGAGCGCGAACCGTAGGTGCCGAGACCTTCGGGGATGAGGTCGGTATCGCCCCACACCACGTCGATTTTGTCCATCGCGATGCCGGTGTGCTCGGACGCAATCATCGACCATGCAGTCACGTGACCTTGGCCGTGCGGTGACGTGCCGGTGTACACGATTGCGCGACCGTCGGGCAGCACTTCAATGCGGGCATCTTCGTGGTTGGTGCCACCCGATGTGATTTCGACATACACGCTCACGCCGATGCCAAGTTGGTTGCGGTCGCCACGCGCGCGGCGCGTGGCTTGCTCTTTGCGCAGGTCGGCATAGTTCGCCGCGGCCAACACCAAGTCGAGGGCACCTTCGTAGTCGCCAACGTCATATTCCTGACCAATGGCGGTGGTGTGTGGCTGCATGAACTTGCCGATGAGATTTTTGCGACGAACTTCGGCGGCGTCAATGCCAATTTCGGCAGCGAACATATCCATTGCTCGTTCAATTGCCGCGGTGGCCTCGGGGCGCCCAGCGCCGCGGTACGCAACGATTGGTGTGGTGTTGGTGACCACCGACTTGGTGCGACATTCAATTTTTGGAATCGCATACACGCCGCTGCTCATCGGGCGAGTGCACGCGGGGGCCAACACAGCGCCAACATCGACGAACGCGCCCGAATCTTGAATCGCTTCGAGGCGGTAGGCGAGCACCTTGCCGTCGCGGTTGCCACCGAGAGTGATGTATTGCAACTGCGCACGACCGTGACCAAGCGAGACCATCGACTCGCTGCGGGTTTCGCGCCAGCGCAACGGGCGATTGACCGCGAGTGCCAAGCGACCCAACACGATTTCTTCGGGGTAGGCCGAAATTTTGGCACCAAACCCACCGCCGACGTCGGGGGTAATCACCCGCACGTGACTGGTGGCGTCACTTTTGTTGATCTGGTCGCGCACACCTTGGGCATGTTGGGTGGAAATCCACTGAAACAATCGACCATCAACCCAAGCCACGGCCGAACCGCGCACCTCGAGCGGGCACGGCGCCAGACGTTGGTTGACAAAGCGACCCTTCACCACCACTTCGCAGTCGGAGAAAAAATCATCACCCGTCACATCGGGCATGCCCCACACGGTGGAGTCGACGACGATATTGCTACCGGCATCGGGGTAGATGAGCGTTGACGATGTCATCGCTGCTTCGATATCGATCAACACTTCGAGAGGTTCGTAATCGATGACCACTAAGTCGGCGGCGTCTTCGCCTTGGTTGGCGTGTTCGGTGACCACGACTGCCACGGGTTCGCCTACGTAGCGCACGCGATCACTGGCCAGCAATGTGCGCGAAACGCCCGCGTTGTATGACGAAGTTTCTGGCGCCAGCCCTAACGATGCCGCGGTGTGCACTGCGATAACACCTGGTGCCTGCAGTGCTGCACTGACATCGATGCCGAGAATCGTGGCATGAGCCATTTGCGAGCGCACAAAAGTGACATGCGCGGCGCCTGCCAAAAGTGGTTCGGCGTGCATGTCATCGACATAAACACCGCCGGTGGTAAGAAACTTCGGATCCTCTTTGCGTAAAACACGGTTACCAAGAATGCTTCCGCCCATGCAGCAAAGTTACAGCGTTACGGGCTGAATTTTACGGTCGCGCCGGATCAAACAGATCCAGATTGCCTTCGGCCACACCAACTTGTTGTGTCTCGCGCACACTCACGATGCCAGCCACCAAGGTGTAAGGCCAGCGATCGGGCAGGGTCACTGGGGCTTCGGGTTGAGCAAGGAGCGGGATGCGTCGCTCGTTAGGCAACAGGTACCCCAGTTGTGAGCGAATCGCCTGGCGCACGCCTGCTGGTGCAGTTAATGCGTCGACTTCGTCTTGCAAAGCATCGTTGACTTCTTCATACACGCCGTACTGCCGCGATCGGGTGTCGAGCAAATCTTGTTGCGACAACCAGGTGCGCATCGGCACTACCAAAAATGTGATGGTGACGCCCGCAATTATCAAGAACACGATGGGCATCGTGAACGACCGCAAGCGACCGATGAGAGCAAGCGGAAAGTTCACACCTCTATTGTGACGGCTGGCCTGCGCATCTCGGTGGACTCCCCGCCCTAGGGGTTGAGCGCGTCGCGACCCAAAAATTTGGCGCGTGACCCGAGTTCGGCTTCGATTCGCAACAGCCGGTTGTACTTCGCCACGCGGTCACTGCGGGCGGGGGCACCGGTTTTGATCTGCCCGCAATTAGTGGCCACGGCAAGGTCGGCGATCGTGGAGTCTTCGGTTTCGCCGCTGCGATGGCTCATCACGCTGGTGTAGCCGTGTTGGTCGGCCAGATTCACGGTGGTGAGTGTTTCGGTCAGCGTGCCGATCTGGTTTACCTTGACCAGCACACTGTTGGCCACTTTGCTGTCGATACCGCGTTGCAGGCGCTGGGCATTGGTAACAAACAAGTCGTCACCCACGAGTTGCACTTTGTCGCCGAGTGCTGCAGTGAGTTGTGACCAGCCATCCCAGTCGTCTTCGGCCATTGCATCTTCGATCGACACGATGGGGTAGCGCGCCACGAGATCGCCCCACCATGCGCACAGTTCGCCGGCCGACATGGTTTTGCCTTCGCCGGTCAGGTGGTATGCACCGTTTTTGTAGAGCTCGCTCATCGCGGGGTCGAGTGCAATCGCGATGTCTTTGCCCGCGACGAACCCGGCACGCTCGACTGCTTGCAGTAGCACCACGATTGCCTCTTCGTTACTGGCCAGGTTCGGCGCAAATCCACCTTCATCGCCCACTGCGGTGCTGAGCCCGCGCTCACGCAACACGCTCTTTAGCGCGTGGTAGGTCTCCACACCCCAGCGCAACGCTTCGCGAAATGATGGTGCACCAATTGGCATCACCATGAATTCCTGCAAATCCACGTTGTTGTCGGCGTGGGCACCGCCGTTCAACACGTTGAGCATTGGCACCGGCAACACACACGCATCCGACCCACCGATTGAGGCATACAACGGGGTGTTGGTGGCGCGAGCATGGGCGTGCGCCAAAGCCAGGCTCACACCGAGCATTGCATTGGCCCCGAGCCGGCCTTTGTTGGTCGTGGCGTCAAGGGCGATCATCGCTTCGTCGGCGCCGCGTTGATCGGCTGAGTCGCGCCCGATGAGCGTGGTGCGCAGTTCGCCATTGACGTTTGCTACGGCCTTGGTCACGCCTTTGCCCAGATAGCGCGAGCCGCCATCACGCAATTCGACTGCTTCGTGTTCGCCAGTGGAGGCTCCCGATGGCACGATTGCCGTGCCAATTGCGCCACCGTCGAGTTGCACATCGACTTCGACCGTGGGGTTGCCGCGCGAATCAAGCACTTCGCGCCCGACTATGTTGACGATTTTCATGGCGCGCCCAATCTAGTTCGCTGTCGGTGGGTGGCTACCGGTGGGTGGCTCAGGAGAGTTCGCGTTTGGCGTCGTCCCACAACGCATCAAGTTGCGCAAGGTCACAATCCGCCAGGTCTAACCCGCGTTGAGTCGCCAGTTGTTGCACACGGGTGAAACGTGCAACGAACTTGTCGGAGGCCTGGCGAAGTGCTGTCTCGGCGTCAAGGCCAAGCTTGCGTGCCACGTTCACCACGCTGAATAGCACGTCGCCAAGTTCCATACGCACGGCGTCGGGGTCGCCCGTCTGCGTCGCATCGTGCAGCTCGGATATCTCTTCAGTGAGTTTGGCGGTGGCACCAGCAACATCGGGCCAGTCAAACCCAACCTCGGCAGCACGCTTCTGCAACTTTTGGGCCAACGACAGCGACGGGGCAGCACGCGCCACACCCGCAAAAAAGTCGGGCTCGTCAGTTGTGCGTTCGGCACGCGTCGCACGTGTCGCACGTTCAGCTTGTTTGATTTCGTCCCAGGTCTTGACCACGTCACCTGCGGTGGTTGCTGAAGCATCACCAAACACGTGCGGGTGGCGGCGCACCAATTTGTCGTGGGTCGCGCGTGCAACATCGGCCAGGCTGAACCGGCCCTCTTGCTCGGCGATTGTGGTGTGAAATTCAATTTGATACAACAAGTCGCCGAGCTCCTCGATGAGTGCGTCGTCGGTGGTGGGGTCGTTGGCGTCGAGTGCGTTCAGCGCATCAACTACTTCGTATGTCTCTTCGATCAAATAACGCACAAGCGAAGCGTGAGTTTGCTCGCGGTCCCACGGGCACTGCTCGCGCAGCGTGCGCGCCAAACGGTGCAGTCGGGCCATCTCGCTGGCAATCGGCTCGGCGAGCTGCGCGATGTAGATCGACGTCAGATGGTCGGCCACCACGCCGTGGGCCCGCTCGAGACGGTCGATGTCATCCCATGTGGTGGTCACCACCTGTTCGTCGGGCAAGCCCAAGTGATGTAACACCACCACGGGCTCGTCGCCACGGGCCGAGTCGTGAGCCAGTTTTACTTCTGACAACACCCAATCGGCATGACATTGCGCCACCAAGAATGGTCCGCGGTCGTCGGCGGCAACTTCGGCAAACCGATGGGCATCCACCAACCGCACACTGTGATTCACCGGATCGATGCCGAGGCGTAACCAGGCGAGATCCAAAAAACTCACCGCTGACATAACCCGTACATCAAGCCGCGTGTCAGCAAGCAGCCGTTGCACAACATCTTCGAGCACGCCCGGTGAGCCGGGCACCGCATACAACGCCGAGCCATCGCGCAAGGCGGCTTCACTCACCCGAGTGGCGATGGCTGCATACACCTCGGCAAATGTGTCGTGGCGCTCGTATTCGTCGTCGAAAGATGTTGCATCGCCGACGAGAGCAGCACTCGGGTGCCGAGTGGTGCGCACGAAGCGAGTGGTTGCACTCGCAATGGCATCACGAGTTTCTTGGGTCACCAACCCAACTGGGCCAGGCCCCAAACCGACGACGGTTACAACCGGACGGCTCACGAAAATTACGGAGCGACGACGCTGCCTGCGAGCGGATCCCAGCGCCCGTAGCGAGAGGCAACGGTGATGTCGGCGTCGGCAAGTGCACCCAACAACAAGTATTCACCAGGCGCAGATGTGAGATTTGCGGTAACGCTTTCGGCAACTGCGGTGAACGGCCGAATAAAAATCACGTGCCAGCCGAACGACGATTGCACTGGCTTGGTTGGCACACCCGTGCGAGCCCCGAGCGCACCTGCGACGAAGTCAGGGTCGAAACCGGCTTGCCACTCGTTGATGCTGATGCAGTCGCCGGTTTGCCCAGCGAGCGCGCCACCCGACTCTTTGGCGTTGGGTTCGATGGAGTACTTGCCAGCGACAGTGGCGAACTCGTCGTCGGATGGGGCCGAACTGAGTTCGGCATACGCAGTTTTGGCCAGGGCTTCATCGTTGACCACCAAGTGACGCACACACAACATGCCCAACGACTTGGGGTTGTTGGCGTATTGCTCAGCGATCACGTCGGCGCTGGGAGGCTTGATGCGACCCAGAACCGCTGTGGCGGCATTGAGTTCGACGATGAGATCAATCAACGTTGGTGGAAAGCCTTCGAGGTTTTGCTCTTCAACTTGGGCCAGCACCACTGCGCGATCGTCGTCAGTGATTGATTCGCCGGCTGTGGCAATGACTTGTGAAGTGGCTTGGGAACGAATCAACGAGGTGAGTAGCCCGCGCACCGTTTCGCCATCGGCAACACCGTTGGTGAGTTGTGCTTCGCCAACCGTCACGAAATCTGCAACAGTTTGGTCTAAGTCGGCGGTGCGAATTCCCACGCCGTTGATGGTGGCGGCGTCTTGGGTGGTGCCGCACGAAGCGAGCACGCCGACTAGGAAAAGAGTGGCAATCAGACGACGAGGCACCGTTTTACCCTAGTTGTCACTCGAGGGCGGAGAGTCGGACGCAAAAATGTGGGGCAATGCCCGCAGCAAAAACTCGACTGCGCCTTCGCCCTTGGGCACATCAATCCGCAGGGTAAGGGCGTCACGGTCGTAGGTGTTCTTTGATGTCACGCTGTCAACGCGAACTTCGCCCTCCCTGTTGAGGCGCACCGGAAACAGTCGCACTGAGGCGTCTTGCACCACCACGCGCGACAGTGCCGCCCGATGACACGCCACTCGCAAAGTTCCGATGCGCAACAATGCAGTTGCCTGGCTGGGTAGCGGCCCGAAGCGGTCGGCCCATTCTTCGCGCAAGGTGGCCAGTGCATCGTCGTCAAATACCATCGCCAACTTTCGATAGGCGTCCAGACGTAATTCTTCGGAGTCGACATAGTCGTGCGGCAGATACGCGTCGACCAACATGTCGATCTTGAGTTCCAATGGGGTAGTGATCGGCTCGCCCTTCATTTCAGCCACCGACTCGCTCACCATCTGGCAATACAAGTCGTAACCAACCGCGGTGATGCGGCCGCTTTGTTGTTCGCCCAGCAAACTGCCGGCACCACGCAGCTCTAAGTCGCGGCGCGCGATTTTGTAGCCACTTCCAAGATCTGTTGACTCGCCGATGGTCTTCAGGCGTTCGTAGGCGATTTCGGTCAGCACCTGGTCGCGCGGATGAAACAAAAATGCATACGCCTGTTGCCCGGCGCGCCCGACACGACCGCGCAACTGGTGCAACTGCCCGAGCCCGAGTCGCTGTGCGTCTTCGACCACCAGCGTGTTGACCGCTGGCATGTCGATGCCACTTTCGATGATGGTGGTGCAGACCAACACGTCGAACTTGCCATCCCAGAAATCCACCACGGTGCGCTCGAGCACTGCTTCGTCCATTTGGCCGTGGGCAAATGTGATGCGCGCCTCGGGCACCAATCGCCGCAAATCTTCCGCGCGTTCTTCGATGGTGTCGACACGATTGTGTACCCAGAACACTTGGCCTTCACGCAACAACTCTCGCCGAATGGCTTCGGCTGCCACCCGGTTGTCGTACGCAGTTACGTAGGTGCGAATTGGTTGGCGGTCGGCTGGTGGTGTGTTGAGCAGCGACATGTCGCGAATGCCGACCAGGCTCATTTCCAACGTGCGCGGTATCGGCGTTGCCGACATGGTGAGCACGTCAACATTGGTGCGCATCATCTTCATCGACTCTTTGTGTTGCACACCGAAGCGTTGCTCTTCGTCGACCACGAGCAGGCCAAGGTTTTTGAAACGAATGTTCTCTTGCAACAAGCGGTGAGTGCCGATCACCACGTCGACTTCGCCGGTGGCCAGGCCCGCAATCACGCGCTTGGCCTTGGTGGGGCTGACGAACCGTGACAGCATTTCTACTTTTATTGGGTAGGGCTTGAAGCGTTCACTAAATGTGGCCATGTGTTGTGAGGCCAACAATGTGGTTGGCACGAGCACCGCAGTTTGTTTGCCATCTTGTACGGCTTTGAATGCGGCGCGAATCGCCACCTCGGTTTTGCCGAAGCCCACATCGCCACACACCAGACGATCCATCGGGCTGGCACTTTCCATGTCTTGCTTGACGGCGATGATTGCTTCGAATTGGTCGGGGGTTTCTACAAACGGGAACGCGGCTTCCATTTCGGTTTGCCACGGTGTATCGGGGCTAAACGCGTGCCCGGGTGTGTGCAGTCGTCGCTGGTACAGCACAACGAGTTCTTGGGCAATCACCCGCAGGTCGTTGCGCACCCGCTGCTTGATGCGCGCAAAATCTGCGCCACCCATCTTGTTGAGCGGTGGAGCGTCGCCGCCCACGTATTGCCGCACAAAGTCGATCTGATCGCTGAGCACGAACAAGCTGCCGTCGGCGTATCGCAGGTGTAGAAAGTCGCGTTCGACCCCGTCGAGTTTGCGCCGCGCCATGCCTTCAAACACGCCAATGCCGTGCACGTCGTGCACCACATGATCGCCAGCCTTTAGATCCTCGAACATCGTGGCGGCCCCACGGCGGCGTGTGCGACGACGACGCGTGAGGCGACGACCCGAAATTTCGGCTTCGGTCGCCACCATGATCGAGACCGTTGGCAACACGAAACCCTCGTGCAACTGCTGCACCACGACCGTGACAACGTTTCGCGAAAACGACGACTCGGGTATTGCGCCGGGGGCGGCGTATACGACGGGGATTCCATACGATGCGAGTTCGTGTCGAACACGAGTTGCCGACTCGTTGCTGTCATAGGCGAGCACGATCTGAAAATTGATCTGCAGTAGTTCCCGTAGTCGTTCGGCCAGTCGTTCGGTGGTGTTGGCTGGCGAACCCCAGCGGCTCACGGCTACGTCGATGGCACCATCCGTTGGTTCACCCAAACCAGGCGAAGTGATCGACAACACCAATTCTGTGGTGGTGCGCTCCAACAACGTGTCGACATCCACGTGCAGTCGGGGCATGTCTTCGTCGATGGCAAATGACCACGTCGAGGCCAGTGCTTCGGCCACGGCGCGCTCTTCTTTGTGTAACTCGCGCGCCCGCGAGCGCAGGTATGCAGGGTCGCACACCACGAGCCCTGCATGGGCTGGCAACACGTCGAGCAATGTCGTTGAATCGTCGACGAGCCAGGCCAGCCAGTTCTCCATTCCTTCAAAGCCGCTGCGTTGCGCGATGCGCTCCCACTGTTCGCGACCCCACGGCTCGGTGGTGCTCAACTGCTCGGCGCGAGCCGCGATGTTGTCATCAATCAACAATTCGCGAGCCGGATACAACATCACTTCGTCGAGTTCGCCAGTGCTGCGCTGATCGGTTACTGAAAAAGTGCTCAGGCGTTCGACTTCGTCACCCCACAACTCGACACGCACTGGTGCATCGGCGGTGGCGTCGAACACGTCGAAGATCGCGCCGCGTTGAGCGAACTCGCCGCGATGTTCGGTGAGTTGCTCGCGCACGTATCCCCATTCCACGAGTGTCGTGGCGATGGCATCAAGATCGAGCGTTGCACCGCGATGAATCACGATTGGCTCGAAGGTCAATGCGGCTGGGCTGAGCCGCTGCAACAGGGCACGAATCGGCGCGATGATAATTTGCGGCGCCGTTGCGCTGCGCAATTGCGACACCAAGCGCATTCGTTCGCCCATTGTTTCGATGCCGGGGCTGACCCGCTCGAACGGCAAGGTTTCCCACGCTGGAAAATACGCCACCGCTGCGTCGCTGTAAGCGCGCAGATCGTCGTACAACACACGGGCCTGTGAATCGGTGGGAACCGCCACCACCAAAATGTTGCGCGGGCGCGTGCGGGCCAGTGCGCTCAGCAGCAGTGGGCGAGCGTTCTCAGCCCACCCCACCACGGCACCCGAAGGAATCCCGATGCCCAATGTGCGGCCGTGGCTGGCAGCAAGTTCGGCGAGCACGGCCAGCGACACGTTGTCTGTAGCAATCATGCGGGATGCCGTTCAGTTGGCATTGATCTGTTGCATGGCCGCGTCGGCGCCATGTTGCAAGATCAGTTCGGTGGCGTCAGCAGCGCGCTGCACGGCAATATCGAGCAGTTGGCGTTCTGCAGTTGGAATTTTGCCGAGCACATGATCGCCGCCGTGTTCTTTACTGGGCGGCTTGCCCACGCCGATGCGAACACGCACGAAATCCTGCGACTTCAAATGTTGGGTAATCGACCGCAGGCCGTTGTGGCCGGCCAACCCACCACCAACCTTGACGCGCACAACACCTGGTGCAAGATCCAGTTCGTCGTGCACAATGACGATGCGTGCCACTTCGTCAATGCCGAAGCGTCGCGCCAGCGGGCCAACTGCTTGGCCTGAGTTGTTCACGAATGTCATTGGCTTGCTCAACAAATAATGCAAGAAGTCAGAGTGCACTTCGGCTAACAACGACTTGTCGCGTGACGCTTTGAGTGTGGTCGAGGCACGGCGTGCCAACTCGTCGATGACTTCAAAGCCCACATTGTGACGACTGCGTTCGTATTCGCGGCCTGGGTTGCCGACACCAACGACGAGTGCTGAGAATGGGGTTCCGCGTCGCTCAGATCGCGACGAGCGACCAAACAGCGCCATCGCGGATTACCGCATCGCGATTTACTTGGTTGGCTTGCCGCCCGCGGCAGGTTTGCCACCTGCAGCCGGCTTGCCAGCATCGCCTTCGGCAGCGCCATCGGCAGCGGGTGCGGCACCCTCGGCACCGGCTTCGCCTTCGACAGGTGCTGCCACGGCGGCAACTTCTTCGATCTTGGTGGAGACCACGGTGACAACCACGAACTCGGGGTCGCCGACGATGGACACACCTGCGGGCATTTGCAGGTCGCCAAGTCGCACCACGGTGTCCATGGTGAGGTTGGTGATGTCGACGATGATTTCGTTCGGAATGTTTGCCGCAGTAGCGCGCACCTCGACAGAGTTGACGACTGGATCAACGAGACCACCTTCGGCGAGAACAGCCTTGGCGGTTCCTTTGATGTGCAGCGGAACTTGGAGTGTGATGAGTTCGGTGAGGCTGATTTGCAAGAAGTCGACGTGGCGCACAATGCGTTTCACTGGGTCGCGCTGCACTTCTTTGACGATGGCTGGGTAGGTGTCGTTGCCAACTTGCAAATCCAACACGGTGTTGAGGCCAGCGGGGCCCGACAGTGCAACGCGCAATGCTTTGCGGTCAACAGTGACGGGTGTTGGTGTCATGCCGTGTCCGTAGACGACAGCAGGAATCTGATCTTGGGTGAGCAAGCGGCGGGCAGCAGCGCTACCGAGCGCACGCCCGAGGCTGGTTTTTAGTGCTGTTGGCATTTGGTCAGTCTAAGGGCGCAAATTCGGGCCTGATCAGGCGAGATTTTCGCCACCGAAGAGCTCGCTCACGCTGGTTTCTTCGAACACAGCTGCCAACGCGTCGGCAATGATCTTGGCAACCGACAGCACTTCGATGCGGTCAATGCGCTTTTCCTCGGCCAATGGGATGGTGTTGGTGAGCACCACGCGGCTAATCGACGACTTTTTCAGGCGGTCGATCGCTGGGTCAGACAACACGCCGTGGGTGGCCATCGCCCACACTTCTTTGGCGCCGCGGGCCAACAGCAAGTCGGCCGCCGAAGTGATGGTGCCAGCAGTGTCGATCATGTCGTCGGTGAGTACGCACAAACGGCCCTCGACATCGCCGATGACTTCTTTGGCACTCGACACATTGATCGAGTTTTTCTCGCGGCGCTTGTAGACGAATGCGACGTCGGCGCTCATGTCGGCTAAGTGCTGGGCGAATCGTTCTGCAACTTTTACGCGTCCCGTATCGGGGGAGACAATCACCACGCCTTCGCGTGCATTTTCGCGCAGGTACTTTTCGAGAACGGGCATGGCGGTGAGGTGGTCGACGGGGCCATCAAAGAAGCCCTGAATCTGCCCGCTGTGCAAATCCACCGACACCATTCGCTTCGAGCCCGCTGCTTTGAACATGTCGGCCACGACGCGCGCAGTGATCGGTTCGCGACCCGCGGCTTTGCGGTCTTGTCGGGCGTATCCATAAAACGGGCACACTGCGGTAACACGTTTTGCCGAGGCGCGATAGGCGGCATCAATCATGATGAGCTGTTCCATAATTGCGTCATTGATGCTGTGGCCGTTGTGGCCGAAATGCGATTGCATGATGAACACGTCGCCGCCGCGAATGCTTTCGCCGAAGCGTGGGCGAATCTCGCCATTGGCGAACTCCACCACGTCGGCTTCACCGAGGGTGATGTTGAGGTGGCCAGCAACCTCGCGCGCGAGTGCCGGGTGGGCACGACCGCTGTAGAGCACCATCCGCTTGGTGGTGACTTTGTCGATCGATTTGTTCACTGCGAGCAATCATAGAACGCAAGGCACTGGGCGCCCCATTTGACACGTTTTAGGTGGTTCCGGGGAGAGGATTCGAACCCCTATAAGCGGGACCAAAACCCGCTGTCCTGCCATTGAACGACCCCGGAAAGACTCAAAGCGCAGATGCGCCATATTTCAGGGTAGCGTCTTGCCTCGCATGGGATCACTCGTCAAGCGTCGCCGCAAGCGAATGCGCAAAAAGAAGCACAAGAAGATGCTTCGTCGCACTCGCCACCAACGCGCCAACAAATAACTTCGCTTCACGACCGCACTCGTTAGCAGCGCGATTGAGCGCGTGTGACAATCACTGTCGCGTCGGCGAGCGCCTCGGCAACTTCGTAGCTTCCACGCAAAAACCATGTGGCACCGCTGCCCGCCAAAGTTGGCGCCACACCAGCCGCTTCGCGAATGCGATCACGCCACAGCGCCAAGCGTGGCTCGACGACTATGGCCGCTGCCTCGAGATCGTTGATTGCTGCACGTTGCGCCGGCGCTGCGAGTTCGTCCCAAGCGCGATACACCGCAGGGGTCGACACAAACAGCGGCGGCACGACCAAGGTCACCTCGAGCGGCTCGTTGCTGCTCGTGTCGGGTGTAACGGGTTCAACCACTTCGCCAATGCCACGCACTCGTGCTCGGCCACCGACCACACAAAACGGAATGTCAGCGCCAATGCGCGACGCAGCAACTAGGTCGCTGAAACCTGCCCAACGCAACACTGCAGCGGCGTCTGCTGAGCCACCCCCCAGACCGCCGCCGTTGGGAATCTGTTTATCGATGTGAATGCCCGCATCGCGTTGCGCCAACTGCAATGCACGCGCCACCAAGTTGTCAGCACCAGTGGGCACGCCATCAGCAAATGGCCCGCTCACGCTGATGCCCGTGCCTTGCGCGTCGATCTGCAAGGTGTCGCACAACGCCAAGGTGACCATTTCGGCATCGATGAGATGAAAGCCGTCGTTGCGAACACCTACGACGTGCAGCGACAACGTGAGCTTGGCGGGTGCTTCTACGACCGTAATCGGCTGTGTTGTTGAAGCACTGTCTTTAGGTAGCCCAGTCATTGAGCAGCCGTGTCTTTGATGAGCGCGAGTCGGGCGTTGACCGCCAGTGTGAGGCGTGACCAGTCGTCAATGGCGAGTTGCTCAGCACGCGCCTGCGGGTCGACGTTGGCAGCCACGAAATCTTCGTTGACCGCCACGCCATCAAGCGCGCGGCGCAACATCTTGCGGCGGGTGGCAAAGCCTTGGCGAATCAAAGCAAACATGTCAGCAAACGGTGCACTCACTGCTGGTTGGTCGCGCCGGGTGATTTCAACAAGTGATGATGAAACTCGCGGACGCGGTAAAAACACCGCTGATGACACCTCGCCGACAATTCGCGCAGTGGCCCAGTAACCCACCTTCACACTCACGGCACCAAAAGCATCGCTGCCTGGTTGCGCCACTAGTCGCTGGGCGACTTCTTTTTGCACCATCACCAACAGTCGCTGCACCTGCGCAACTTGGTCGAGCAAGTTGGCAACGAGTGGTGTGGCCACGTTGTACGGAAGATTAGCGACCACAGTCCAACGTGGGGCGTCAGCCAGCAACACGTTCCAATCCAGTCGCATCGCGTCGTCGTGCACCACTTTTACGTTGGCGAGTGACGCCACATTTTCACGCAACACTTCGACGAGCCCTGAATCAATCTCGACGGCAACCACCTGCGCGCCGGTTTCGGCAAGGGCCATCGTGAGTGCGCCAAGGCCTGCGCCGATTTCCACCACGTGGTCGCCTGGGCCAACACGAGCCAGCGTTGCGATGCGTCGCACAGTTTCGGGTTCAACAACAAAGTTCTGCCCGAAAGTTCGTCGTGGTGCCAGGCCGTGGCGCGCCAGCAGCTCCGACGTTTGCGAGCGGGTGAGAGTCACCAGGTGATGGAAACAGGAATCGGTGCGTTGACCAGATCAGAAAGCCCGACGAACAACTGGGTGTGCACCACGATGGTCACATTGGCTGGGGTGGACGGCATCATCACGTTGGAACACGTAATAGTGCGTCCGTTATTGAGGTTTTTCACTGACAGCCGTACGCCGTAGGGCGCCTGCGGGCAATTGCAGATGGTGACTGGGGCACCGTTGAAACTGCTGAACGTTGCTTGCCCAGTGAGTTTGGCGGTGTCGGCGCTCGGATACGCAGTTGGGGCTGTTCCCGTTGGTGCCGCACCAATCGGCCCCGACAAAAACACTGGGGCAGGCGAATCGTTTGCATCAGGCTGGCTTGGTGCAATTTCGATACCTGCGGCGGCAACAGATGCCACTTCGGCCTGCGGTTCACCGCGGGTAAAGAAGATCACCGCTGGCACAACAAGAAGCGTGAAGAGCCCAACGAGGGTTACGCGGCGACGGTCGCGAACAGTGAGAAACACGCTGGCGAACGCTAGCGAGAGATACCCGGAAACGCCCGATGAGCGTTGGCCACAGTGCTTTGCGCAATAGATGCCACACTTTCGCCGCGCGTGTGCGCCAAGCATTCACCAACCAGTCGCACGTGTGCAGGCTCGTTTTCTTTGCCACGATGCGGCACTGGCGTGAGCCACGGCGCGTCAGTTTCGGTGAGCAGTTTGTCGGCGGGGCAGAATTTTGCCGCGCGACGAATGTCGTCGGCTTTGTTAAAAGTTACGATGCCCGAAAATGACAACCATGCACCGCGTTGCACGGCTTGTCGAGCCTCGGCTTCGTCGCCGGTAAAACAGTGAAACACCACGCGCTCGGGCATGCCTTCGCCGTCGAGCACATCAAATGTGTCGGGCCACGCGTTGCGAGTGTGAATGACGAGTGTTAAATCCAATTGCTTGGCTAATGCGATTTGCTGGGCGAACGCTGTTCGTTGCACATCGCGGTCGGAATGGTCGTAGTAAAAATCAAGGCCGCACTCGCCAATTGCCACGATTTTCTGGGTTGCGAGCTGGGCGGCGGTCAACCCATCCACGAAGGGCAGCACGGTGTCGACACCCAATTTGGCGTCGTGCGGGTGCAAGCCAACCGTGGCCCACACGTTGTGGTGGCGGGCAGCAATGGAGAGCGCTTGCTGGGTGGTGTTGGCGTCGGTGCCAATGACGATCACTTTGTTTACGTCGTGGGCGGTGGCGTTGGCGATGGATGCATCGGCACCACCCGGTGTGCGTTCGTCATACACGTGACAGTGGGTGTCGACCCATTGGACTGTATTACTCATACTTCTGCTCAGACCTTTTTGCGCGGGAAGAGTGGCTCACCTTTTTCTACAACTGATCCGCCGGGGTAGAGCCCCCACTGAGTGTCGACGCCAACTCGACATTCATCGATACGCCCAGCCAAGCCGATGCGCCGCCAAATTTCTTGCGACGTCGTGGGCAGGGCAGGATTGGCCAAAATCACCACGATGCGCAGCGCTTCGAGTGCATCACCCATCACGGCATCGACGGCGGAGCCAGGTTCCATCTTCCATGGTTCGTGCTGTTCGAGGTGGGCATTGGTGGCGCGAATCAAGTTCCATGTTGCTTCAAGAGCGCGGCTTGGTTGCGCACCGCGCCATGCTGCATTTGCATCGCGCACCACATCGGCGGCCACCTGGGCCAACGGTGAATCGGGTTGCGGCGCCGGCCCACGTCCGCCACATTTTTTTTCGACCACAGTTGCCACACGTGCGGCCAAGTTGCCGAGGTTGTTGGCCAAGTCAGAGTTGTAACGCGCCACCAAACCTTCATACGAAAAATCACCGTCGTTGCCATAAACCGTGTCGGCCAACAGGTAATAGCGGAAGCCGTCGACGCCGAACTCGTCAATGAGTTCAAGCGGGCTCACTACGTTGCCCGTGGTCTTTGACATCTTTTCGCCACCGACCATCAAAAACCCGCCCACGGCCCAGCCTTTGGGTGGTTCGATGCCCGCCGACATGAGCATTGCTGGCCAATACACGCAATGAAATCGAATGATGTCTTTGCCGATGAAGTGCCAGTCCACCGGCCAGCGCTCGGCGAACTGTTGGTCGTTGGTGCCGTAGCCATGGGCAGTGATGTAGTTGGAGAGTGCATCAAACCACACGTAGGTGACGTGTTGGTCGTCCCACGGTAGGGGAATGCCCCATTTAAGGGTCTTGCGGCTCACCGAAAAGTCGTTAAGCCCACCTTTGATGAACCCGATTACTTCGTTGCGGCGAAAGTTGGGCGAGATTGCATCGGGGTGTTTGTCGTACCAGTCGAGTAAGCGCTGCTCGAATCGCGACAAACGGAAGAAATAGTTTTCTTCTTCGACATAAGCAGCCTTAGTTTTGTGAATCGGACAATTGCCGTCGACGAGTTCTTCTTCGACGTAATAGGCCTCGCACGCCACGCAGTAGTGACCGCGGTAAACATCAACTTCGATGTCGCCCGCGTCGTAACAAGCCTGCAGCAACTTGAGCACGCCACGCTTGTGGCGATCTTCGGTGGTGCGAATGAAGTCGTCGTATTTCACGTCGAGTTGCCGCCACGCGTCGGCATACAGCGGAGCGATTTCGTCGACAAACTCGTGGGGCGTCTTGCCGGCGGCGTCGGCGTATTGCTGCACTTTGAGACCATGTTCGTCGGTGCCGGTCAACAGATGCACGTCGTCGCCGCACAAGCGGTGCCAACGACACACGGCGTCGGTCACGATAGTGGTGTAGGCATGGCCAAGGTGCGGCTTGGCCGTCACGTAATAAATTGGGGTCGTCGCCGAGAACTTTGGCACCACTCCAACCTACGCTCCATCGGCCGTCTTTTGGATTTTTGTGTTGCCGCGCTGATGTGGCGTTGTTGCTGCGTTAACGCGTTGTTGTTTCAGCCCAAGCTGAGGGTGAGTTCGTACACGTGACGCTTTGACACGCCAAAACGCGCTGACACCCGCGAGGCTGCGTCTTTGCGCGTCACCCCTGCCGCGATTTCGGCCCGCAGGGCAACGATGATTTCGTCATCGGTTGGCGGGGCAGCAGGTGCAGCGCCGTCGAGCACCAACACGAATTCACCGCGGGGCTCGCTGTCGGCGTGGCGTTTTACGGCGTCACGCAAGGTGCCTCGCCACACGTCTTCGTGAATTTTGGTGAGTTCGGCAGCAAGCGCAATGCGGCGCTGCGACCCGCACATGAGCTCGAGGTCGGCCAGCGTCTTGTGGAGCCGATGCGGTGCTTCGTACAACACAGTGGTGCGAGTTTCGATTGCCACCATCTCGAGGCGCTCCTTGCGCTCCACACCGGAGCGCGGCAAAAAACCTTCAAAAACAAATCGCCCAGCAGGCAAACCGCTCAGCGTCACCGCCATGATCGCCGCCGAAGGCCCAGGCGTGGCACTCACCACGCCGCCGGCTTCAACGACTGCACGCACGATGCGCTCGCCCGGGTCACTGATGCCTGGGCTGCCGGCATCGGTGATGAGTGCAACAACTTTGCCCTCAGCAACCAAAGCCACGATTTTTTCCCGCGAGTCGTGTTCGGTGTGTTCGTTGACGACGAGCAGCGGTTTGTCGCTCACGCCGATGTGCTGCAGCAACTTGCTCGAGTGCCGCGTATCTTCACAACAAATCACATCGGCTTCGCGTAGTGCTTCGACGGCGCGCGCGGTGATGTCTGACAGGTTGCCAATCGGTGTGGCGACGAGCACGAGTTTGCCGGTCATACTTTTCTTACCTCCAGCGTGTGGCCAAGCTGCAGGCCCCAGCGTTCAAATGATCCGGCCTTGGCCTCCACCACGGTCTGTGCTGCTCGCACTGGCAGCGGCAATCGCATTGGGGCCAGCCGCTGGATCTTCACCACTTGCGAGTTGTCATTGAGATAAGCCACATCGAGTGCACTTCGGCATCCGAACGTGTGCACCCATTTGCACTTCGGTAGCACCAGCGCAAACTGTGGGTCGGGTTCGCCGATGAACCCGCGACGACGCTGTTTGCGAGTTTCGGCAATCGTGGCACTGGCCAACACGCGACCCTGCGTAACGAGCCACGCATTGGTCGGGGTCATACGTTAAATCGAATCTCCGTTACATCGCCGTCGGCAACTTCGTAGTCTTTGCCCTCGACGCGTAACTTGCCTGCATCGCGGGCCTTTGACCACGAACCAAGAGCCAGCAACTCATCACAATGAATCATGTCGGCGCGAATGAAACCACGCTGCAAGTCGGTGTGAATTTTTCCGGCGCACTCGGGGGCTTTGGCGCCGGCGTTGAAAGTCCAGGCGCGCGACTCTTTGTCACCCGTGGTAAAAAACGTGCGCAAACCCAGCAAGTGGTACGCCGAGCGCACGAGGCGGGGTAGCGCGCCTTCGCCCAACCCAAGGGCTTCGAGCATGTCGATGCGATCTTGGCCCGTGAGCTGCGCTGCTTCGGCTTCGATCTGCACACTCATGCCGAGCACTTCAACTTCGTGTTCACTCGCCGAGCCTGGCGGCGCGAGTTCGGCTGCCACCCGCGCCACTTGGGCCGGAATCGTGTCAAGTTCATTCTCAGCCACGTTCACCACGGCGAGTACGCGACGTGTGGTGAGCAAAAAATGCGGTGCCAGAAGTTTGCGATCAGACTCTTTCATGCCGGCGCGGTACAGCGGGCGCCCTTCGGCAAGCAACACCTGGGCGCGCTCGAGAGCTTCGAGCTCCTCGAGCACCGAGCTGTCCATGCGAGCCGCTTTTTTCATCTTGGCGATTTTTGTTTCGACACTTTCTAAGTCGGCTAATGCCAGTTCGAGTTCAACCACACGCAAGTGTTCCAACGGGTCGCTCGGGCCGGGGATGTCGTCGTCGGCAAATGCTCGCAGCACGAACACAATCGCATCCACTTCGCGAATGTTTGCCAAGAACTTGTTGCCGAGGCCTTCACCTTTGCTTGCACCTTCGACCAACCCGCCGATGTCGACTACTTCAATGGTGGCGTTGACCACTTTTTTGCTCTTCGACATCGCCGCCAGGGCATCGAGTCGCGAGTCGAGCACCTTGGCCATGCCGATGTTCGGGTCTTTGGTGGCAAACGGATACGGCGCAGCGAGAGCGTTCGAGCCGGTGAGAGCGTTGTACAGCGATGACTTGCCCGCATTGGGCAGCCCGACGAGTCCGAAACGCTCCATACAACGCCCCGACGCTACGCCCGATCGGAACGACTACATCACTTGAGGTGCGCCGCAGGCCACACCCCTTGAGCAGAGGTTATGGACGGGGGAATTGTTACTATCTGCGTAGGAGAAATTGCCAAATGACCAGCTTTGACCTTGACCTATCCAAATACTCATTGGGTTGGAGCGACGACGTCGAATATGCCTTTGCTCCAGAAAAGGGTCTCAATGACCGTGTGGTGGAGCAGATCTCGTGGTGGAAAGGTGAGCCCGAGTGGATGCGCAAGATGCGTCTGCGCTCACTGACCACCTTCGACAAAAAGCCGATGGCCGAATGGTTCGCCGTCAATATGCCCGAACTCGATTTCCAAGACATTTTTTATTACCTGAAGCCCGCCACCGAACAGGTGAGCGAGTGGGACGACTTGCCCGAGCAGATGCGCAACACCTACGAAAAACTTGGCATCCCCGAAGCCGAGCGCAAATATTTGGCTGGTGTCACCGCGCAGTATGAAAGCGAAGTGGTGTTTCACCGCAACCGCGAAGATTTAGAGAAGCTTGGCATCTTGTTCTGCGACATGGACACCGCCTTGCGTGAGTATCCCGACTTGGTCAAGCAATACTTCGGCACCGTCATTACGCCAGGCGACAACAAGTTCTCGGCGCTCAACACTGCGGTGTGGTCGGGTGGCTCGTTCATCTATGTGCCACCCGGGGTGGAGTGCGACATGCCGCTGCAGGCGTACTTCCGCATTAACTCAGAAAATGCCGGACAATTCGAGCGCACGCTGATTATTGCTGACGAAGGCTCAAAGGTGCACTACATCGAGGGTTGCTCGGCACCGGTGTACACCAACAATTCGCTGCATTCTGCGGTGGTCGAAATTGTCGTCAAGCCCAGCGCCCACGTCACCTACACCACGATTCAAAACTGGTCGCCGAACGTATACAACTTGGTCACCAAGCGCGCTCGTGTCGAAGCCGAAGGCCACATGGAATGGATCGACGGCAATATCGGTTCGAAGCTCACGATGAAGTACCCGAGCGTGTACCTCGTTGGCCCCAAAGCCACGGGTGAAGTGTTGTCGGTTGCCTACGCAGGTGCCGGCCAGCACCAAGACGCTGGCGCCAAGATGGTGCACGCTGCACCCGAGACCACGTCAAAAATCGTTTCGAAGTCGATTAGCAAAGATGGCGGCATCACCGCCTATCGCGGTCTGGTGCGAGTCGAAGAAGGTGCCACCGGCTGCAAGAGCCACGTGCAATGCGACGCGCTCATTCTCGACGAAAACAGCGAAAGCCGCACCTTCCCGTATATGGAAGTCGGCGAGCGCGATGCCCAAATCGGCCACGAGGCCACGGTGTCAAAGATCGCTGACGAACAATTGTTTTATCTCACTAGTCGCGGCCTCACACCCGAACAAGCAATGGGCATGGTGGTCAACGGCTTTATCGAGCCTGTCACCCGCACTCTGCCAATGGAATACGCAGTGGAGTGGAGCCGCCTCATTGAACTGCAAATGGAAGGTTCGGTGGGCTGAACCCTCTGCAGCCCTGCCGAACTACCGTTTCATTACCCATGTCGATGCGCAACGATTGCCGCCACTTTGAGAGCCGTACTTTTAACAGCGGCGACACCGTGCGACGCTGCAGGTTGGACCTTGCCCCCGACGCACCGTGG
>JBILFO010000075.1:0-7914 GCA_044351505.1 Ilumatobacteraceae bacterium
CTAACAGTGGCCGAATTGAAAATCACTTACCCGTTGTTGTCGGGGTGGCCAACACTCGTCGCTGGCCTGTGCTTGCTCGCACGGTTGCCGCCCGTGGCGTGATTCGTGCTCGCACACCGCACATCACCACCGTGCGCCAACACCATTATCTGCTCACTGTGGTGAGTGGTGCATCGGTTGATTCAGGCGGGGCACCAAGGGCAGCAGCAGCGGCACGGGTGATTGATGCCCACAATTTGGTGATGGCACTCGAGGCCGTGACCCCAAGCGAGTTAAGCGGCGAGCAACTCGTTGATGTGTTTGCGTCAGTGGCTCAGCACCCATTAAACATTCGGGTGAGCGAAGAAGTTGATGTCATGCAAGTTGCCGACAGCTGTCAGCGACTGGTGAGCGCTCTGGCTCGCTGACCTAGCGCTTTGAGCGCTTGGCTTCGACAAGATCTGCTAGGCGACACTTCAGCACCACACTCAAGCGGGTGAGGGTGTCAAGCGATGGCGAGAAGTGGCCGTTTTCAATTCTGTTAATGGTTTTGCGATCCACGCCGGCAAGTTCGGCCAAACGGGCCTGCGAAAAGCCGCGCTCAGCGCGCAAGGCCACGAGTCGATCAGCCACTGTTTGCGCCGCTAGCGATGAGGCTTTTTTGAGTTGTGCTGTGAGCGTTTTTGCTTTCATAATCGGGGCCCTTTCACGTATCTGAGACTTTATAACCTAGTCCGCTCACGGTGGCTTTCTGGATGATTGACACCATCTAGGGTGATGAAGTCGTGAAACCTGCCACGCTGCACGCCGTCACCATCGGCAACGCCATGGTGGACATCATCGCGTCGGTAGCGGAGGACTTTCTTACCGAGCACAATCTCACGAAAGCATCAATGATGCTGGTGGATGACGGGCGCTCGGCATATTTGCGATCGAAAGTTGCCCCCAATGTGATGTCAAGTGGTGGCTCGGTGGCCAACACCAGCCACGGTTTGGCGAGCCTCGGCGGTCGCGCCGGCTTCATCGGCAAGATTGCCGACGACGATTTGGGCGGGGTGTTCTCGAGCGACCTGCGCGAAGCCGGGGTGTCGTTTTTTCCGGCGAGCAAAGACCACGGGTTGCCCACTGGCCGTTGTGTAATCGTCGTTACCCCTGATGGCCAGCGCACCATGAGCACATATTTGGGTGCTGGGGCGGTGTTGTGCCCAGCCGACATCTCGCGGGACGCCGTGCAAAGCGCCGAGTGGGTGCTGCTCGAGGGTTATCTCTATGACAAAGACGATGCCAAGGAAGCCTTTCGGGTGGCGGCGCAATACGCCCACGAGGCCGGGCGCAAAGTGGCACTCACGTTGTCAGATTCGTTTTGTGTGCAGCGGCATCACGGCGATTTTCACGCCTTGGTGTGTGACGATGTGGATTTGTTGTTTGCCAACGAACACGAACTCGCGGTGCTGTTTGGCACCGACGACTTTGCGGCATCGGTGCAGGTGCTGCGCGACAAGTGCCCGCTGGCAGTGGTGACCCGCAGCAAACAGGGCAGTGTCGTGATAACCGCCGACGACTACATCGAAGTGCCGGCGTTGCCAGTTGACCCGATCATCGACGCCACTGGGGCAGGCGACATGTATGCCGCCGGGTTTTTATACGGGCTCACCCATGGCAAATCGCTCGAACAAAGTGCCGAAATCGGCACCATCTGTGCCGCCGAAGTCATCATGCACATGGGCCCACGACCCCAGGTGGCATTGGCTTCGTTGTTGCCCGAAGATTTGCGCTAGTTCGCTGAGCGCTTATTTGCGCCCAAGCCGTGAGTTGTTGCGTTATTTGTCGCCGTCAGCGGGGTGGTAGGCGAACTGCAAGTCGCCCAACTTCACCAGCGTCGACGCCACCCAACCACCGAGCGAACCAAAGTGCTGGTCGAGTGTGGCATTCGTGCCATCGGCCAAAGTTTCTTCCGACAATTCGTAGGCGCCTTGGTACACGATTTCGGCGGCATGGTCGATGGGGCGCTTGACGTTGGCGGTAGTGATGGTTTCGCTGCTGATGCTTTCGCGATTGAGTTGTTGGTTGCCCAGACGCGGGCTGGTTAACGGCGCCACACCCGCGATCTGGGTGGCATCGGGCAAGGTGGCCAGCCGCTGAAGGCGAAACACGATTTCCATTTCGATGAGCGGTGACTCGTGAAAAATCTCATCCACATACCACGCGCGATACGTGGCCTGGCTCCACGATGGCCAGGTAAAGGTGATGTGCGCAACCACCCGCGGCGGTTGGCCTTCGCCAGGCAGGCCATAACTGGTGGCCCACACCAAGTCGCCGAGCAGCACGTCGGAATGTAGGTGTTCTTCAAAGGCTTGGCGTTCGAGAAACGCGTTGGTGAATGCATCTCGCAATGCCCCGATTGCATCGGTAAACACGTGGTCGAGCACAAAATCACGCTATCTGTGTGCGAGAATTGGGATATGTCACTTATCTTGTTTGAAAAATCCGACGGCATTGCAACGTTAGCCCTGAATAATCCTCAAGAACGAAACACCATGACGGCTGAGATGGGTGCAGAGATTTCACAAGCGATGGAATCCGCTGAGCAGGATGCTGATGTTCGCGTTGTTGTGGTTACTGGAGCCGCCCCAGCTTTTTGTGCGGGAGCACGACTGGGGAATTTGGCAGATGCAACGGCTGAGTCTCTGCTGGCAATTTACGAGGGGTTTTTGCGTGTGGCCCGCAGCCCGTTGCCCACCATCGCTGCGGTGAATGGCCCGGCAGTGGGGGCTGGCATGAACTTGGCACTTGGTTGCGACGTGCGCATTGCAGCACAAAGCGCGAAGTTCGATAGTCGGTTTGTGCAACTTGGCATCCACCCTGGCGGCGGCAACACGTGGCTCCAGCTTCGAATCGCCGGACTACAAACGACCATGGCAACGACACTGTTCGGCGATGTCCTTGATGGGCCTGCTGCTTTACGGGCAGGGTTAGTGCATCAGTGTGTGCCTGACGAAGATCTGATGACATCCGTGAGACAGTTTGCGGAAAAGGCCGCAAGTGCGCCAAAGGAGTTGTTGACTCGACTCAAGCAGACAGTGCTTTCGATTGGGGAAGTCACCTCGCACACCGAGGCCGTCAAATTCGAGCTTGAACCTCAACTGTGGTCGACCCGCCAGCCGTGGTTTGAAGAGCGCTTGGCTGCGCTGCAAGCCAAAATTTCGAAGCGCTAAAGCCAGTCGCGACTGAGTTCTTCGGCGCGTTCGGTCCACTCTTCTGATGTGAAGCCGAAGCGATCGTGGTCTTCCCACAAGCCATTGATTTCTAAGAATCGTTCGGCGCGGCCTTCGTAGCGCCATTCAAGTTTGTGCACCACGCGCAGGCTGTTGGCATTGCGCGGGATGATGCAAATCTCTAAGCGATGCAAACGCAGTTGTTCGAAAGCAAAACGGGTGACGACGGCAACTGCTTCGGGCACATAACCATGCCCGGCCTTGGCGTGGTCAACCCAGTAGCCAACCGTGGCCGACTGCATCGAACCGCGAGTCACACCGTTGAGGTTGACTTCGCCACAAAAAATTGAGTCGATGAAAATGCCGAAGCTGTAGGCGTTGCCGGCCGCGCGCTCGCGTTCGCGCACCACGCAGCGCCGCCCAAATGCCTCGGTGTTGATTGCTGGGTCGGCAGATGCGGCTGGTCGCAGCGGTTCCCAATCGGTGAGCCAGCGACCATTGCGGGTGCGTACTTCGGAAAATGCGGTGAAGTCACTGGCAACGAGCGGTCGCAGCATGATGCGTCGGCCATGCAAACGCAGGGCATTGCTCAGCCCTGCCGGGTGCGGTGCGCGCAGGCGTTCGCTTGCCGTTGGTTTCATGAGCGCGCCGCCTGTGCGCCTACCGACTGACGAAACTCAGCCACCACGCCATCCAACAAGTTGTGGGTGCTCACGATGATGTGGTCAAGATGAAGTCGTCGCATGATGGCAACCAGCAAGCAACAGCCTGCCACGATTACCCCCGCGCGTTCCAGCGCAAGCCCAGGGTTGTGCACTCGTTGGGCAAACGTTTCGGTGGCCAGGGTGCGAAACACGTCTTCGGCGGCGGCTCGGGTGAGCACCATGCCATGCAAACGGCCGGCGTCATAGGCACGCAAGCCCAGTTCGACTGCGGCAATGGTCACGATGCTGCCCGCCACACCCACCACACGGCTGGCTTCGCCAAGCGCAGGGTGTTCAATAACGGCATTGTCGACCGCGTCAGCCATGATCGAAATCGCATTGGCGAGTTCTTCGGCACGAGGTGGGTCGCTGTGCAACTCGGCTTCGGTGTGGGTCACCACGCCATACGGCAGCGACACACTGTTGTGCACCACGCCAGCACCATCGCGAGTGTCACCGATGGTGAGTTCGGTAGATGCACCGCCGATGTCGACCACCATGGTGACACCATCTATGGGCGGCAGGCTCGCGACTGCGCCTTGCCACGCCAAGCGCGCTTCATCGCTGGCCGAAAGCAATCGTGGCGCGACGCTGGTTACCGCTTGCACTTGGGCAAAAAAATCAGCGGTGTTGGTGGCCATACGACACGCTGCTGTGCCAGTGATGTGGAGTTGTGCCTTGTGTTGTGCCACGACCTGTGCATAGTGACGAATCACCGTAAGTGTGCGCTCGATGGCTGCTGGTAACAACACGCCGCTGCGCGCGACACCCTCGCCGAGCGCGGTCACATTCACTTCGCGCACCAGTTCGCCGCCGTCAGCGTCGACAATCAACAAGTTGGTGGAGTTCGACCCAATATCGATGGCGGCAAATGCTGTGTTCGTCATGTGGCGAGTCTCTTTGCCACCCAGCGGCCGACTGGGTCGTCGTTGCCCACCAACCAACTGGCATAGTGCGCATGTAAACACTTCACGCCGCGCCGAGTGCCAGCCACACCGCCATACGGGCGAGGGCCTGAGTGCTCGGCTGCGATGTGGGCGTCGCGTTCGGTGGCATACGCAGTGTGGGCGGCCAATAATTCGTCGGCGTTTACCTCGGCTTCAGCAGTGTTCACGCCACCGGCGGCTTCAAGCCGAGACACTGCTGCAACATCGGCAGGGTCAACCAACCAATAACGCGTGGGCATCGGGGTGCCGTCGTGCAGCAACGGCGCGTTGCGGACTACTCGCGGCTCGCCGTTCGAGTGGCGCAGCACCACGGTGAAGTCGCCTTGCGGGCGACGCCCCAACAGTGCGGCGACCTGCTCGACATCGAGCGCAGTTGCTGATTCAGCGGAAGATAACAATGCCAGCCACCACCGCAGCAATCACCACGAGCACGGGCACCAAACGCTTGGCGATGGTGCTGCCGGCGGTATCCAGCAAGTTGAGTGGTGCGACTTCTTGCGTTTGTTCAATCTTGCGCACGACTGGTGCAGTCGGTGCAGCAGCTGGCGCACTCGGCGCTGGCCCAGTTGGCGTGACGGGTGGTGGGGAAGCAGCTTGTGTAGCAGCTGGAGTGGCAGCCGGCTTGGTGGGCGCTGGTGCTGGGCTCGGTGCGCTTGGCGCTAGCCCCGTTGGTTGAGATGCAATCAACTTGTTTAAGTTGTCAACAAATTGCAACAGCAACTTGTCGCTCACATCAGCCAAGGCACCGCGGCCGAATTGCGCGACCTTGCCCGAGATGTTGAGTTGGGTGTCGACCGTGCACTTGGCGCTCGCTGCGTCTACTGCGAAGAGCTGCGCGGTAATGGTGGCTGACGCGTTGCCTTTGCCACCTGTGTCGCGACCTTCGGCTTTGAGCGAGGCACGAAAGTTGGTGTCGTCACGCGACGCGAACGATGCTTGGCCTTTGAACTGGGCCAGAATCGGCCCAACTTTCAGTTTCACTTGGCCGCGATAGATATCGCCTTCAATCTCAGTGAGCTGTGCACCTGGCAAGCACGGCGCGAGGCGCTCTAAGTCGGTCAGAATTTTCCAAGCCTCGGTTGCTGGCACTGGCACGGTGAACTCGTGGTGGAGATCCATTGGTGGTTACCTCGTAGTTGTGGTGTGTTGTTGCCAATGATGAAGGTCAGCGGCGGTATCGATGTCGTCAGGATTTCCTTCGCAGGCTACTTCTGTAACCAATTCGGGGCGCACCCGTATGAGCGTGCGGGCGCCTTCGTCGCCATCGTGGGGAAGTTGATCCCACAGTTCGGCATGAATACGCACAGGGTTGCGGCGCACCCCGCCGTAGGTGGCAACTGCGATCGGAGCATCGGTGTCGGCCACCTGCTGCCAGGCACTTGCGGGAATGCCAGGTTGATCGCCCAGGCCCACCACCACGCCAGCCAGCCCACGTTGGCGGGCCACAGCGAGCCCACACTGCAGCGACGACGCCATGCCTGCTTGCCAGCGAGCGTTGTGCACAACAATTACCTCAGGGTTACCAGGCAGTGGTGCTGCCAGCACCTCGTCGAGCGCCACCGCCCCGGTGACCACAATGATGGGTGACAACCCGCTCGTGGCCACGGCCTCGAGCACGTGGCGCACCACGGCCTTGCCGGCCACTGTGATGAGCAGTTTGTGGGTGGTGCCGACAAAGCGACTACCACCGCCTGCAGCCAGCACCAGCGCCCCGCAGGACGCACGGGAAGACATCGGGTTGGTTACCACGAGGCACTTGACACAGAGGGCATGAAATCAGCCTCGCACAACGGGTTGGGGGCAATTCACAAAGCCACGAATTATTACAATCTCGTTACAGCCGGGGTAGGGTGGAGGTACCCCATCCCCCCAACCAGTGGCGCACCCCCTGCGCCATTCGGAGGTTTCGATGTCACCCAAAACCATTGCTCGCTGTGCTTTACCGTTGGCGACCCACAAAAAACGAACAGGTGTTCGCTCGCGTGTTCGATCCCGCGTTGACTCGCGTGTTGACGCACGGCGCAGGGCGGGGGTGCGACTCGCACTCAGCACGTGTGTGGTGGCTTTAGGCCTGCTCAGCGTGCTCGCCCCACAGCCGGTGTCGGCCGTGCCAATTTCTGAACGCGCTTCGGCGTGGATTGCCGTCACCTCGCGTGAAATTGCGTTGGAGCTGCGCCGCAGCCACAGCGTGCCGGTAGTCGAACAATCTGCAATCGCTGGCCGACAAATCCACGAGTTGGCGAGTTTGGTGGCGCATTTGCTCGAGGCTGACGCCGAACAGTTGCGCAGTGTGTGGGCGTCAGCACCACTCACACGCAAGATTGCATTGTTCAGTGCACTCAGCCAAGTGGGTGTTCCGTATCGCACCAACGCTGATGCGCCGTTCATCGCCCTTGATTGTTCAGCACTCACCAAGTTTGCATGGGCCCAAGCCGGAGTGCCAATCGAACGTGGCTCGCAGTATCAATACGCGCGCGCCGAACGTGTGGTGCGCGACGACGCACAAGTGGGTGATTTGGTGTGGTATCCCGGGCACATCATGTTGTCACTTGGTGTGCCGCATCTCATCGTGCATGCGCGCTCGGGGCAACGCTCGGTGGAAATTCACCGCATCGACTCCACCCGTTTGTTGTGGATGCAGTGGGTGAGCCCGGTTTAGTGAATTGCGCCCGTGGTCGCCGACAGCGACTGCGCAGCACGCCCGGTGCGGCGGGCAATAATTTCGCCACAAATCGATATTGCGGTTTCTTCGGGCGTGCGTGCGCCGATGTCTAACCCGATCGGCGACATCACCCGAACCAAGTCATGCTCGTGCAGCCCAATCTCTGCGAGGCGTTCCATGCGTTTGGCGTGCGTCTTGCGGCTGCCCATCACGCCGATGTATCCCACATTGGTGGCAAGCGCCCCCTGGATGGCTGGCACGTCGAATTTTGGATCGTGGGTCAGAATGCACACGGCATCGCGCGCGCTGAGTTGGGCGCCGTAGCGGGCAAACACTTCATCGGGCCATGCCACCATGATGTCGTCGGCCATCGGAAACCGTCGGGCAGTGGCAAACACCGTGCGGGC
>JBILFO010000076.1:0-7884 GCA_044351505.1 Ilumatobacteraceae bacterium
GTTCGTCGGCGTGCCTACTCGCAACGAACTGCACGCCACCGCCGCATGGATTGCTTCGCTGCAACTCCCCAGCGGAATGATTCCGTGGTTTGCTGGTGCGCACTGTGACCCGTGGAACCATGTCGAAACCACCATGGCGCTCGATGTGATGGGATTTCATAGCGAAGCGCGCCGCGGGTACGAATGGCTGATGGCCACCCAGCGAGACGACGGTTCGTGGCACAACTATTACAACAACGACGGATCAATAAAAGAATCCAAGATTGACTCCAACGTGTGCGCCTACGTCGCAGCTGGCGTGTGGCACCACTGGCAATCCTCAGACGACCTGGCCGCAGTAGAACGTTTCTGGCCAATGGTCGAGCGAGCTATGACCTTCGTGTTGAACATGCGGCGCAAAGACGGAACCATCCTGTGGGCCAAAGAAGTGGACAGTGAACCGTGGTCGTATGCATTACTCACCGGATCAAGTTCAATTCGACATTCGTTGCATTGTGCAGCAAACGTGGCAGCACTGCTTGGCGAACCACGACCCCTGTGGCGGGCAGCAGCCGATGCAATCGACGCAGTCATCAACCACTCACCAAGTTCGTTTGAACCCAAAGACCGCTGGGCGATGGACTGGTACTACCCCGTGCTTGGTGGCGCGCTCGTCGGTGATGAAGCCAAGATTCGTCTGCACGATCAATGGGACTCCTTCGCCATGCCCGGTTGCGGCATTCGATGCGTGAGCGACGAGCCATGGGTAACGGCGTCAGAGACAGCAGAATGCGCAATTGCCTACAGCGCAATCGGCGATCAACAGACCGCCAGCGAGCTGCTGGCGCTCACCTCATTGCATCGCATGCCAGACGGTTCATACCTCACAGGCATCGTGTATCCGCAACGCATCGCATTCCCTGCCGATGAAGTCAGTGCCTACACAGGTGCCGCCGTGATTTTGGCAGCAGATGCGCAACTCCAATTGTCACCTGCTCACAGGCTCTTCACCCACCACTAGATATTTTTTCGTTTGGTTATCTGCTGGTGCGCTGCAGCACACGCAACGAACCGCTGCGCGAGCGTTCAGTGAACTTTCCAGAGTGCAGCGCTGGCAAATAAATCTCTTCAAATGGCGCCTGGCCACCGTCGGCTGAATCTTCAAACACGTCATGGATTGCCAGTAATCCGCCTACTGCCACATGTTGAGCCCAGGCTTCATAGTCGCCACGCGCCACTGCTCGCGCGTGTCCGCCATCAACAAAACACAACGCCAGAGGCTCGCGCCAGGCAGCGCCAATTGCGTGCGAGTCACCCACACACTCCCGCACCACATCAACCAAGCCAGCGCGTTGCATCGTTTGACGAAAAAAAGGCAGTGTGTCGATTCGGCCCTGGGTATTGACAATCTCCGGGTCATGCCATTCCCAACCCGCTTGATTTTCTTCTGAACCACCGTGATGATCAACCGCATGCAATACCGTTCCACACTCACGCGCAACGGCACCCAACCACACGGTAGACCTGCCGCAATACGAGCCGACTTCGACCATGGGTAACCCAGGCAGGGCCTCACAGGCCGAGCGAGCTGCTACGAACAACGCGTCTCCTTCTGCTTCGGGCATGAAGCCCTTGGTGGTGAGTGCGATAGTGCGCAACGCAAAATCCAGCATGTTCGTTAAAGCGAACGCTACCGAGCTGAGTTCTGCCAACATGGAGGGGTGGGAACGACACAACAGCCGCTCGACGACCTCGTAGCACTGCTTGACGTTGAGCAAATCGAAGTCAATATCTTTAGGGGCCGCAGCCCCGACGAAAATCGTCAACGAGTGTTTGGCGGTCAAGTCGCTGGCCAGGCGCTGATCTCGGCTGCCCGCACCATCGATCAAGTAGGGCGCGGCGTCCATTCTCTTCACGCATATTTTCTTCGACCAGGAGACCCGACTATCCCAATTCTGTACGAAGTAGATCGCCTCCGCGACGGCACAAGTTTTTCAACCCGCCGAGTTGTTGCAATTCAAAATGGAAAAGCAATCTTCAACATGCAGGCAAGCTTCCACGCCGCCGAATCCGGTCTCGACTTCCAACGCCAAATGCCCACAAACGTGCCGCCGCCAGAAAGTCTTCCTGACTTCAAAACCCGCATGGAGCCACACAAAGAGCAACTCGGTGAGTGGTACGACCGTCCGCGACCAATCGATATTCGTTACATCGATGACGACCCACTTTCCCGAGAAGGAAACCCCCGCCAGGGTCAACGGGTGTGGATGCGAGCGGATGGCAACCTGCCGACCGACAGTGTGTTGCATGCCTGCATTGTGACCTACGCAAGCGATATGACACTTATTGACACCGCGCTGTTGCCGCACGGCATCGGCTGGACTGACGGCAAGGTACAAATGGCCAGCCTCGACCACGCCATGTGGTTTCATCGGCCGTTTCGCGCCGACGATTGGCTGCTCTACGACCAAACTTCGTTCTCTACCTCAAGTGCCCGCGGCCTGGCTGGTGGTTCAATTTTTTCCAGCAACGGCGAGTTGGCCATATCAGTCGTACAAGAAGGACTCATACGCTTAGTCAGCAAGCGATAGACCACATGCTGAGCCTCACCAATCTCCTCCTCGTTGCCATCGGTTTTCTTGGCATGGAGGCAATCACTTATCTCGTGCATCGATTCGTGATGCATGGCGCACTACACAGTTTGCATCGCAGCCACCACCGCAATGCCGCTGCGGCATTCGCCAAGAAAACGCCCGAGCCAAACGATGTTTTCCCATTGGCGTTTTCGGTGGTAGTGATCGGTGGCATCTCTCTGGGTTTCAACATCAGTGGCGCAGCGTGGCTGCTACCCGTACTCGTTGGTGTCACCGTCTATGGCATGGTGTACACGATCATTCACGACGGCATCATCCACGGCCGTATTCGCTGGATGAAGCATGTGCAATCAAACTGGTCAACTTCGTTGGATACAGCACACCGAGAACATCATCGAACGAACGGTGAACCATACGGCATGCTGTTTCCCTCACTCACGATGCAACGCAGTGTTACAACAGCGGATTCCGACCATCCCACGAACCCGTCGACCCGAACGGCGTAAAACGCGCAAACATTTCTTCGCCGTACCAACGTTCGGTGCGGGTGCGTGCCACCACCCGATGATGTTCGGGCTGACGATGGGCAAAATTGTTCATTGCCGCAACGTCGCGCCACACGCTGAACGTGCCCAGCCGCAAAATGGGCGCTTCGCCGACACCCACAACAGCCAGCAACCCATCGCTTTGATGTAACTCTTTGTCAATCACCGCAGCATCACGGCTAAATGCCCGCCATGAACGAGCTCGAATGTTGGCACGCGTTATAAATGCCACGGGGCCTGGTGCTGCTTGCACACCGGCATCGTGCATCAACTGAGGAATCTGCACTCCGTGCCACGACCCATGCCCACCGGCCCCGTGCAACTTCACGTGCCACGACTCGGCCAAGCCGCGTCGCGAGCCCACCCGGGCAATGTGTGCATCAGCTGATTGCTCGTCGTTGAACAAGCAAAACAATGCCGTACGACCAAACTCGGTACCAGGTGCCGTGCTTGAACCTTTGCCTGTGCCCAGCACCCGCAAAAACTGGAGGCCTTTGGTCTGGCGATAGCGAACACGATCAAACACCAGCGCTGGCACCATGCCCGCAGCGTGCTTCCAACGCAACAGGTGAAACGTCGCTACCAAAGCCATGTCTGCCTTACAGTGTGTCTGCATGTCTGTTGCATTACTCGTCATTGCAATCGGTTATCTGTTGGGCTCAGTGCCCGTGTCCGACATCGTGGCCCGTCGTGCAGGTGCACCAAACCTGCGTGATGTGGGCGACCAGAACCCCGGTTTCTGGAATTCGCGCACCGTGTTCTCGCGTAACCAATCGCTCGCCGTGTTTATCGGCGACTTGCTAAAAGGTGTGCTGTCGGTGGTTATCGCCCAAGAACTTTCTGATCGATGGCAGGTGTGGTTTCTTGCTGCAGGTGCTGCCATGATCGGGCATGGCTGGCCGCTCTTTGCACGTTTCCAAGGCGGCCGCAGTGTGCTCACTTGGGCTGGTGCCGCAATCGTGCTGAGCCCATTGCCAGCAGCATTCTGCTTGTTGTTGATCGTGTTGTTTTGGGCTGCCACTCGCGATTTCAGTCACGGTGTGCGCATCGGTGTGGTGCTCTACCCGTTTGCCCAGTGGTATGCCGACGGTGTGTGGTGGGCAGCCGCAACCGGCGCCTTGATGTCAATTATTGGTGTTCGCTTTGCAATGGCACTCGGTATTGACTCAGTATTGGCGGCCACGCCACTGTCGCGATGGCGCAAAAGTGCCGCGCAAGACGACGACCCACGCGAATAGATCAGCCACTGGCGATAACCAGTAGCCAACACCAGCACGCTCATACGCGCGACGTGCACCAATCAACGTGCCCAGGCGCACCGCAAACAGCAACATCGTGAGTGGCGTCGCCACCCCACCAAACACCAGCCACAGGGGTGCCACCACGCTGACTGCAGTTATTGCCGCATCCCCGGCTTGTCGGCGTCGGCTGTCAACACCAGTGAGCGATAGCGATCTGCCCCACCCGCGCCAAGTGTCAGCGAAACCGTCGAACATCTGCACCGTCAACAATGAGGTGCCGTCGAACATCTCTACCTGCTCGCCTTCAGCCACGAGCATGCGCACCAACGCAACATCTTCGATGATTGATCCGCGCACGCGCTCGCACCAACCGTTGTCGACGGCGTCAGCACGCCTAAACACCATGCACTGGCCGTTGGCAACTGCATCTTTTGTCGCGCGACCTGAACCAGCACCGTGTCGGTAGACAAGCGATGTGAGCATCGCCCCGTGCAACCATTGGCTGCTACGTGACGTGGTGCGAAATCGCGGCGCCACCGTGGCCAGTGAGGCACCCGACTCGACCAGTGCACGCACTGCAGCTTGCGGAAGTTCTGCGCTTGGTCGTGCGTCGGCATCGAGTGTCACCACTACATCACCTGTCGCAGCAGTAATGCCCTGCTCTAGCGCCCAGATTTTGCCCACCCATCCTTCAGGCAGTGGCTTGCCAGCGACCACCGTGGCACCGTGGTTGCGGGCAATCAACGCGGTGTCATCGCTGGATTCATCGTCCACCACGATGATTTCATAAATACCTGGTGCGTTGTGCAACGGTGCCAGACACTGCGCGATTCGGCTTGCCTCGTTGCGGGCCGGAATGATCACGCTGATACGTACGGCGGTGGCTTCACCGCGTTGCAGCCGGCGACCACCGCGCGCTGCACGCCACAAACGTGGGATCACCACGGCGAGGGTCGCAGCTTCAACTACGACGAGGATCCACCACCAAGTTGGCGGATTCACGCATGCACGGCTGGGCGCCGCGCCGACCACGGTGCGGCTGCCTCAAGTTGGGCGGCCAAACGAATCAACACATCTTCGCGATACGGCGCACCAACGAATTGCACTCCCATCGGCAAACCGCTCTTAGACATGTGTAACGGCAGGCTGATTGCTGGTTGGCCAGTCATGTTGAACTGCGCTGTGTACTGCATGATTTCACGCAACCGTTCAGTCGAGTCATCACCTGACAACTCGCCAATTTTGGGCGGTGGGCCGGCCAGGGTTGGTGTCACCAAAATATCGAATGGCTTCGCCGTGTCGCGTGGCAACCACCACGACGTCACTTTGCGACTCCACGAATACAACCACGTGACAGCCTGCAGATACGTCACGACATTCGTGGCGTTTCCAAATTGGGCCATCAAGTGATTTCCCGGCTCGATGTCGTCGGTGGTCAACGACACCCCAAATTGTTTTTCGAGTGTTGCAACATCATTTGCAATATGAGCAATAACTACTGCCAAGAACATGTCGCTAAAAGTTGCGTCATCGAGCGCCGGTGGGTGTGCCACTTCCACGTGATGACCCAACGACTCGAGCAGTTTGCCGGTTGCCACTACTGACTCTCGCGCGTCAGGATGGTCAAGCCCACCAGGCAACAGCGGGCCAGACAACAGACCCACGCGCAGCTTGCCCACTTTTGCTCCAACCTCACTTGCGTACGGTTGCAACGGCAGCGGCGGGGTATTCGGGTCACCTGCTTCGTATCCCGATATCGCATCCATCACGGCTGCAGTGTCGCGCACCGACCGAGTGACACAACCTTCCACCACTCCACCAAGCCATGACTCACCTAGTGCTGGCCCCAAACTCACGCGACCTTTGCTTGGCTTCAAGCCAACGAGACCACATTCGCTCGCAGGAATCCGAATCGAACCTCCACCGTCGTTGGCATGGGCGACAGCAACACACCCTGCACTCACCGTTGCCGCCGAACCGCCGCTGCTTCCACCAGTTGAGTGTTCGGTGTTCCACGGGTTGCGCGCTGGGCCGTATGCGAGTGGCTCTGTAGTAATGGTGCTACCAAACTCGGGCACGTTGGTGCGCCCGATGGTAATGAACCCAGCGCGACACAAGCGCTCGTACAAATACGAGTCTTCGGTAGCAACGAACTTGCGATTCTTCAAAAACCGAGTGCCAAGGTGATACGACTCACCTTTGATTGAACAGTTCAAATCTTTCACCACGATTGGCACGCCGGCGAAGGCACCGCCACGTGCGGCCTTGGCTTCGTCGCGCGCACGTTCGAAACGAGGGTGAATCACCGCATTCAATTGCGGGTTCACACGCTCTACTGCAGCAATCGCCAGATTGACGAGCTCGGTGGCCGAAATTTTTCCGGCACGAACTAGTTCGGCTTGGGCAGTTGCGTCAAGGTCAAGTGGATCGCTCATAGTCCGACACACTAGAAGCCATGCGAGTATTGGCGGCAGTCGACAAGTTTCGGGGCACCGCCACTGCCCACGAAGTGGCCCGCGCCATTGCCGACGCATGTTGGACCACCGGGCATGAATGCGTTGAATTGCCGATGGCCGACGGTGGTGAAGGCACCCTTGCCGCCTTGGGCGGCGCAAACCGAACTTTGCAGGTACAGGGCCCACTTGGTGCACCAGTGGAGGCAGCGTGGCGATTTCATCGCGGTACTGCAGTGATTGAAATGGCGCTTGCTTCGGGGTTGCAACTCATCGGTGGCGCCGAACACAACGATGTAATTGCCGCATCCACCATCGGTACAGGACAACTCATCGATGCTGCGCTCAATCTTGGTGCAGACCGCATCATCGTGTGCCTCGGCGGTTCAGCCACAACCGATGGTGGGCTTGGCGCAGTGCAGGCCATCACCGCGCCGGCCCGACTCAAGCGTGTCGAATTTTTGGTGGCGTGTGACGTGACCACCAACTTTCTTGATGCAGCAGAAATCTTTGCGGCTCAAAAAGGTGCAACAGCGACCCAAATTAAATTTTTGACTACGCGCCTTACTGGCACTGCCGAGCACTACCGGCAGCGATTCAACGTCGACGTCACGCGTGTCGCTGGCAGTGGTGCCGCTGGTGGTCTAGCTGGTGGTTTGTTCGCGCTCGGGGCCACGCTGATGCCGGGCTTCGACATCGTCGCCGAAGAAGTTGGTCTTGACGATGCCATCGAGCGTTGCGACGTGATCATCACTGGGGAAGGCCGGCTCGACGACACCAGCTTCGACGGAAAAGTGGTGGGGAGCATTGCGGCGCTCGGCAAACAACAACGCAAAACGGTGCACGCCATTTGCGGCGACGTGCACGCTTCGGCCCACACCCATCTGAAACGACTCGATGTTGGTGCCACCAGCTTGCGCGAAACTTTTGGCGACGACGGTCTTACTGCAACCACTCGATGTGTGGAGCAGGCCGCTGCTCAATGGCTAGCGGCGCGAGAAGCCTGATCAGGCTGTCGTGATCAGCCCGTTGTAGTGGTGGTGATAATTGCTGGCGGTGCAACAGTGCCACC
>JBILFO010000077.1:0-7848 GCA_044351505.1 Ilumatobacteraceae bacterium
GCAAGTCAACATCACCAGCCTGCACATGCACTAGTCGATGGTTGGGCTCAATTTCCACGACGTCGGGCAAGCCGCGCTTCCACGCACGTGTGTAGGTGGTGCACTCCACACCGAGACGTGCCAACGACGAGGTGAGTTCGCGCACATACACATTCATGCCGCCGCCATCACCGACGCCGGGTTGGGCTAGCGGTGACGTGTGTAAAGACAGCACAGCCACGCGCTGCGCAGGGGTTGCAGCCATCTCCTCTGAACCTATCTGGCTACGGCGTATCTCCTACAACGAAGCTGCGATAGATCGCCAGCATCGCCTGCTTTTGCTCGTCATTGAGCCGAGTGTCATTGGCCACGGCGTCAACCACTGCATTGCCCTGTGCTTCTTTGGGGTCCATCATTCCAGCGCGTTCATACAACGTCTCGGCAGAAATCTCCAACGCGCGGGCAATCTGCTGCAAGATGTCTGCCGATGGTTTACGCAAACCGCGTTCAATTTGTGACAGATAAGGGTTCGAAACACCAGCGCGTTTTGCCAGATCGCGAATGGATTGCTGAGCGATCTCGCGCTGCTGGCGAATGAACGCACCGAGGTCCGGGCGTTTGCGACTGGACACGCTCTAGCGACCTTCGTCGAGCAACGAATCCACATCCGACGATGAGGTGCGATAGCGCTGCACGAGTTCGTTGGATAATTCATCGATGCGTGTGAACAACTGCTTGCGCTCGATTGACATCCGCGACTCAAACTCAGCAAGCACCGTGCGACACGACACCAAGTCGGCGTCATCCAAATTGCGCAAGTTGCCAAACCCCGACTCCACACACAGCGTCTCGAGTTCACTCAGTAGCGGATGCTCAGCAACCACCGCAGTGTCTCGCGGAGGACGATTCGAACCTGTGCCACGCTCAGCTGCAAACACTCGGGCGATGCCATCGGTGACATCGAGTAGCGCCGATTCACCCGTTGAGCGACGACGTTGCTCCTCACGCACCATGTCGAGCCTTCCTTGGGCCAGCCTTCGCACGAACGACACCGCATCTTCGGCGGCTTGCAGTTCGGTGCGTAGTGCTCGCACTTCGGGCAACGTGAGAGCTGAGAAATCGTTGGCGCCACCTGAAACCGGAGGCAAAATTGCAACCTCGTCGGATTCGCTCACGACGGCATCTGGTGTGCATTCTTCGCCGTTGAGCCACACTGTGCAAGATTCCAACACGCTGGCAAATGATGGGCCGAACTGTTGCTTAGCGCCCGACAGCACCTCGGCCACAGTTGCACCAGCGATGGTGTCACGTGGTGTTCCGGCCGCTTCACGGGCTGACGCAAAAAGCAAGAGTCGTGCCACGTGGTCAGCGTACCCAAGCGACTACCCTGCGACGGGAACATCCGAGCCTCTTCACCATGCAACCAACGAACCACAACCCGTCAACATCACAGCCCGCAACTTCGATGACAACACATCATTCGCCGCTCATCGTCGTGCGCCACGGTGAATCAGAGTGGAACGTGCTGGGCAAATGGCAAGGGCGTGCCGACACCCAACTCACCGACGCTGGCCGTAGCCAGGCTGCGCAAGCCGCCGAACATCTGCTGAGTCTCAACGTCGATATCGCCCGTGTGGTTGCCAGCACGTTGTCGCGTGCCCGCGAAACCGCCGAAATCATCGCCCGACGGCTGGGGCTTGACGCGCCACAACTCGACGAGCGTCTTGTGGAAACCGATGTGGGCCCGTGGGAGGGCCTGCGTGAGCACGAAATCGAGACTCAATTTCCCAACTATTTGCGCGACCGTCGGACTCCACCCAATTTTGAGCCTGCTGATGCTGTGTTTACTCGCGTAACTAGGGCGCTGCATGAACACATGCAAGTCGGCGATCGAGTGCTCGTGGTGAGCCACAGTGGCGTTATCCGCACGGTTCGCCGGTTGATGCAGGTGCCTGATCGCCGTCTGCACAATTTGGAGGGATGCACGTTCGGCACCGACTCGGTTGGTCAACTCGTGGCCGGTGACTACATCTCGCTCGCCACCAACGGGCGAGCCACAACGAACGATTCGGTCTAGCGTCGTTCGCTGTGCGTCGCCTGCTTGACACGTCGTACGACGCTGCCGTTCGCGACACCCTGCTGCCGCTCACCGTCACACGAATAGCGGCCAATACGTGTTACCGATTTGCGCCACCATTCATCGCCATCATCGCTGGCCAGGCGCAGGGTTTCGATGTTTCCATCACCAGGGTGGGGCTAGTCATCAGTGTTTCGGAGCTGGCTGGTTTTTTGGCGCCACTGCTGGGCACTTTCGTAGATCGAGTTTCGCGACGCATGTCGATGGCAGTGGGTCTCATCGGTGCATTCATCGGCATCATGATGATGGCAGCAGCCCCAAACTTGATCGTGCTGTGTGTCGGGCTCACGACGCTCAACTTGCTTAAGTCATGTTTCGACCTCAGCATGGCCGCGTGGATCAGTGATCGGGTGCCGTATGCCCGACGTGGTCGAGTCGTTGGCATCACCGAAACATCGTGGGCACTCAGCCTGCTGCTTGGCGTGTCAGCGCTCGGATTAATCACTGCTGCGTCATCGTGGCGGGTGGCTAGTGCAATCGGCGGTGTCGCCGTCGCAGTTTGTGCCGTGTGGCTTGATCGTCGCATCCGCGATAGCGGTGACGTCGTAGTCACCAGTGAAACACCAGTGGCAGTGCCAGGCGCACGAATGGCGCCGAATGGTTGGCTCGTGCCGCTGTCGATGTTCGGCTTGATGGGTGCAAGCCAATGTTTGTTCGTCACGTTCGGCGCCTGGCTTTCCGATGACTTCAACTTTGGTGCCTCGGGTATTGCAGCCGTTGGGTTCGCTTTGGGCGCCGGCGAACTGCTGTCGTCAATCGGTAGTGCAAAACTCACCGATCGCGTCGGCAAAGAACGCAGTGTCGCACTTGGTGCCGGCTTGATGGTGCCAAGCGCACTCGTTTTGGCAGGGTTTGATTCGGTGCTGTTGGTGGGCCTCGTTGCGCTTGCCGTCTTTATCATCGGCTTCGAGTTCGCAGTGGTGAGCATGTTGCCAATTGCCACCAACTTGTTCAGTGCTGCACCTGGCAAGGGGTTCGGTTTGGTCATCGGTGCCGGCACGTTCGGTCGTGGAGTACTTACGTTTGTTGCAACGTTGCTTTACGAACAATTCGGGGTGTCTGGTGCAGCTCTGGCCAGCATTGGGTGTGCAGTGCTGAGCGGCATCACCATCTTGGCGTTTAACCGCGGTACGAGTGCGGTCTAACCGCGGTAAGAATTCGTAATCGGCAGACGGCGATCTTTGCCGAACGCCTTGCTCGTCACACGCACACCTGGCGCCAACTGGCGGCGCTTGTATTCGTTGTTGTCCACCAGCCGCACGATGCGCCGCACCAATGATTCGTCGTGGCCAAGGGCAATAATTTCAGCAGCCGTGCGATCCTGCTCTACATATAGAGCGAGCACAGCGTCAAGCACGTCATATGGCGGCAGGCTTTGATCGTCGCGTTGATCGGGTCGCAGTTCTGCCGACGGTGGTTTAGTGAGTGTGGCGGCCGGAATGATCTCGCGCCCGGCCCGTTCGTTGATGCGATGGCTGAGTGCATACACATCGGTTTTAAAGATGTCTTTGATCATCGCAAAGCCACCCACCGAATCGCCGTACAAGGTGAAATAACCGACGGCGAGTTCGCTCTTGTTGCCGGTAGTGAGCACCATCCACCCAAACTTGTTGGACAGTGCCATCAATGTGGTGCCCCGCACACGGCTCTGCAGATTTTCTTCGGTGAGGTCAGCTGGGCGACCAGCAAACGCATCGGTCGTCATTTGCAAGTAGGCAGCAAATGCTGGCTCGATCGGAATCGTGCGCATGTCGATGCCCAAATTGCGCGCCAGGTCTGCGGCGTCGCTCTGTGAACCGTCGCTCGAGTACCGCGACGGCATTGACACACCGTGCACATGGGTGGCGCCCAAAGCCTCAACGGCAATGGCTGCCACGAGAGCCGAGTCGATGCCTCCAGATAAGCCAAGCACTACATCCGTAAAACCGTTCTTGTGCACATAGTCGCGCGTGCCCAAGGCCAAGGCCGCCAGAATCTGCTCGTAATCATCGGCTACCTCGGCGATGCGTTCTGCGACCGGTGACGATTTGGCCAAAGGTGTGCTGACGGCAACTGTCGTAGAGGCAGTCGTAGGGACAGTCGTAGGGACAGTCGCAATTTGTGCAACGACTCTCTCCGTAATCGGTATATCCACCACTAGTAACTCTTCGACAAAGTGGGCAGCACGTGCCATGACAGCCCCAGCAGAATCCACCACCACCGAACCACCATCAAACACCAGCTCGTCTTGCCCACACACTTGATTGACATAGGCGATGGGCATGCTGGTTTCTCGTGCCCGCTCGGCAACGGTGCGCTCACGCTCACCACTCTTGGCGCGTTCGAACGGTGAACCATTGATGTTGATACACAGTTGCGCACCTGCTGCGCGCGCCCGTGCCACTGGGCCATCACTCACCCAGATGTCTTCACAGATGGTGATTGCCACGGCCACACCTGCCACGTTGTACAACGTGGCATCTTCATGCCCAGCGGCAAAGTATCGCGCTTCATCAAACACCGCATAATTCGGCAATAACTGTTTGTGATACACACCGAGCACCGAACCATCGGCGCACAGCGCAGCAGCATTAAACAGTCGAGGCGGATTCGCACTCGGCTGGATTTGTTGCTCGATGAATGCATCATCGGCTGCATCCACAAAACCAACGACAATCGCACAACGACCACTCCGCGCAGCGACTTTTTCCAGTGCCGCACGGTTGTCGGCCACGAACCCAGATTTCAGGACCAGATCTTCAGGTGGATAGCCCGACAAAGTGAGCTCGGGGAACGCCACGAGATCGCAGCCGGCGGCCTCGGCGCGAGCAGCGAACGCCTCGATTTGGGCCAGGTTGTGGGCTAAATCCCCGACTCGCGGGTTGATTTGTGCCAAACCCACCCGGATTACCGTGGCCCGTGTTTGCGTCACAATTTCACACTACTGAGCCAAATTCTGGCCAGCCCCCTAAGTTTTTACACGCCGTTTACAAACGGATGATGCCGCCGACACGCAGATGTACGAAACTGTTATGTCACGTTCCCCGAAAGGAAACCATCACCATGCCATACCAAGCCGAATACATCTGGATCGACGGTGTCAAGCCGACACCCATGCTTCGTTCGAAAACGAAGATCATCGACAACTCAGTGAAGACCCCACCCATCTGGGGTTTCGACGGCTCGTCCACCGAACAAGCAACAGGCGAGTCATCGGACTGCGTTCTCAAGCCGGTGTACTGGTGCAAAGATCCACTTCGTGGAGGTCGCAACATTCTCGTGATGTGCGAGGTGTATTTGGCCAGCACCGACGAACCACATCCAACCAACACGCGCGCAGCCTGCGCCGAGGCGGCGGCAATGTACAAAGAGCACGGCATGATCTACGGCATCGAGCAGGAATACACATTGATGCGCTTGAACGGTCGCCCGTACGGTTTCCCCGAACTCGATGGCGAGCCTGGCCCCCAAGGGCCGTACTACTGCGGTGTTGGTGCTGGGCGCGTCATGGGACGTGACTTGATTGAGATTCACACCATCGCATGTCTCGAAGCTGGTCTCATGATCTCGGGCACCAACGCCGAGGTGATGCCCGGCCAATGGGAATATCAAGTTGGCCCACTCGACGCACTCACTGTGAGCGACCAAATGCATATCAGTCGCTGGCTCTTGCATCGCATTGCCGAAGATTTCGACATCGTCGTGTCGTTTGATGCCAAGCCACAGAAAGGTGACTGGAATGGTGCTGGTGCACACACCAACTTTTCCACCAAGGCGATGCGTGCGTCGTATGACGCCGTTGAGGCAGCCTGCAAAGCAATCGGCACTCGCGTGATGGAACACGTAAACAACTACGGCCATGACATCGAAAGTCGCCTGACCGGCAAGCACGAGACCGCGCCGTGGAATCAGTTCAGCTACGGCGTGTCAAATCGTGGCGCGTCGATTCGTATTCCATGGCAAGTCGCCAAAGATGGCAAGGGCTACGCCGAAGATCGTCGTCCGAACGCCAACATGGACCCATACGTGGTGACCCGCCTCATTCTCGAGACGGTGTGCTCACAGGCAAAACCACTGTCTGCCAGCAAGACCAAGAAGCCGGCAGCGAAAAAGTCACCAAAGCCAAAAAAGAAGGCTCGTAAATAGCAGTACGAATACCCCGCTGAATCGTCTTAAAGGGGTGTGCATCGGCAACTAGTTGCTGTTGCACACCCCCCAAGATTCACTCGGCGACGGTTGACTAAAGGGGTGCCACGCATGCTCGATGCCCAACGCGACTACGTATTACGCACAGTCGAAGAACGCGGCATCCGATTGGTGCGTCTGTGGTTCACCGATGTGCTGGGCACTCTGAAAAGTTTTGCCATTAGCCCAGCCGAAATGGAAAATGCGCTCAACGACGGCATGAGTTTTGACGGCTCGTCTATCGATGGATACGGCCGCGTGCAAGAAGCCGATGTGCTCGCCTTGCCCGACCCCAACACGTTTGAAGTGCTGCCGTGGGTTGACGCTAAGTCGGCTGAGGCACGCGTCTTTTGTGACATTGCCCAGTTGGATGGCACACCGTTTGAGGGCGACCCGCGACAAGTATTGCGACGCAATCTGGAAGCCGCTCGCAAACTAGGCCTGGTGTTTTATGTTGCGCCAGACGTCGAGTACTTCTATTTCGCTCCACGCAACGATGGTGGTCGACCAGTGCCACTCGACCAAGGCGGTTTTTTCGATCTCACCACCACTGATATCACCAGTTCTCTGCGCAAAGAAACCATCCGCACGCTCGAGACCATGAGTATTCCAGTCGAATACAGCTTTCACGAAGATTCACCCAGCCAACACGAAATCGATTTGCGCCACACCGACGCACTCACGATGGCCGACAGCATCATGACCTTCCGCTTTGTTGTCAAAGAGATTGCAGCGATGCGCGACGTGCATGCCACATTCATGCCCAAGCCGCTCGAAGGCGTGCAGGGCTCGGGCATGCATTTGCATTTGTCACTTTTCAAGGGCGACACGAATGCCTTCCATTCAGAGAGCGACCCTTACAATCTGAGCGATACCGCCAAGTCATTCATGGCTGGTTTATTACGCCACGCTGCCGAGATCACCGCAGTCACTAATCAAACCGTCAACAGTTACAAACGCCTCGTGCCCGGCTTTGAAGCCCCCGTGCATGTGTCGTGGGCGCGTAACAATCGCAGCGGTCTCATTCGCGTGCCGGTGCCAAAGCGTGGCAGTGAACTAGCCACCCGAATCGAACTGCGGTCTCCCGACCCGGCCTGCAACCCGTACCTGGCTTTTTCTGTGATCTTGGCGGCTGGCTTGCGGGGCATCGAGGAAGGGTACGAACTCCCGAGTGAGGCCGACGCCAACTTGTTCGAGATGGGTGATGCGGCACTGACCAAATTGGGCATCGAACAACTGCCGCAGTCGCTTAACGATGCCTTGCGGGTGATGGAGTCTTCACAGCTCGTTGCCGAAGCGCTTGGCGAGCACATTTTTGAATGGTTCCTGCGCAACAAGCGAGCTGAGTGGCGCAAATACAAAACGCACGTGTCACAGTTTGAGATCGATACCTACCTGCGCTCCATATGACCAGTACGGGAATGCTTGCTGTCTACCCGGACAACCCGAGTGTGGATTTAGCGCGCACGCTCGACCTGGCGAGTTTCGCCTGGAAGGGTGTCGCCAACCCCGACACGTTGGCCCGCTTGCAACCACCCGAGGGCTGGATGGGCGCAGTCGTGGGATGC
>JBILFO010000078.1:0-7770 GCA_044351505.1 Ilumatobacteraceae bacterium
GCTGACAGTAGTCAAGCGTTCGTCATGCACATACACAGCCACGCCAATCACACTGAGCACACTACGAAGTTGTTCGGCTTCAGCCATGGCACTTTGTGCAGCAGCTGTGGCCTTGCCACTCATGTTAAGTGGCAGCCCGATCACCACGGCCTGTGCTTCGTACTCTTCCACCACTCGTCGAATCGCTACGTAATCGTCGTGTTTGGTCTTGCCCCGATTCACCACCTGCAACGGTGTAGCAACTCGTTCATCTGGGTCACACAATGCAACGCCAATTCGCTTTGCGCCAAGGTCTAGGCCGAGACAGCGCATTACTACGCGCGCCGGGCCGCTTCAACGGCTTGCGTTGCTGTTGCCAGAGCATCATCGATGGCTGCAACATTCTTGCCACCAGCAGTGGCGATATCGCCCTTGCCGCCGCCGCCCCCGCCAACTTGCTTGGCTGCATCTTTGATGAGTTCGCCAGCCTTCAGCCCGCTCGTTGGCGCCACAGCAGCCACAAGTGCCACACCACCAGTGTCAGAAACACCACCCAGCACCACGGCCACCACATTGGGCGTCGACCGAATGGCAATTGCCAAATCGCGTAGATCTGCTGGGGCGAGCCCGTCGACGCGCGCCACCACTACGCCATCCACCGCTTTGGCAGCGAAGTCACCGGCTCGCGACAATGTTTGTGCTGCTCGAAGTTTCTTTATCTCGTCGCCGAGTGCCTTGGCATTGTCGACGGCGCGTTGTGCCGCGGCCACCACATCGTCTGGTTTGGTTCCCAACACATCGGCCGCGTTGGCCAGCGTGTCGGTGAGATCCAGCAGATAGCGAATGGCGTTCTCACCCGTGACTGCTTCAACACGACGCAGGTTGCTGCCGATCGAGCCTTCACTCACGATTTTGATTGGCCCAATATCTCCGGTTGCCAAAACATGCGTACCACCGCACAACTCGAGCGAGCTGCCAGCCTCAAGCACTCGCACAACGTCGCCGTATTTGTCGCCGAAAAATGCGATGGCACCTTTATCGGTTGCCGCCTGTTTAGACATTTCGTTGGCGCTCACCTGGCTATTGGCAATCACTTCGGAGTTCGCCATTTGCTCGATGCGACGAATCTCAGCAGGCGTGACGGCTTCGTAGTGGCTGAAGTCGAACCGCAATCGATCAGGCGCCACGAGCGAGCCGGCTTGCTTCACGTGTTCGCCCAGCACCTTGCGCAACGCCCAGTGCAACACATGGGTCGCGGTGTGATTGCGCCGGGTCGCCGCTCTGGCAACACCATCGATCGCAGCGTGAACGGTGGTGCCGGCTGCGAACTGGCCGCGAGTAATGCGCACCAGATGGCGTCGCAGTCCGGGGGCAGCAAACGTTGTATCGATTACTTGGGCACTGGCTGAGTCGGCTGTAATCGTGCCGGTGTCCCCAACTTGGCCACCGCTCTCGGCATAAAACGGCGACGCTTCGAGGAACATCTCGAATACCGCCGAGCCGTCATCGTGATCAAACGGCCCAAGCACCTCAATGACCTTGGTATCGGCGGTGTCGTGGTCGTAGCCAACGAAGTTGGTGGCGCCGTTGTTGTCAACCAAGGCCTTGTAGATAGCAACCCGTTGCGGGTTGGCGGTGTCGCTCTTGCGAGCGCTCTTGGCGCGTTCTCGCTGCTCCCCCATCTCTTGCTCGAAGCCTGCGGTATCGACGTCAACGCCACGTTCTGCCGCTATTTCTTGAGTCAGCTCCAGTGGAAACCCGTAAGTGTCGTGCAGTTGGAACGCAGCCGAACCCGAGATGGATTTTTTCTTAGCGCCAATTTCGTCCTCAAGGATGGTGAGACCATTGCGCAGTGTCGAGCGAAACTTCTCTTCTTCGCGGGTGATGACCCCAAGGATGAAATCGCTGTTGGTCGCCAACTCGGGATACGCGCCTTTCATAATGCCGAGCGAGGTCTCGACTAGCGACGGCATCACCAGCTTTTCGCATCCCAACAAATAGGCATGCCGCACCGCGCGCCGAATGATGCGTCGCAGAACGTAGCCGCGGCCTTCATTCGACGGAAACACGCCGTCGTTAATCATCATCATCGACGAACGTGCGTGTTCGGCGAGCACCCGCAAGCTGAAACTTGGTCGGTGGTCGTAGTCGCCGACGCGGTACTCGGCACCCGTGAGTCGCCGACCCGTGTCAACGAGTGGTGCCAGCAGATCGGTCTCCCACACCGAGTCGACACCTTGCACCAAAGTCAAGATGCGCTCGAAGCCGGCACCTGTGTCGATCGACGGCCGTGGCAAGCGGGTGCGTGTGCCGTCTTTGGATTGGTTGTACTGCATGAACACCAGATTCCAAAATTCAAGAAAGCGATCGCCTGCTGGGTCGTTTAGCGGCCCACCATCGGGGCCAAAGGCGCTTCCGCGGTCGATGTGAATTTCAGAGCACGGGCCACACGGGCCGACGTCGCCCATCTGCCAGAAATTGTCTTTGTCGCCGAGCCGTTGGATGCGCGACATCGGCACCCCAACCACTTCGTGCCAGATTTGTTCGGCCTCGTCATCGCTTTCGTGCACGGTGATCCACAATTGATCACCGTCAAAACCGAATACCTCGGTGGCGAGTTCCCATCCCCACGGAATGGCTTGTTCTTTGAAGTAGTCACCGAAACTGAAGTTGCCAAGCATCTCGAAGAACACGAGGTGTCGCTTAGTGCGGCCTACATCGTCAAGGTCGTTGTGCTTGCCACCTGCCCGCACGCACTTCTGCACACTCACTGCACGATTGAATGGGGCGGTTTCCTCGCCGACGAAGTACGGCTTGAACGGCACCATGCCGGCCACCGTGAACATGATTGTTGGATCAAACGGAATCAAACTTGCCGACGGCACCACTGTGTGCTGTCGATCAGCGAAGAAACCGACGAATGCCTGGCGAAGGTCGTCAGCCGTTTTGATATCGGCGCGGGCCATCGGCTTACTCGAAGAGGTCGTCGCTCGTCGAGTCGCGTTTGCTGCCCGTCGCGCCGTTCACTGTGTCAGAGACCTTGTCTTTTACGGTGATAACCCGGTCAACGAGACCGTCAATGAATTGATCAACCGACTCTTTGGTGGCCAATTGATCGGCCTGGCGACGCAGCCATCCGTAACCGAACAACGCAGCAAGGCCACCGAGCACGAACCAGAAAAGACGACGAAACATGAGTGCCCTAATCGTATCGGCGCGGCGGTATCACTGAGTCTTGCGGCGAGCTTCCGTCGCGTAGATGTTGCGGAACTTCGATTGATGCGCCACCCAACAACGCTGCTTGCGCTGCATCGATGGCATCAACGACGCCCCGACTCTTTGGAGCACGGGCCAGATGCATTACGGCGTGCGCGAGGTTGTAGCGCGCCTCCGGCAACCCGACGTGTTCAACTGCGCTGGCTGCTGCGATGGCCACACCAAGTGCAGTTGCATCTGCCAGCCCGATGTCTTCGCTGGCGAACACGATCAAGCGCCGGGCGATGAATCGCGGGTCGTCGCCGGCTTCAATCATGCGCGCCAACCAGAACAATGCTGCTTGTTCATCAGAAGCCCGCATGCTCTTGATGAGTGCCGACACCACGTCGTAGTGGTCATCGCGGCCATAACGCAACGCACTAGTCGACAATGCGGCTTCGGCGTGGGCCAACGAAACGTGTTTATCTTTGGCCAAAGCGATGGCAACTTCTAGTGACGTCAACGCCTGACGCCCGTCTCCCCCGCAGCGTTGCACGATGAGTGCGCACGCCTCCGGCGCCAAAGTTGCCGATTCAACTGCTGCACCGCGCTCTAACAATTTGCTGAGGTCATCATCACCCAGCACCTCGAGCCGCAACAAAGTTGACCTGCTGCGCAATGGTGCATTCACTTGGAAGAACGGGTTCTCGGTCGTGGCACCAATCAGTGTGATGAGCCCAGCCTCAACTGCAGGCAGCAGCGAATCCTGCTGAGTCGCATTGAAGCGATGAATCTCATCGACAAACACGATGGTGCGTCGACCGTTCTGGCCGAGCCGGTCGCGGGCTGCATCGATCACCTCGCGCACGTCTTTGACCCCCGACGTCACCGCCGAGAGTCGCACAAACTCACGACTAGTGACGGTGGCGATTACTTCAGCAATGGTGGTTTTGCCGGTGCCTGGCGGACCCCACAAGATGATTGAACTCAGCCGATCTGACTCGATCAAGCGGCGCAGCGGGCCATCAGCACCCAACAGGTGGGTTTGACCAACGATGTCGTCGAGCGTGCGCGGGCGCAACCGTGCTGCCAGCGGCGCCTGATCACGCAGCACCTGCAGCGCGGCCTGCGTGAATAAATCCACCGCTGGCGTCTAGTTCGCTGGTTTAGGCAGGGTTCGCAAACCGAGTTCAAGCAACTGATTGGCTTCGACTGGCCCAGGTGCATTGGTCATCGGGTCAAGACCTGATTGCGTCTTGGGGAATGCGATGACTTCGCGAATGTTTTCTTCGCCAGCCAAGATGGCCACCAGACGATCGATACCGAAGGCAAACCCACCGTGCGGCGGTGCACCATATTTGAAGGGCTGCAAGAAGAAACCAAATTTGCGGTCGGCCGTTTCGTCATCGATACCCAGGAGTTGAAACACGCGACGCTGCAGCTCGGGCTCGTGGATTCGAATCGAACCCGAACCGAGCTCCCACCCGTTGAGCACGAGGTCGTAAGCCAGCGCGCGCACATTGAGCGGGTCGGTTTCCATTTTGGCCAAGTCGTCTGGGTGTGGATGACAAAACGGATGATGACCAGGTTGAGGCTTCTTGGTGGTTGGGTTCACACCGACAAAAAGAGGAAAGTCCACCACCCACACGTATCGGTAGGGGCCTTCGTGTACGGGCGGCCGAGCAATGTCGTTGCGCAACGTGCCCAACACGCTGCAAGTGGTGCTCCACTCGTCGGCAACGAGCAACAGCAAGTCACCAGTGGTTGCGCCGAGGGCTGCAACGAGCGCCGACTTTTCAGCATCGGAGAGAAACTTGGCCACCGGCGACTCGAGTGCCCCACCGTCGCCAACTTTCATCCACACCAAGCCCTTAGCCCCACTTTGCTTGGCCCGATCGGTGAGTTGGTCGAGTTTGTTGCGACCCATCGCAGCAGCCTCGGGATACGTGGCGGCATCGACGCACAGCCCCTTGATCGATCCGGCCGTAGCGAAGGCTTTGAATTCGGTGGCGGCGAACACCGCGGTGAGCTCAACGAGCTCGAGCCCAAACCGCAAGTCGGGCTTGTCTGAGCCAAAACGATTCATGGCATCGTGCCAGGTAATTTGTTCAATCGGCGGTGGTGTGACACCCGTGGCCGCATGGGCTGCGGCCAACACCGCCTGGGAGATGGCGCTTAAGACGTCTTCTTTGTCGACGAAGCTCATCTCGGCGTCGAGTTGAGTGAACTCATACTGACGATCAGCGCGAAGATCTTCGTCACGCAAACAACGAGCGATTTGATAGTAGCGATCCATGCCTGCGACCATGAGCAGCTGTTTCCACAACTGTGGCGATTGCGGCAAGGCGTAGAACGAACCAGGTTCCTTGCGCGAAGGCACCAAAAACTCGCGCGCACCTTCAGGTGTCGACGGCATGAGCAGTGGGGTTTCGACTTCAACGAAACCCTGAGTTTCCATCGCCGTGCGAATGGCAGAGTTGACGCTGGCCCGCAAGCGCAGGTTGCGTTGCATGCGTTCGCGACGCACGTCGAGATATCGGAACTTCAATCGAATGTTTTCGTCAACATCATCGGCGCGCTGATCAATGGGAAACGGCGGCGGTTCTGCTGCATTCAACACCGTCAGCGTGCAATTGGTGAGCTCTACTTCACCGGTCGGCAAGTTGGCGTTTATCGTTCCGGCTGGGCGCGCCGTCACCGTGCCAGTGATCTGCACGACCCATTCGCTGCGAGCATCAGCCCCATCGTCGATAACACACTGTGTGACACCCGAGAAGTCACGCAGATCGATGAATGCGAGTTTGTCGCCATGCTCGCGACGGCGAGACACCCAACCTGCCAAGGTCACCGTGGCACCGACATTGGATGCATTGAGTTCGCCACAGAGGTGGGTGCGCAGGGTGGTGGATGTGGTCATACAGATGTGGTCTTACAAGTTAGCCGTGCAATGCTTGGCGCACTTGTGCAATGAGAGCATCTCGTTGCACGATGTGTTGCGAACCACCCTCCATAGTACGGATGATCGCAGTCTTGGCTGCTGCTTCATCTTCACCGATGATGATTGCCAACCGGGCTCCGGCGCGATCTGCGGATTTCATTTGTGCCTTCATGCTGCGGGCGTCATAGGCACGATCGGTGCCGATGCCCGCGGCGCGCAATTCGGCGCACACTGCACCGGCATGTGTGCCACCCGTGGCGTCGACTACGAATACATCGACCCGCCCAGGCGGCGGCGCAAACACGCCTTCGGCATCGCAAGCCAAGAGAGTGCGGTCCAGCCCAAGTGCAAAGCCGATGCCTGGTGTGTCTGGCCCTCCGAGTTCGGCGACCAAGCCGTCGTAACGACCACCGCCACCGATTGCAACATGCGCTGCCGACAGTGCCGTGGATACAAATTCAAAAGTGGTGCGCCGGTAGTAATCCAGACCGCGCACCAATCGATCGTCAACGATGAAGCCAACCCCAGCTGACAGCAGTGCCGATTGCACATCCACGAAATGGGCAGCAGCCTCATCGCTCAGGTGATCTGCCATCTTTGGGGCTGCAGCAATCAATGCGGCGTCCTCTTTGCGTTTGCTGTCAAGCACTCGTAGTGGATTGCGCTCGAGCGTGGCGCGACTTTCAACCGACAGTGCGTCGATGTTGGCCGAAAAGTGCGTGCGCAAAGCAACTGCGTAACGGTCGCGATCACCCGAATCACCGAGTGAGTTCACCGACAACTGCACACCTTGCAAACCGAGGCGACGATAAAACTCGACGGCCAAACCAATGACTTCGGCGTCGAGTTGCGGGTCGTCGACACCCAGCACCTCGATACCTACTTGATCAAACTGGCGATAGCGACCCTGCTGTGGTTTTTCGTAGCGAAAATTTGGGCCGGCGTACCACACTTTCCACGGCGTGACCGGTCGATGTTCTACGAATGCCCGACAAACACTGGCAGTTTGCTCGGGCCGCAACGCCACTCGGCGGCCACCTTTGTCCTCAAAGTCATACATTTCTTTGGTAACAATTTCCGTGGTCTCGCCCACTCGCAAAAACACTCCGAGATCTTCAAACATTGGCGGAATGATGTGCGCAAAACCCGCTAACTCGACGACGTCGGCAAACGTTTGTTGGAATTGCCGCCATCGCGGGGCATCTGGGGCAAGGATGTCACGGGTGCCTGGGCTGGTAGCAAACGATGGCACGAGCCAAGGTTAGTTCGCAGATGGATGCGAAGAACCGATATCCGCTGTATCTGGTGCACCAGGCAACAAGCGGTATGCGTCATACACACCATCGATGTTCTTGATGATGCGCAACATCGCCTGCAGATGGTTGGGGTCAGAGAACTCGAACTCGAATCGCATCCTTGCCACACGGTCTGACCCGGTTTGGGTAGTGCACGAAACGATGTTGACGCGCTGATCCGACAGGGCGTTGGCGACATCGCGCAACAGCCGTGTGCGGTCAAGGGCCACCACTTCGACAGCAGCCACGAAAGTATCGTCAGCCGACAGCCCCGCCCATTCCACGTCGATAATGCGTGCCGACTGTTCGCTCATCAACGACAATGCGTTGGCACAATCCACACGATGCACTGTCACCCCGCGA
>JBILFO010000010.1:0-22823 GCA_044351505.1 Ilumatobacteraceae bacterium
CAACACCCACCAACGCATCGTTACGCCACACATCAAGCGGGTCGCTGTGATTCCACACTTCGACCAACACTCGGTCGCGTCCGAATGCTTCGACAAGCAACTCGAGCGAACGACGCGCAGCACGCGGGCCATCGGTGTGCAACGCACGAGCAAGCGGGCCATCGTGGGCACCAGTGAGCACGAAACATTGACCACGTACCCGCTCGGCAAGTGATGCCACATCAAACACGGGGTGTGACTTGACGCCACGCATCTGGCCATCAGTAAGCGCTTGTGATAACGCCACATAACCCGATGGCCCTTCGGCAATCACCACCAGATCGCTGGCGGCACACGACACTTCGGCGCCAAACACCGTGCGCATCTCCACTTCGCGTGCGGCTTGGGCAAAGCGCACGACGCCATATAAACCGTTGCGATCTGTGAGGGCAAGGGCGCTCAACCCAAGTTCGTCTGCCACCTCGACCAGCCGCTCGGGCGATGATGCACCGTGTAAAAACGAAAACTGTGATCGGCAATGCAGCTCGGCATATTCACTCGGTGGCGACACTCACTCACGATAGCGAACATATGTTCGTAGGGCCACAGCAAGCCCACCCCGCAACCCAGGGTCGGCTACGGCGAATGCCTCATCGGGCAAAAACCAACGCGCATGGGGGCTTTCGTCGGCACCAGGCTGCGGGTCGTCGTCGCCGGCGAGCAACAAATATCGCAGGTCAAAGTGTCGATGCCCACGCGGCCCAGGGTGCACGTCCACATGCATGAGCAATGCCCCGTCGGGTGGATGAGTGACTGCCAGGCCCAACTCTTCGTGCGACTCGCGCACGGCTGCATCACGCGGATGTTCACCGTCGTCAATGTGACCACCAGGCTGCAACCACATGTTCAGCCGTTTGTGCAGATGCAACACGACACCACGGCGACCAACCACAAATGCCGAAGCAGTCACATGACGAATATCGGCTTGCTCGCTGAACGGTGCCACAAGTTGTGGCACCACGTTCAAAAACTCGTCTATCGATTCGCGCTCGCGATCATCAACTGGTGTGGCAGCGCGAAAGTGCGCACACAACGCATCCACCAACTCGATATCGCGCGGATGAACAGCAGGCACAAACACTCAAGGTAGTGCGTACAGGTCAGGCATACCACGCAGCAAGTCGCCACACGCTGCGCTCAAGCACGGCAATCATCGCCCGAGTAACAGACAACGAGCCCACGTCGCGCACCAACAATTGCAAACGCACGGTGCGTCGCGCCCGACGCTGGTCCCACCAGCACTCTTCCACCGGCCACGGCCCGGCCCACGCCACCACGTCGTAGACCACATTGTTGATGAGCACCCGCGCTGGTTCGGCACTCATCGCATGACGCGCGTTGACCACCAATGGGCGCTGGTGGGCATCCAACACTGCAATTTCTGGGGCACCATTCGACAACTCACTCGTATCAAACACCAGCGATGGTGCTGGCGACGGCACCGCGCCGCGCCAGCCGACTGCTGCGTCGACACCACTCACCACACGACGCTCGAGATCAACGGCGTCACTGCGTACGAACTCAAACATTCGCGCTGGGTCTCGACCACCACGCCACGCCGGCACTGTTACCGAATCGGCACCATTCACATCGGCCACTCGCCGAATCGCGCGCTGAGCGTGGCGATCACCGTCGCGCTCACCACCCCACAACGTTGCCTGGCGGCCTGTATTGGCAATCACTTGTTCGGGCGACAAGCGCACTGCCACGACACCACTCGTCGGCGCATCGTGCTGGATCCATGCATCAAGTTGCCAGCGCACACTTTCGACGATGGCGCGCGCGCCAAGGCCGTCGGCGCGATACCACATGCGTTCACTGCGTTCACCATGGTCGGATTCGATCAGCACATGCACACGCACCGCCACCAACCCGTGTGCTGCAAGATGATCGGTGAGACCAACGGCGAGCTCGTCTGCTGTTGCCACGACTGCATCACGTGATTCGACAGGCGCATCAAACTGCCGCATGCATACGCGATCAGGCGGAGCCGGCGCAGTCAACGGTGGATGACGATCAAGCCCGCGCGCCAACCGCGACAAATCACGACCAAATGCACCGAACCGCGCAATCAGGTCGGCTTCGCGCAAGGCCGCCACATCCCCGAAGCGATACAAACCCAAGCGCTCAAGGAGCGACACCACATCGCGATACGACGACACGTCGGCAGTGTCTGGCACACCAGCACCCACCGCGCCGATGACGTCGACACATTCGACAAGTGCACGCACCGATGCATCGGCCAGCCAACGGTGCGCCGCACCTGACGGCACCACAACGGGTGCTGACGTCTGCATGCTGTGGCGTGCGGCAATGGCTGCAGCCAAGCGACCATCAGCAACACCGATGCCAAAACCAGCGTGTGTTTGGGCATGTTGATGAACACCGTCTATCACTGCGCGCAACGCGTCGGCTACTGCCGTGTGCACGAGTGCGGCCAGTGGCGTGTCGCCACCGGCGTATCGCGAGGGGCCACGCGTAGCAAACATGATGATGCCCGGGGCTGTGACTTCGACGAGCGGCACATGGGCCACCACCACCCGCACGATTGGTTCGAATGCGCTACGTGCACAACGACCAAGGGCTGCTGCCAGCAACGACCAGTTCGGAAACTGGACGACTACGACACGCGTTGGTTCGTCGCGCATGACAAATCAATCGTGGCTTCACGCGGTGAGGCACACCGGCGACCAGACACGCGCACATGCACCATGCGTTGCGTGATATGTGAGCCGCCTTGTTCGATGCCTGACCAGGCAACGGTGTCGGCACGTACGTCGAGATCGGCACCGAACACTTGCGGTGCAAGCCGAGTATGTGGTGCCAGCGGCGGCGGTAGGTGCACCACCATCAACACCGACTGGCGGGCAGCAACCCGGGTTTGCAAGCGCCGTGCATCGTGGGCACTGAGTGATGTAGGTGGCGCAACGATGAGCACATCAAAACCTTCAACCAAGGCAGCCACCGTGGCCACCCATTCACGGCTGGCGCGCGGCGGTTGGGCGAGCACGATGCGCTCGATGGCGACACCGGCTTCGATTGCAGCACCAACACCAAGTTGAGGCACACCGATGACCGCCAACCACGAACCAAGGCACGTCGCCGACGCCGACAATGCCAACGCCGTACTGAGTGCGGCATCGCCCGTGCACGCCACGGTACGACCACGCACCAGCCCACCGTCGACGAACAACGGTGTAAACGACGGCGCAATCGGCAATGGAGCACGCACCACTGGCGTGCCGAGATGAGAACGAAGGTCAGTAGCCACCCCCACACCATAGCGAACAGGTGTTCGCCCCACTCAGGGCAGTAATTGCTGGGGTTTGGCGTTACTTAGGCGAGATGCAACAAGCCATAGACGATGGACTCTTCGAGGGCTCGCCATGAGGCTTCGATGATGTTCGGCGACACACCGATGGTGGTCCACGTGCGATCGCCGTCGGTGGCATCAATCAACACACGGGTCACGGCACCGGTCGCTGATGACGAATCCAAAATGCGCACTTTGTAGTCAGTGAGGTGTACACGCGATAACTGCGGAAACTTCTTGGCCAAGCACGCTCGCAACGCAGTGTCGATTGCATTGACCGGGCCGTTGCCTTCGGCGGTGTGCACTTCGCGCTCTTCGCCCATCCACACCTTGACGGTCGCCTCGGTGGTGAACGAACCACTCGTTGACTCGTCGGTAATAACACGCATTGACTCCACGTTGAAGAACTCTTGCTCCCATCCGGTGGCGCGACGCATCAACAACTCAAGTGAGGCATCAGCCGCTTCGAAGTGGTAGCCCTCGAACTCCAGTCGCTTCAACTCATCCAAGATGGTGCTCAGCACTGCCCCGTCGGCTTGCAGCCCGAGCTCTTGTGCTTTCATTGCGATGGTGGCGCGCCCGGCCATTTCTGACACCAAGAAACGTGTGCCGTTGCCAACCAATTCGGGCGAAACGTGTTCGTAGGCGTCTTTGGCGCGCACGATTGCCGACACGTGCAAGCCCGCCTTGTGGGCAAATGCCGACATGCCCACATATGGTGCCTGCGGGTTGAGCGGGCGATTCAATACTTCAGCCACATGATTGCTCACCGCCGTCAAACGCTCGAGGCGACCCTCGGGCAGGCAGTCAAAGCCCATCTTGAGTTGCAGGTTCGGGATGATGGTGGTGAGGTTGGTATTGCCAGTGCGCTCGCCCAAACCGTTGAGTGTGCCTTGCACGTGGCGTGCACCTGCTCGCACCGCAGCGAGTGAGTTGGCCACCGCACAACCCGTGTCGTCGTGACAGTGGATACCGATGATGGCGTCACTGCCAACATGGCGCGCCACTTCGGCCACGGTTGCTTCAATTTCGTGGGGCAGCGAGCCGCCGTTGGTATCGCACAACACCAAATGGGTCGCACCGTTCACCACTGCTGCTTCGAGAACACGCAAGGTGAACTCTTTGTTGTGCTTGAAGCCATCAAAGAAGTGCTCGAGGTCAACCATCACCATGCGGCCATGGCCGTCAAGAAATTTCACCGAGTCGGCCACCATTGCCACGCCTTCAACGAGCGTGGTTTGCAGGGCCGTTTCGACGTGGTAATCCCAGCTCTTGGCCACAATGCACACCGCTTGGGTTTCGGCGTTGATCAAGTTGCGCAGCGTGGCGTCGTCGTCAACCTTGCCGGCTGGGCGACGCGTGCTGCCAAAGGCCACCAACATCGACGTGGTCAATTTCAGCTCGGTCTTGGCGCGGGCAAAAAACTCTTCGTCTTTGGGGTTGGCACCCGGCCAGCCGCCTTCGATGTAATGCACGCCCAGATGATCGAGTTGCTCAGCGATGCGCAATTTGTCGACGACGCTGGCTGACACACCTTCAACTTGCATGCCATCGCGCAAGGTGGTGTCAAACACCTCAACTTGATTCGCAGGAAGCACGAAGCGGGCAGCCATGTCGCTAGTTGACGAACTCACACCAGTGGAGGTACTTCTTTTCTTGGCCACGTACGGCGCGGGCATACATTGCCGCGATGGCTCGCGTCTTTGGCCCTGGGCAAGGAATCTCGCGCTCGTCGACCGAACGCACCGAACCCACTTCGGCAGCGGTGCCACAAGCAAAGATTTCTTCGGCGATGTACAGATCGCTGCGCGCAATATTGTCAACTCGAATGTCATAGCCCAGATCGCGGGCAATGGTCATCACGCTGTTTTGGGTGATGCCTTCGAGTGCGCCAGCCGACAATGGCGGGGTGAGGATTACTCCGTTGCGCACCGCAAAGATGTTTTCACCGGTGCACTCGGCAACCAAGCCGTTGGGTGCCAGCATGATTGCTTCGTCATAGCCGGCTTTCAATGCTTCGACTTTGGCGAGTGACGAGTTCACATAGTTACCAACGGTCTTGGCCGCCGGCGGCATCGTGTTGTGGTCGTGGCGTGTCCATGAAGAAATCTTCATGCGCACACCTTTTTCCACTGCATCATCACCGAGGTATGCCCCCCATGGCCAGCAGGCGATGGCGACATCCACTTTGCACGGCAAGGTGTTCAAGCCCATCTCGCCGTAGCCGTAATACGCCAACGGTCGCACGTAACACGCTGGCAACCCGGTGGAACGCACCGTGGCCTTGGTGGCTTCGACTAATTCTTCAACCGAGTACGGCATCGGCATGCCCAGGATTTTGGCGCTGTTGTGCAGACGCTCGATGTGCTCGGTGAGACGAAAAACAGCTGGGCCTTTGTCGGTTTCATAGGCCCGAATGCCCTCAAACACGCCCGTGCCGTAATGCAGCGTGTGCGTGAGCACATGCACCTGGGCGTCAGCCCAATCAACGAGGGCTCCATTCATCCAGATCTTTGGCGTCGTCGTGATCGGCATCGTGACTCCTTGGTTGTCCGTATTTACGCTATCTGTTGCCCTGCAACCGACGACAGATTTCATCACCAACTGCAATCGTCGAGCCACTCACGGGCGCAACACACGCTGCCCGAATGGCATCGGCAGCGGCTGATTCGCCAAGGTGATCGAGCATGAGTGCCGCCGACAAAATTGCTGCGAGTGGGTTGGCCACACCCTTGCCGGCGATGTCCGGGGCCGAGCCGTGCACAGGTTCAAACAGTGACGGGCCAGTGCGCGCCGGGTTGAGATTGGCCGACGAAGCCAAACCGATTCCACCGCTTACTGCCCCACCGAGGTCGGTGAGAATGTCGCCGAACAAATTGTCGGTCACAATCACGTCATAGCGATGCGGATCTTGGACGAAATAAATGCAAGCGGCATCCACATGGTTGTAGGCAACACCAACTTGTGGAAACTCCGTCGCCACCGCATCGAACGTGCGCTGCCACAAGTCGCCGGCAAACGTGAGCACGTTCGTCTTGTGCACCAGCGTCACATGTTTGCGTTCACGTTGTGCTGCCAGTTCGAATGCATAACGAATGCAACGCTCGACTCCGAACCGTGTGTTCACACTGCCTTGCGTGGCAACCTCGTGCACGGTTCCTTTACGCAATACTCCACCTTCACCGGCGTACGAGCCTTCGGTGTTTTCGCGAATCACCACAAAGCTGTGCGGCTGGGTATGCCCTGGTGCGGTGCCGGTAAATGGTCGCTGATTGATGTACAGATCCAAACTGAAACGCAACTTCAACAACAAGCCCCGTTCGATTACACCTGGTGGCACTCCAGGTGTGCCCACGGCACCGAGCAAAATCACATCAAAGTCGCGCAGCGCAGCCAGCGTGTCGTCGCTCAACACTTCACCGTCGCGCAAGTAGCGCGCACCGCCGAGATCAAAGAACGTGGTGTCCAGTTCCACTCCACCGGCGCGCACCACTTTGAGTGCCTCGGCGATTACTTCGGGGCCGATTCCATCGCCCCCGATGACCGCCACACGATGCGTGACGCGCGGCGCTGTGCTCTTCACCTCATTCAGGCTATGGATAACCTGACGGTATGCCGACGCACCGACTTTCGCGCGTGGCCCTTGAGCGTTTACAGGCAGAACACCTTGACCTCACTACGCGCGGGCGAATCGAAGTCGCAGCCCGCATCGGCCGGGCGCGCGAGATGGGCGACCTCAAAGAAAATGGCGACTATCACGCCGCCAAAGACGACCAAGGCCACATGGAAGGGCGCATCCGCCAAATTGAATCCATCTTGGAAAACCACGAACTTGTTGAGGTCGTCGATGACGGCAGTGTGGTCATCGGCTGCACCGTGACGGTGCTCTACAAAGGCGACGCGCCGAGCCAAGCCGAGCGCTATCTCATCGGCCACATGGAAGAACAACCCGACGATGCGTCAGTCAGTGTGATGAGCCCCACCTCCCCGTTGGGCGCAGCCTTGCTGGGGGCCAAAGCAGGCACGTCGGTTACTTACGATGCCCCCAATGGCACATTGACCGTAAGTGTGGTGCACGTCGAAGCCAGCAGTTGACATGATCGTTCACACCCACGCTGCACGCGACGGCTTTCCAGTCGGACACGAAGTCGAGCTCACCGGCCGCGGCCGCACGTTCGTGCGCGAAGTTGCCGGCCCACCGGGTGCGCCGACAGTGATTTTGTTGCACGGCTGGACGGCAACAGCAGATCTCAACTGGTTCACCTGCTTTGCCCCGCTTGGTGAACACTTTCGCGTGCTCGCCCCCGATCATCGGGGTCACGGGCGTGGCATTCGCCCCAATGGTGGCTTTCGATTGACTGACTGCGCCGACGACGTGGCAGCCATTGCCGATGTGTTTGGGGTCAACACGTTTATCCCCGTTGGATATTCGATGGGTGGCGCAATCGCGCAGCTCGTTGCCTTGCGCCACGAGGCCCGCACTCGCGGGCTGGTGCTCGCCGCCACCGCCGGATACTTTGCATCTTCACGCGACGAGCGACTCAACTTCCTCGGCCTGACAGGTTTGGCACGATTGTCGCGGCTGACGACTGCTCAGGCACGGTCGTGGGTGACCGAGCAGGTCTACTTGCAGCGCAAAACACATTCGTTGGCGGATTGGGCTGCGCGACAAATTGCCAGTCACGACTGGCGACATGTGCTGGAAGCCGGCAGCGAAATCGGCTCGTTTGATTCGCGACCCTGGCTGGGCGAACTCGCCGTGCCAGCAGCAATGATCATGACAACCAAAGACCAAGTCGTGCCGCTGCAACGCCAGATGGAGCTCGCGTCCACGTTTGGCACGCCGACGGTGACGCATCACATCGAGGCTGGTCACGACGCCGTCTTTGCCGCCCAGGACCGCTTTGTGCCGCTGTTGATCGACGCCTGCCAACAAGTGGTGCGACACGCCAGCGTTGCCTAAGGGCATCATTGCTCGTCGGTGGCTTGAATCGCATCGCGCCACAACTGTTCGACAGCATCGGCGAGTGAACCTTTGGCATTGCCCGGGTCGGTGATGATCTCATCGGGCGTGTCGGCAAATCGCAACACCGAACCAACACCAGCATCACCAACGACCACCACCAGGCGCACGCGGCGACGGCGCGGGTGCAAACTCGGGGGCATGTCGTCATCCCCGCCATCATCAACTGGTGCTGCCCAGCCGCAGGTCAACACTGCCGCCGCATCAAACATGCGAGCAATCGAGCTGCCGCGAGCATCGAGCAACTCATACACATCGCCATGTTCAGCCAGGAACGAAATGCGCAATGCCCCATCGAGGTTGTTTTCGATGCCCCCGGCATCGACGATGTTGATGCCATACAGACGCGCCCGTTTCAGGTCGAAACCTGATAGCGACAAATTGAGGCTGTGCTCGACGCAGGTGGCCAGGGTGACTGGGGTAATAGTTGGAGTGTTCATGCCCAGTTGTGTGCAGCCCACCCGCTGGATGTGCAAGAAAGTTTTGGGGCACCCTCGTCGCCGTGCCAATCGGCAGGCAGAATAGACGTGTGAAGCCGCTGACCCTTCCGCAAAAAGTGTGGGACCGCCACGTCGTTCATCGCGATGACAATGGCGACGAATTGCTCTACATCGATTTGCATCTGGTGCACGAAGTAACCAGCCCGCAAGCATTCGATGGTCTGCGTATCAACAGCCGCAAAGTGCGTCGCCCTGATCTCACCGTTGCCACCGAAGATCACAACGTGCCAACCAAAGACATCCATCTGCCCGTAGCCGACCCAATTTCAGCCAAACAACTCGATGTCATGCGCAAGAACGCCGCCGAGTTCGGAATCACGCTCTACAAAATGGGTGACGCTGGGCAGGGCATCGTGCACGTCATCGGGCCCGAACAAGGCCGCACGCTGCCGGGCATGACCATCGTCTGCGGCGATAGCCACACGGCAACTCACGGCGCGTTCGGCGCGCTCGCCTTTGGCATCGGCACTTCCGAGGTCGAACACGTGTTGGCAACACAGACACTTCCTCAGTCACGCCCCAAGTGGATGAGCGTCTCCGTCGAAGGCGCATTGCCCGCGGGCGTCACCGCCAAAGACATCATCTTGGCCATCATCGGGCGCATCGGCACGGGCGGCGGCATCGGCCATGTCATCGAGTACCGCGGTTCAGCGATTCGCGCGTTGTCGATGGAAGGGCGCATGACGATCTGCAACATGTCGATCGAGGCCGGGGCACGCGCTGGACTGGTGGCGCCGGATGAAACCACTTTCGCCTACCTAGAAGGCCGCGCTCATGCACCGCGCGGCGCGGCTTGGCAGGCAGCACTCGCCGATTGGCGCAACCTGCGCACCGACGACGGCGCAGAGTTTGACAAAAGCGTCGAAATTGATGCAGCAACGCTTACCCCACACGTCACGTGGGGCACCAACCCCGCCCAAGTGGTATCGATTGATGGTCACGTTCCTTTGCTCGACGAATTGAGCGACGCCACTGCCCGCGACACCGTGGCCCGCGCTCTTGACTACATGGGTCTGGCGGCCGGCACTCGCATTCGTGACATCGCTGTTGACACCGTGTTCATCGGCTCGTGCACCAACAGCCGCATCGAAGATTTGCGCGCCGCCGCCGACGTAGCCCGAGGACGCCGAGTGAAAGTCAAACGGGCGATGGTGGTGCCGGGTAGTCATGCAGTAAAACTGCAGGCCGAACAAGAAGGTTTGGATCGCATCTTTATCGACGCCGGATTCGACTGGCGCGAACCAGGGTGTTCGATGTGCTTGGCAATGAACCCCGACAAATTGGCGCCCCAAGAACGCGCCGCGAGCACCAGCAACCGCAACTTTGAAGGCCGCCAAGGCCGCGGTGGGCGCACCCACCTGGTATCGCCAGGCGTGGCAGCAGCCACCGCAGTGCTCGGGCACTTCGCCACACCAAGTGATTTGCAATGAAGGGTGATCTGCAATGAAGTGTGATTTGCAATGAAACAGGTGCGCGTTGTTTCTGGTCGCGCGGTGCCGCTCAAGCGCAGCGACGTGGACACCGACCAAATCATCCCCGCCGAATGGTTGAAACGGGTGGAGCGAACCGGTTTCGACAAGGGCTTATTCGCCACATGGCGCGATGATCGCAACTTCGTACTCAACGACGAGCGATACGCCGGCGCCAGCATTCTCGTGGCGGGCCCCAGTTTCGGGGTGGGTTCATCTCGCGAACATGCGGTGTGGGCGCTGCAACAGTACGGCTTTGATGTGGTGATTGCGCCGAGCTTCAGCGACATCTTTCGCAACAACTGCACCAAAAATGGTCTCGTGCCCGTAACCCTGGCTGCCGACATCGTCGAATCACTCTGGGCTGCAATCGAGGCCGACGCCAATGTGGAAATTACGGTGGACGTCGAGCGCCTCGTGGTTGAAGTGCCAGCGACAGGTGCCCGCCATGCATTCGTGCTTGATGCTGCGTCCCAGCAACGGTTTGTCAATGGTTTGGATGACATCAGCATCACCATGGGGCGCGATGCCGATATCGGCGACTACGAACGTCGCCGGCCCAGCTGGCTGTTGACGCGCTAAGCAATAATCGGCGTCAGAAACGACGCCAGATTGGCCAGTCGCTTGTCGTTAGAAAACACCTCAATGGGTGGCTGCGGCTCGAGTCGCAAACCCCGCTGAATGATTCGACACGTTGTGTGCTGGTTGTATTCCGCCAGGGTCACTGCCCAACCATCGCGACCAGCACGAGCCGTTCGGCCAGAACGATGCAGGTACGTCTTTACATCCATCGGGGGTTCGTAGTGCACCACAGCGGCAACATCGTCGATGTCGATTCCACGGGCAGCCACATCGGTGGCCACCAACACGTTGAGGCTGCCCTCGGCAAACTTTGCCAGCGAACGCTCGCGGGCAGCCTGCGACATGTCACCGTGCAGAGCCGAGGCTTTGACATGCAGATCCTGCAGCGAGTCGGCCACCTTGTCGCACAGACGTTTCGTATCGCAAAACACCACCGTTTTGCCAGCACCAGCAGCGAGTGCGGTAATCACCCGATCTTTGTCCATGCGGTGCACGGCCAAAAAGAGATGACTCATGGTGCCAACGGTGGCGGTTGGAGTATCAATCGACACCTCGCGCGGGTCGTTCATATAGCGACGCACCAGGTTGCCAACTTGGCCATCAAGAGTCGCGGAAAACAGCATCGTTTGATGAGCGCCAGTCACATGCCGCAGCACCCATTCCACTTGGGGCATGAAGCCTTCATCGGCCATCCGATCGGCTTCGTCGATGACCACAACTTGAATGTCCGACAAGGTCAACTCATTGGCCTTCATCAAGTCGATGAGTCGCAACGGTGTGGCCACCACCACTTCGATGCCGCCCGCCAAACTGTCGATCTGGTCATCACGTGAGGCACCGCCATACACCGCCAACACCCGGCGTGCACATGGGCGACCAATCGGCTCAAGCACCTCGGCTACTTGCAGCGCCAACTCGCGCGTCGGCACCAACACCAGCCCACGGGGTGCCCGCGGGCGCCCCGCCGCATCGATGCGCGAGAGCATCGGCACACCAAATGCCAGCGTCTTGCCCGAACCAGTGCGGGCCCGACCACAGAGGTCGGCACCGGTCAAGGCCACGGGAATCGCCTCGGTTTGAATCGCAAATGGTTTGGTAAAACCCGCGGCAGCCAGACCAGCATCTACATGTGGCGGTACTCCGAGGGCAGCAAACTCGGTAGTAGCTGTCATCTTGACGGTCACGCTACTTGCGGGGCTGGCAATCACCCTCGCGAACCCCGGAACGCGATACTGACTCGTGAGTCAGTATCGGCTGACAAGTCAGACAGTAGCCACTGACAGCGTTTCTCGCTATGGTGCTACTTCGGTATTGACACACAGTCGGTACTGACACGCAGTTGGTTTTAACACGAGATTGGTTACAACCCAGAGGAGGTGCACACATGAGCAACACGACGAACACCCAGCCAACGGGCAACCGGGCTGTGGTGATGCACGATGTGTGTAGCGGTCGCAAAGGTGCGACCTATGACTGGCAAGCCACATTGATTCCTTCCGAAACCGTGTTCGAAGCATCATTGCAAACGATGCTGGCCACACCTGCTGCTGCAAGCCGTTCTCGTAAGTCGCGTCGCCGTTCGTGACGATTGATCTTTCACGGGTCGGCACCCATCGCCCAGCGCGGGTACTGATTTTGGGCTGTGGTTCGGTGGCCCAAGCCGCCGTGCCAATGCTGGTTCGCGACGTGCAACTCGCGCCATCGAGCATCACCGTTGTTGACTTTGTCGACAATCGCCATCGCATTGCTGAATCCATCGCCGACGGCGTCAACTACGAAGTCGGGCGCGTTACACAAGACAACCTTGACGAATTCCTCTCGGCGCGTGTTGGTGCTGGTGACCTCATCTTGGATTTGGCGTGGAACATTGACTGCCCCACCATCCTCACCTGGTGTCGCGACCATGGCGTGCGCTACCTCAACACCAGCGTGGAACTGTGGGATCCGTACTACGACATGCACAACACGCCGCCGCTGGAGCGCACCTTGTACGTGCGACACCAAAACATTCGGCGCCTGATCGAATCGTGGCCCGACAACGACGGTCCGTCAGCTGTGCTCGAGCACGGTGCCAACCCTGGGCTAGTGAGCCACTTCGCCAAACGCGCACTCGGCGAGATTGCCACGGCGCTGCTCAAGGACAAAAAAGCCGGTGACCGTGCCAAGTTCATCGAAGGAGCCTTGGCCGAAGGTCGCTACAACACGTTGGCAATGTTGACTGGCACGAAAGTGATTCACATCAGTGAGCGTGACACTCAGATCACCAGCACACCCAAGCGCGTCGATGAGTTTGTCAACACTTGGTCAATTGAAGGATTTTACGAAGAAGGCGTGGCCCCGGCCGAAATGGGTTGGGGTACCCACGAACGATGGCTGCCGCACAACGCGCACGTGCACGACGACGACGGCCCATGCAACCAGATCGCACTTGCCCAACCAGGAATGGAAACCTGGGTGCGCTCGTGGGTGCCGTGTGGCGAGATTCTCGGCATGGTCATCCGCCACGGCGAGGCCTACACCATGAGCGACCACCTCACGGTGTGGAATGACGACGGCTCGGCCAAGTATCGCCCGACCGTTCACTACTCGTACTGCCCTACCGATGCCGCAATCATGAGCGTGCAAGAACTTCGCATGCGTAATTGGAAGATGCAGTCACAACAGCGCATCTTGAATAACGAGATCGAATCTGGTCGCGACGAACTCGGTGTGTTGCTGATGGGCCACGATTACAAGTCGTGGTGGACTGGTTCGCTCCTCAGCATCGACGAAGCACGGGCAATCCTGCCGAATCAGAGTGCCACCACCCTGCAGGTTGCTGCGTCAGTCGTGGCTGCCACGTGCTGGATGTTCAACAACCCCAACGGCGGCGTGCGCGTGCCTGATGACTTGCCCCATGAAGAAGTCTTGAAGGTTGCCTACCCCTACCTCGGCACTTTTCAGTCGGGGCCGGTTGATTGGGATCCACTCATGAATCGCAACGATCTCTTCCCAGGTTTTGGTAACGGCCCCACCCGGCTCGACCCGGCTGATCCATGGCAGTTCGCCAACTTCATCGTGCCCACACCACGCGCGGTCTAACGCAGCCCGCGCGGCAGACCGATACGCTGACCATCGTGATGCTCAGCGACACCATCAGTAACAGTGTTCCCAGCAACACCACCCTCCTACTTACCTAGCGGCGTCGGCCGCAATTAGTCGACGTCGCGACCACTCCCGAGCCACAGGCCGGGAGTTTTTCTTTTACCCGGTTCAACAAGTCTGTCACCACAACACTCACCCGAAACGACAACACCATGGCTCCACAACCAAGCAACCCACAACGCATGCCATTCGAAAAATACGCCACATACGTGCCGCTCGTCTTGGCCGATCGCACGTGGCCGAATCGCGTCATTACGCAAGCTCCCCTGTGGTGCTCAGTGGATCTGCGCGATGGCAACCAAGCATTGATCGACCCCATGGATCCGGAGCGCAAACTGCGGATGTTCAAGACTTTGGTACGGATGGGCTTCAAAGAAATCGAGGTGGGGTTCCCTTCGGCCAGTCAACCCGATTTCGATTTCGTGCGCCACATCATTGAGCACGATCTCATCCCTGACGATGTGACTATTCAGGTGCTCGTGCAGTCCCGCCCCGAACTAATTCGTCGCACGTACGAAAGCATCCGCGGCGCAAAACAAGCCATCGTTCACTTCTACAACTCGGTCAACCCACTACAGCGTCGGGTGGTATTCGGTCTCGACCAAGTCGGAGTCACGAAAATTGCCGTCGATGCAGCCAGTCTTTGTCGATCGCTTGAACCCACAGTGGCTGGCACCCGCGTGCGCTATGAATACTCGCCCGAAAGCTTCACCCTGGCCGAGCCCGAGTTTGCGGTGGCAATCTGCGAAGCAGTCATGGACGTCATCGCGCCAACCCCAACGAACCCGTTGATCTTGAATCTGCCCGCCACCGTCGAGTGCTACTCGCCGAATGTCTACGGCGATGTCATCGAATGGTTCGGGCGCACCATTAAACAGCGTGACAGCATCGTTTTGTCACTGCACCCGCACAACGATCGCGGCTGTGCCGTGGCTGCCGCCGAGTTCGGCGTCATGGCCGGTGCTGACCGTGTGGAAGGCACTTTGTTTGGCAACGGTGAACGCACTGGCAACGTTGACGTGATCACCTTGGCGATGAACTTGTTTGTCAACGGCGTTGACCCAATGCTTGACCTCAGTGACATCGACGCGCTGCGTCGCGATGCTGAATACTGCAACCGTCTGCCCGTGCCCGAACGTCAGCCCTACGCAGGCGACTTGGTGTACACCGCATTTTCTGGCAGCCATCAAGATGCAATCAAAAAAGGTCTCGATGCGTTGGCAAAGAACTACGAAAAGTGGGAAGTGCCGTACTTGCCGCTTGACCCCAAGCATGTGGGGCGCACCTACGAAGCAGTCATCCGAGTAAATAGCCAGTCGGGCAAGGGTGGCGTGGCCTACGTAATGAAAACGGAGCACGGCTTTGATCTGCCACGTCGTTTGCAGATCGAGTTTTCCCGCACGATTCAACACATCACCGAAGACTCTGGCACCGAGATTTCACCCGACTTCATGTGGCAGGCGTTTGAAACCGAATATCTGCCAAGCTCGCCACGCTTTTGCCTGGTCAGCCACGAACTGCGCAGCTCGAGTGATGGCACCACCAGCATTGCGGCCCAGGTTGATGTCAACGGCGCTCGAATGACCTTGCAGGGTGACGGCAACGGCCCAATCAATGCGTTTGTCACTGCGTTGCGCTCCGAGTTCGGCACCAAGATCGACGTGAAGGACTTCGTGGAACATGCCCTCAGCCAGGGCTCCGAGGCCACCGCCGTTGCCTACATCGAAAGTGCTAACGAATCAGGCGATACATGTTGGGGTGTCGGTGTGCATCCGAGCACGATTACTGCTTCGTTGCGGGCGGTGCTCAGCGCGTTTGAACGCCAGCAACGTCAGTAACTAGCAACGTCAGTAGCTCGCTCGTCACTCACAAGTTCTTTGCCAACTAGCTCTTCGCTAGCGCCCTCGACATCAATCTTGGGAATCAAACGATCCAGCCAACGTGGCAGCCACCAGTTGCGGTCACCGAGCAACTCCATCGTGGCGGGCACCAGCACGAGGCGCACCACAGTCGCATCCAAAAACACCGCGACGGCAAGACCAAAGCCAAACATCTTGATGCTGCGTGCCGAATCCAGCACGAAGCTGCCGAACACCACCACCATGATTGCTGCTGCTGCCGTGATCACGCGGGCAGTTTTTGCCAACCCGTCAGCAACCGCTAACTGATTATCACCAGTGCGGTCATATTCTTCTTTGACGCGCGACAACAAAAACACTTCGTAATCCATCGACAAGCCAAAGACGATGGCAAACATCATGACCGGCAGCCACGGATCGATTGGCGCACTGCCACCCAGCCCGATAAGCGATGCACCCCAACCCCATTGAAACACCGCCACTACTGCGCCATACGCAGAACCAATAGACAACAAGTTCATCAGCACCGCCTTGAGCGGCACCAATAGCGAGCGAAATACCGCCATCAACAGCAAGAACGACAGCGCCAACACCACGCCAAAAAATATCGGCAGACGATCAGCAAGATAACGAGAGAAGTCGACGTTGACTGCCACACTCCCCGTCACCTTCACACCCAAACCCGACTCGCCCACGGCAGCCGGTATGACTTCATTGCGCAACCGAGCCACAAGGTCGGCGGCTTCTTGCGACTGGGGCGACCCCGCGGGATACAACGTCCACAACACGGCAGTGGGTGCAGCCGCGTCGTTCGCAATGGCCGGGGTGGCACTCACAACACCTGGGGTCGTGGCCAAGACGTCACTCAACTGTTGTGCTGCCGCCAATTGGGTAGGTGAATCAACGGCGGCCACCAACGTGAGCGGTCCGTTGAAGCCAGCACCAAAGCCTGTCGCCAACAGGTCGTATGCGCGACGCGTTGTGGTCTCGGTCGGATAATTGCCTTCATCGGCAAAGCCCAAGCGCAAGTCGAGCACCGGCATGGCGATTGCACCCAGCGCCACCACACCAACAATCAACATCACCCACGGGCGACGTTGCACGGCACGGCTCCAGCGATAGGGCATGGTTTCGGGCATGGGTTTGTGGCGGCGGGCAGGCAAGGGGCGTCGCAAGAAGGGAATGAAGCTGCCAACGAGGAGCACGAGCCCAGCGACTGGTGCAGCCAGCAGCAACGGGTTTTGTTTGAGCCCAACACCGACGAGTGTCACCGCCACCAGACCTGCCGCAATGACACCGCGCCAACGTGTGACTTCAATTCGCTCACCGACGAAGCCCAGCAAGGCTGGCAGCAGCGTGACCGAGGCCATCATCGTAAACAACACCGTGATCGAAGCGCCGATTGCCAAGCCGTTCATGAAGCCGACGCCCATGATCAACATCCCGAGCAGCGAGATCACCACTGTGGTGCCGGCGAACAGCACCGCACGTCCGGCGGTGTCGATTGCTTCGACGGTTGCCGCAGCACAGCCACGACCACGTTGACGCGCCTCGCGGTATCGGGTCACGATAAAAAGCGCATAGTCAATGCCAACACCGAGGCCGATCATCACGCCGAGCGTGGTGGCGAAGTCGGGCATTGTGAAAATATTGGAAACCAACGTGGCAACGAGTACTCCAGCTGCAATTCCCCCAAATGCGGTACCAATTGGTAGACCCATGGCCAACACCGAACCAAACGCAAAAATCAAAATCACAATGGCAAATGCAAGGCCCAGCACCTCTGACGTTGGTGTTTCGAACGCGGCGAATACTTCACCGCCGTACTCAATTTGCACCCCAGCGACAACCGGCTCAATCGCCTTCATCTCGGCAAAAACTTCTTCGAACTCTTCGGCCGAATCAAGTTCGGCAATGAATGACACATTGGCAAATGCGATGTCGCCACTCGGAGCAATTTGTCGACTTCCAGCGGCAGTGAATGGGCTCACCACCCCCATGTCGCTGCGCGCATCGAGCTGAGCAAAGTATTCGTTGAGAGCCTGACGCTGGGCCTCGCTGAATGGGCCGCTCGTTGATTGCACTACCACCGTGCCTGAACGACCGCTGGCCTGCGAGCCGAATCGTTCTTCAAGAAGACTGAACCCCTCGGCGCTTTCTACGTTGGGCAGGTTGAACTGAGTGGAGAACCCGTTGCCGAAGGTGCCGACGAGGCCAGCCAGAACAGCAATAATGGCAATCCACATTGCAACCACGGCACGACGATGGAGGTGCGCAAATGCGCCAAGAGTTCTTAACATGAGGGCAGAGTCAGACTAGATGTTGTAGATGACTCAACTAGCGTCATCGCAGGGGGATGTCGTGAAAGTCACAGTCAATTTTGATCTCTGTGCGTCGACTGGGGCATGTGCTCAAGTTGCCCCCGAGGTATTTGAGATTCGTAACGATGGATACCTACACATTCGCAAGAATCAACCAGGGCCCGAGCTGTACGACGTCGTGCAACAAGCGGCCGACCTCTGCCCCACTGGCGCGATTGTGCTTGAAGACTGACGCGTGGGGTTCTCACAGCGACTTCGCGAATCATGGCGCAAGTCCGCGTCGCTCGTGTGTGTTGGATTAGACCCTGACCCCGCACGATTTCCTGCACCCTTGCACGGTCAAGCCGACGCCATCGAAACGTTTTGCCGCGACATCGTCGATGCCACGGGTGATGTGGTGTGTGCTTTCAAACCACAGATTGCTTATTTCGCTGCCCACGCCGCTGAAGGTGCACTGGAACGGATCTGCGAACACATCCGCCGTGAGCATCCACAAGTGGTGTTGATTTTGGATGCCAAACGCGGCGACATCGGTGACACCGCCGAAATGTATGCGCGCGAAGCCTTCGATCGCTACGGCGCAGATGCAGTCACCGTCAACCCGTGGTTGGGAACCGACTCGTTGGAGCCGTTCTTTGCCCGCCGTGATCGAGGCACCATCGTGTTGTGCCGCACATCCAACCCGGGCTCGGGCGAACTGCAGTCGCTGCGAACCAACGACACATCCGAGCCACTTTTTGAAACGATTGCTCGGCGGGCAGCAAATGATTGGTCGTTGCGCGCCGATGTGGGGCTCGTCGTGGGCGCAACTCAACCCGCCGAATTGCGCCGGGTGCGCGAGATAGTCGGTGACTTGCCGCTGCTCGTACCTGGCGTGGGTGCCCAGGGCGGCGACCCAGCGAGTGTGATTGCCAATGGTGCAACTGCCGATGGCACTGGGCTGATTGTGAATAGCTCACGGGCTGTCATCTATGCCTCCGCGGGCGACGATTACGCCGCAGCCGCACGTACTGCGGCGATAACACTGCGTGATTCACTCAGTGACGCTCTGCGCGACACGATAACCAGTCGTGTCAGCCGCCGACAGTAATTACTTCGACGATGCCTGGCACCTGACGCAACTGGCTCACCACTTCGGCCGGTGTTGGTGTCGCAGTTGCAATCACCATGAGCGCACTGCCAGCTTGGGGCGTTTTACCCACATCCATGTTGTCGATGTTGACCCCGGCATCACCCAACACCGTGCCCACTCGACCGATCACTCCTGGTCGGTCATCGTTGCGCACGATCAACATAAATTGTGCCGGAGGCACGTCGCTCAAATGGTCGTCGATGAGCACGAGGCGTGCCTCACGGCGCCGCCCAGCCAACGTGCCAGAAATGTTGTGCGCACCTGAACGCAGCGTGATGAGATTGACATAGTCCTGGTGGGCGACCTCGTCACGACGCTGTTCTCGCACTGCGACCTGTCGCTGCTCAGCCACCGTCGGTGCATTTACATAGGTGATTGCCTCACCGGTGAGGCGTCCGAGAAATCCCTTGAGTGCCGCCAACGTAATAATGCGAGTGTCGTAGGCGCCGATCTCACCGCTGGCTTCGATCTCGAGCTCGCTGGCGTGTGCACCGACCACATCGGCAAACAGCGCACCGAGTCGTTCGGCCAAAGGAATAAAGGGCTTCAGCGTCTCGTTGGCTTCGGCAGCATCCACGTTGACTGCGAATGGCACAAAGTCGCCGGCCAAGGCCAGCTGCACCATGTCGGCGATGACTTCACCAGCTTTGTCTTGTGCTTCGCGCGTGCTGGCACCCAGGTGCGGCGTAACCACTACGTTCGGCAACGTAAACAGTGGCGAGTCAGTGACGGGTTCACGTTCAAAGACATCCAACGCAGCACCAGCGATGAGCCCATCGCGTAACGCTTCGAATAGGTCATGCTCTGTCACGATGCCGCCTCGCGCCACGTTGATTACACGCAACGACGGCTTGGCCTTCACGAGCAAATCACGATTGATGAGCCCGAGTGTTTCTTTGTTCTTCGGGAGATGCACCGTAAGAAAGTCGCTCGTGGCCACAAGCTGGTCGAGCGGCAACATGTCGACGTTCATCTGGCGACCACGCTCGACCGAGATGTACGGATCAAACGCCACAATCTTCATTCCCAGCCCGAGGGCGCGATGAGCCACCAGTTTGCCGATGCGACCTAACCCGACAACGCCAAGTGTTTTACCTGCGAGTTCGACACCTTCCCACTTGGAGCGCTCCCAGCGGCCACTGACAAGTGCAGCGTGGGCCTGCGGCACATTGCGAGCCATCGACATCAACAACGCAATCGTGTGCTCGGCGGCCGAAACAATGTTCGATTCGGGTGCATTGGTCACCATCACACCGGCTTTTGTCGCAGCATCCACATCAATGTTGTCCAAGCCAACACCGGCGCGACCCACAACGAGTAGTCCGCTCACGGCACCGAGCACCGTTGCATCAACGTTGGTAGCACTACGCACGATGAGCGCCTGGGCACCTTGCAGCGCTGCGATGAGCGCCTCGCCATTCAACCCAAGCTGCACATCGACCACATGGCCAGCGGCCCGTAGGCGGTCAAGACCCGCATCGGCAATTTCTTCGGTGACAAGGACTCGAGCCATACCTCCATCGTGGCGGGTGATGGGCATCATCGCCAACTTCCCCACCACAACACTGCAGAATTCCCCGGCATACGTGTGCCAATTTCGGGCTCGTTGCACCGTTATCGTGAGGGGAATTCACTTTTTACGACCAGCAAAGTGTCGTTGGTTTATTTTTCGTTAGCAAAGGATTCAGCTTGGCACATCTCTTTCTTTCACCCGAGTGGATGGACGCTGCACGAGCCATCCGCGAAAAATACCGAGACCAAGCCCCGAAGGTCGCCGTCGTCGTTCGTTTCAACCTTGTCGCCACCAACGTGCCGTTCGGCGATGGCGTCATCAACAGCCACATGGACACCTCCAGCGGCGAAGTGGTCATGGATCTCGGACACCTTGACACCGTTGATGCAACACTCACCACCGACTATGTGACTGCTCGCTCGATTTTCGTTGAACAAGACCCACAAAAAGCAATGGAAGCGTTTCTCATGGGCAAAGTCAAAGTGGAAGGTGACGTACTGAAGTTGATGGCAATGCAAACTGCAATGCCCCAAACCGATCTGGGCGTGGTTGTTGCTGAAGAAATTCGGTCGATAACCGAGTAGCCGCTGACTAAACCACTGCGGTTGGTGGCGTCGGTTCAGTAGTGCGACTAGTGGATCGCACCTCGGTCGCCAGGAGCCCCGCCACGACGCACAGCGCCGCACCCACAACAAGTGCATTCGAATAGCTCGCTAAAACACCTTGGTCACTCGTGGCTTCGTGCACCGAAATCATCACGGTGGCGCCAAGTAACGCGCCCATCTGGGTGACCAACTGCTGCATCGCACTGGCAATGCCCAGTTGCTCGTCGTCGACTGCGTTGGCCAACAAGGCAGAAAGTGCGGGTGACGCCATACCCAAACCCAAACCCGAGAGCCCTAGCCCAAAAGCAATGAGCCACAACGGTGTGGCTTCGCGCACAGTTGACAACACGATCATCGAAACAAACACAGTCATCGAACCAAACATTCCGGCAAAGCGCTCACCAGTGCGCATCGTGACGCGTGCCCCAAGCGGTGCGACAAGGGAAAAAGTCAATGGTCGAGCAATAATCAGCCAGCCCACCGTGGCCAGCGACAACCCGACACCATCTTTGAGCATTTGCGGGATGATCATGAAGCCACCCATGTAAGCAAAATTTGCGAGTGCCTGACTCAGCACCGGAAATGCAATGTTGCGGGTGCGAAACCACTGCGGTGGCACCATCGGCGCAGCCACCCGACGCTCCACTTGCACGAAGGCATACAACAACAACACGCCCAGTGCGAGCGCACCAACGATGAACGGCGAGCTCCAACCCCATGTGCCGCCGCGATTAATGCCGAGCAACAACAGCGCGGCTCCACCGCCAAGTGTCACTGCACCAGCGGCGTCGAATCGAGCACCAGGTTGGCGTTCGGTATCACGCAACAACCACCATGACATGCCAGCACCAAAGATGCACAGTGGTGCCTGCACCAAAAAGATGATGCGCCAGCCAACCAAGTCAACGAGTGGAACCCCGGCCACCACGCCGATGACTGGCGCACCTGCCGTGACAAAACTCCACATGCCAAGCGGGCGGACACGTTCGTGAGGTTCATACATACGATTCGTAAACGCCATCGCCGACGGCCCCGTTGCCGAGCCGCACGCCGCCGAAAGAGTGCGCAACAAGATCAACATCGGCGCACTCGGTGCCAAAGCGGTGAGGCCGGCAAAAATTCCGGCGCCGAGCAAACCGCCAACAAAAACTCGCTTGTGCCCAATCAAATCGCCGAGCTTGCCGAAAGCCGGGCCGATCACTGCAAAGGCCAACATCGGTGCCGTAATCGACCAACTCACCACGCTGACAGTCGACTTCAAGTCGGTGGCAACCGTATCCAACACCACCACCAGCAAAGTGATGGTGAAACTCACGGTGAACA
>JBILFO010000079.1:0-7654 GCA_044351505.1 Ilumatobacteraceae bacterium
GATTCGGGCTCGTCGCATTCGCCGTCACCAAGAAATGCCCACACGCGGCTTTGCGATGTGTCGTCCAACTTGCGGTTTTCGAGGTAGCGGTTGAAGCGTGCGTGGTACAGCGCTGTGATTGGCCCGAGGCCCATCGACACGGTGGGGAACTCCCAGAACTCGGGCATCAGTCGCGGATGTGGATACGACGACAACCCTCGGCCGCCACGCCCAATCTCGCGCCGGAAATGATCAAGGTCTTCGGCTTCGAAGCGACGCTCAAGGTATGCCCGCGCATACACACCTGGTGCGGCGTGACCCTGAAAATACACGTGATCGCCGGCTTGGCCATTGTCTTTGCCGCGGAAGAAGTGATTGAAGCCAACTTCGTAAAGCGACGCCGATGATGCAAAGGTCGACAAGTGGCCGCCGATACCTTCGGCCGCGGTGTTGGCACGCACGACCATGACGGCAGCGTTCCAGCGAATGTATGCCCGAATGCGCCGCTCAAGATGCTCGTCACCAGGAAACCACGGTTCGTGTTCAGCAGGAATCGTGTTGACGTACGGTGTGGAAACTGTGGCCGGAAAGCTCACCTGGGTTTCACGCGCGCGCTCGAGCAAACGCGATAGCAAATATCGGGCACGATTCTTGCCTTGCACGTCGACGATTGCGTCGAGTGAGTCGAGCCACTCCTGAGTTTCTTGCGGGTCAGTGTCGGGCAGCTGATGAACCGAACCATCAAACAGCATGTGGCTATTCTCGCACGGCTAAGGTTGCGGCTTGATGACGCCAATCTTGCGCACTGTTTACACCGACGGCGCGTGCTCGGGTAATCCGGGGCCTGGTGGGTGGGCGTGGGCGATTGCACCACGCGGTGAAGTTAGTGACAGTGGCGCTGAACCCGCCACCACCAACCAGCGCATGGAGTTGCAGGCGGTGCTGAGTGCCATGCGCACGTTGGCACCCGAGCCCGGCCCCATCGAGGTGGTGTCAGACAGCCAGTACGTCGTCAAATGTTTCACCGAGGGCTGGTGGCAAGGTTGGCTGCGTCGCGGCTGGAAAAATAGTCAACGCCAACCCGTGGCCAATCGAGACTTGTGGGAGCCACTCATCGACTTGGTGCGAGAACGCGGAGACATCACGTTTCGTTGGGTGCGTGGCCACACTGGCGACCCCATGAATGAACTCGTTGATGTTCTGGCTGTGGCTGCAATCGAACGCGTGCGCTAGCGTTCGCCGCCATGGAACTGACCAACTCAAGCGCAATCGTCACCGGAGGAGCCAGCGGCATCGGAGCCGCTACGGCTCGCATGCTCGCCAAGAAAGGTGCCAAAGTCGTCATCGCCGACTTGCAGGCCGACAAAGGTGAAGCCCTCGCCAAAGAAATTGGTGGAGCCTTCTGCAAAGTCGACGTGACCAACACTCAAGACATCATCAACGCCGTCGAGATGGCCGCATCGATGGGCCCGATTCGCGCACTCGTGAACTCTGCCGGCATCGGCTGGGCGCAACGCACCGTTGGCAAAGATGGCTTGGTTGACTCGGCTGCCAATCTCGACGCTTTCAAAAAAGTTATTGCCATCAACCTGGTGGGTACGTTCGACTGCATTCGTGTGGTGGGCACCGCAATGAGCCGCAACGAGCCGCTGGCCCACGGCGAGCGCGGCGCAATCGTCAACATTGCATCGGTCGCAGCATTCGACGGGCAAATTGGGCAGGCTTCGTATTCGGCTTCAAAGGGTGGCGTGGTGGGCATGACCTTGCCTATTGCTCGCGACCTGGCAGCAATCGGGGTGCGCATCAACACCGTGGCACCGGGATTAATCGACACACCTATCTATGGCAAGGGCGATTCGAGCGAAGCATTCAAGAGCAACCTGCAAAAAGGTGTGCTGTTTCCGCAGCGCCTCGGCGACCCTGACGAACTTGCATCAATGGTGATGGAGTGCATTACGAACAGTTATATGAACGCCGAGACCATTCGTGTCGACGGCGGCATTCGCATGCCACCGAAATAAATCGTTTTGTCACGCGCCGCATTCGTCACACACCGCGACCCGTTCACTCCGTTCGACACCGCGCCTGCGACGCCGAATGTCAACGCGGGCTACGTCGCTCGGATTCCGCATGATGAGATTCTTCCGCAGGTGGTCGGTGATGCATTCCGTCATCGCGTGGGGGTCAAGCCGCTAGAGGTTGCCAAGTGGTTCGTCACCGACGCGGACTGGGAACCCACGTTGGCCATGAAGCGCGAACTCATCGCTGATCGGCGCCACGAGGTGGTTTCGTTTCGTGATGACTGCCACGATGTGGCGCAAGAAGCCGCCGAACTCGTGCTCACGTGGGCGGACAAGTCAACGAGCCGAACCGGTGTCGATGCACTCGTGGATGCCGCGCTCGCAGTGCCTGATGATTTGACTGTGTTGCGATCGGTTGCTTCGGGGGATGCCGAGCAGTTGCCCTTCGTGGCTGGCGTGGTGTGTTCGCCGAGTCGTTGGCGACTGGCTGACAAAATCGGCCACGACATGTTGGCCGTGCACAAGCCTGTGGCGCTGTACGCCGAACACATTGGTGCCGCAGTCGACACGACATTGACCCGGCTGTCACCCGACAAGCCGGTGTGGCGGTCTAATTGGACACTCGAAGATCATCCCGCTCTGTTTCAGCCGTTTTCACCAGGGCGACAATTGGTGGATCATCCGTCGGAGTTGTGGATTCGCATCGAGCGCGAAACGTTGCGTCGTCTGCCACGCACGAAGGGAGTGCTGTTCACCATCCGCGGGTTTCAAGAACCACTGGCCACCTATGTGCAGCGAGGGCCCGAGGCAATCAGTGCCCTGCGCGAATTGGTGGCGCGTCTGCCTGATGCCGTTGCTCGCTACAAAAGTGTGTACGACTACCGAGCCGCCACGCTCACGTGGCTTGACTCGCTACTGGCCTAGGTGGTGTAGTCGGCGTTGATGCGCACGTAACCAGCAGTGAGGTCGCAGCCCCACACAGTGGCGGAATGCGTGCCTGTGGCCAGCGAAACATGAATGAGCACATCGGCGCCCTGCATGTAGGCGCTCAGCTGCGCCAAGCCGGCTTCGTCGACACGCTGCGGGTAGACCTCTTGGGTTCCGAAGCGAATCACCACACGTTGCTGGTCAATATCGGAGTACTGCGAACATTTGCCGACGGCCATGGCCACACGACCCCAGTTGGGGTCAGCTCCATGCACGGCTGTTTTGACCAGTGGTGAGTTGACGATTGCGCGGGCCACGGTGACGGCCTGTTCGTCGTCACGCGCCGAGTCGACACACACTTCAATGAGTTTTTCGGCACCTTCGCCATCACGGGCAATTTGCTTGGTGAGCGACAACATCACCTCGTGCAGTGCCGCGGCAAAAGCACGGGCATCAACTGCGCCGGCAGCACCGCTGGCCAAACACACGGTGGTGTCACTGGTGGAGGTGTCGGTGTCAATTGATACCCGGTTGAAGGTGTGATTAACGCAATGGCGAAACGCTGCCTCAAGATCAGATTGTGAAACTGCTGCGTCGGTGAAGACCAACGAAATATGGGTGGCCATGTCGGGTTCGATCATTCCCACACCTTTGGCCACACCCACGATGCGCGCCGCTGACCCGCTGATGAGTGCCTCGGCAATCTTTGGTCGCGTATCGGTGGTCATGATCGCTTGCGCAACCTGCTCGGCATCGGTGGTGATGGCAACATCGCCGAGGGCTTCTAGACCAGCACGAATTTTGTCCATCGGATACTGCCGACCGATGACGCCCGTTGACGCAATCACTAGGTCGCGCGGTGACATGTCGTAGCGGGCGGCTACTTGATCGACGATTTCGCGCGCGTTGCGCAAGCCTTCATCGCCCGTTGCAACATTCGAGTTTTTCGACAGCACCACAACGGCGCGAGTCGTGCCGTGCGCTGCCAGCTCGCGGCTCAACACCACGCTGGCGCCGGCAAATCTGCTTTTGGTGTACAGCGACGCACCAACGGTGCCGGGCGCACCAACCACAACGACGAAGTCGGGCGAGGTGTCTTTGATGCCGAAGTTGGCGGTGCGAGCGGTAAAACCCGTTGGCAGTGCGATCATCGTGTGGTCGAAACGTACGCCTAGGAAAATTGCTTCGCCAAATTGAGGAGCGTCTTGCGCATCGCTACTTCGTTGTTCACGATCGCATTCATGGACCGCAAAAACCAGTTGGCCTTGTTGGTTTTGTAGTCAAACTGTTCGGTCACCATCGTGCCGCCTTTGCCCGGCGCCAAAATGTAGCGCCATATATGGCCGCCGAAATGGCGCCAACCAATCTGCTTTCCTTCTTCGAACTCCACCACGGTGTTGGTAATGCGGTAGGGCATATACAGTCGCATCGACATGCCGAACTTGGCACCAAGCGATAGTCGCGTCGGGCCGCTCAATTCGCGGCGCAAGGTGCCCGAGCCGTCAATTTCGCAGTGGCGCTTGGGTGTTGCGAGCAACTCAAAAATCTGTTGTGGTGTCGCCGGCACAAATTGTGATACCGAAACCAGCTTGCGAGCCGCATCGTGGGCGGGGGACTCACTGGTGGGGGAACTTGTCATGCCTACGACGCTAGGCGAGTGCGCCGGCCACCAGTTCCCCACAGCGTCGGCCAGAAAACAGCGCACCTTGTGAAGAGCCCGTATCACGATGATCACCGCAGACGAACACACCATTGCCGAGGGCAATGTTTCGCTTGGGGTGAAACGGTGGGCGTTGCTCAACACCGGCATGAGCAATGCGATACGTGCGTAAATGCACCCAGGCGTCGACCTGCGGCCCCCACCACGTGCGCAATTGCGTACGCGCGACTGCGGCTAAGTCGCCGTCAATCACATCGGGAAGTGCCGCAACCACCAAGTGCTTGCCGGCTGGCGCATAACTTGACGACACGTTGCTCATTACTGCCGCGTTGAGAACCGGGCCTTTGCCGGTGCCATCGAGGATGACCAGCCGTGAATCGGTGGGTGCTTTTTCGGTGGAAAAATACACCGCACCCGCCTGGCGCGACTCGCGCTCGGGCAACGCAACGAGTTCGCGGGCAGATGGTAAATCAGAGGCAACGATTACCGCGCGACATTCGATGCGCCGACCATCACTCGTAACCACGGTGCGCCCGTCGAGTGAAGCCACTTTGGTGTTGAGATGCACGAGACCAGGCAGGCGGTCAGCCATCTGGCGCGGCAGCGCGCCCATGCCCAGCCGAGGCACGGCTGCGTCACCGGCACCGAGGCCGCGAAAGATGATGTCGAACATGCGTCGCGATGTGGTGAGCGAAGGATCAAGTTGAATGCCACCGAACAGCGGACGAAAAAACTGGTCAATGATTGCTTGGGAAAATCCAGCACGCCGCAGAGCCACAACCGTGGGTAGGTCCTGTCCGCGCAGCAACTCGCGCGGGTCGCCCCGCAACGTGCGCGCGCGCAACAGGGCAATGCGTGCTTTGTCGGCAATGGTTCCGATGGGTGCGCGCGCTGTGCTCAGCAGCGAGCGTGGCGCACGAAACGGGTCGCTCACTTCGTATGAGCGACCGCGCATCATTACGAGTGCGCCCGGTGAGAACTTGCACAAGTCAAGTGCGTCGGTGTCTATTTGGCGTTGTATTTCGGGATACGAAGTCAGCAGTGTTTGAAACCCACGATCAAGACGAAAGCCGTCGACCAGGTCAGTGCGAATTCGTCCACCCACATCGTCTTGCGCTTCAAGCACCACCACATTGAGCGACCTGCCATGTAAGTGGCGTGCTGCAGCAAGCCCGGCCAAACCGGCGCCAATGATGGCGACATCGGCACGAACGGGGAGTTGGCTCACTGACGCACCGGCTGCGGAATCATTTTTGCAAGAGCGCGCGCAATGCAATTTCCAACGTCGGATGGCTGAACTCAAAACCAGCGTCACTCAACGCTGCAGGAATCACGCGCTGACCGGTGAAGAGCAACGCGTTGGCCAGTTCGCCACCAAGCAAAAGTTTTGGCCCAATGGACGGCACCGCAAGCACGGCTGGGCGGCGCAACACTTTGCCCATCACCGCAGCAAAATGGGCACTCGTCACGGGTGCTGGGGCAGTGAGATTCACCGCACCTTGCAGATTGGCGGTGAGTAGGTATTCGATCGCAGCAACTTCATCGTCGATCGAGATCCAACTTTGCCATTGGTTGCCGCGGCCAAACTTGCCGCCGAGACCAGCCCGAAACAATGGCAACTGCTTGGCCAGTGCACCACCTTTGGGTGACAACACGATTCCGGTGCGCAACAACACCGTGCGTGTACCGGCGCCGGCGGCAGCGGCTTCCCACTCTTTGCACACGTCGGCAAGAAACCCGGTGCCTTCGGCAGCGTTTTCATGAAGCGGCTCATCACCGCGCGCACCATAGATGCCGATGGCCGACCCCGACAAAAACACTGATGGCCGTTTGGCAGCGCCAGCGATGACCGAAGCCAAGAGCTTGGTGCTTTTCACACGACTATCGAGAATTTCTCGCTTGTATGAATTGGACCACCGCTTGTCACCGATGCCGGCACCCGACAGGTGGATTACCGCGTCAGCACCATCGATAACGGTGGCGTCGATGTCGCCACGGGACGGGTTCCAAGTCGACTCACCTTGTTTGGCTGCGCGACGCACCAGACGCACCACGTCGTGGCCATGAGCAGTGAGCGCAGGCACGAGAGCCGAGCCAATGAGCCCGCTGGCACCCGAGACGACGATTCGCATGTGGTCAGACTACGCCCGAACCGACTACCGAAAATTACGCAACTGTCGAATTAGGGAATCACGATGGGGATTGATGTCACGACCGTGTTCGGGCGGAAGAGCAACCGGGCCTTGATGGCCAAAGCCGACTGGTTGTGTAGCCACTGCGAACGCAGGCTGGTGACGAACTCTGGAATCACGACAGTGACAATGTCGTCTGACTGCAGGCCGTCGAGCCGTTCAATTTCCGAGAGAACTTTCTCTGTGAGATTGCGGTAGTCATCAACAGTGGTGTCGAGGGCAACGTTGGGGAAATTCTGGGCCCAGGTGCGCTGCAATTCATTTGATTCCTCATCTGAACCAACGATGCTGAGGCCCAACAAGCGATCAGGATTGAGGCTTTGGGCATACTTCACGGCCTGCACTACGCCGGCATTGACAGAACCCACGAGCACCACTACGAAGTGAGTCCGGAAAGGTGGCACGACCTGCTCTGCAACCTTGAGGAACTCTCGAACTCGCATGTAGTGACGATTGATAAAAGTGAAAATCAGAATCATTGTTGGAATGACCACAGCTGGAATCCAGGCACCGTCGGTAAATTTCACGATTACTACTGCTAAAGCGACTGCAAGAGTGGTGAGCGCACCGATGCCCGTGAAAAACGCCATGAGGGGCCATGATTTTTCGCGCAATCGCACCAAACGGACAAACATTCCGGTCTGGCTGATGGTAAAGCCGGTGAATACCCCGACCGCATAAAGCGGGATGAGGGCATTGACGATGCCGCCGAAGGCAATTACCAATGCTGACGCAGCGACGCCGAGGGCAATGATGCCGTTACTGAAAACGAGACGGTCTCCGCGGTTGGCGAGTTGTCGAGGGAGAAAACTGTCTTTGGCGATTACGGACGAGAGCCGCGGAAAGTCGGCATAAGCGGTATTCGCAGCGAGAAT
>JBILFO010000011.1:0-22574 GCA_044351505.1 Ilumatobacteraceae bacterium
TGTGGTGTCGTTGGCTACGTCAACGAGTTCGATCCAACGTTGGGTGAGACCGTCATTGGTGGCCAGCACATCGCTCACCAAATTGACAGCGTTGAGCGCATCGGTGGCGCGCGACTGAATCGCAGCGACATCGATGAAGGGCACGACGGGTGGCGTGATGCGGGCTAAGCCTTCAAGTGATGGCGTAAAGTCACCAACGCGACGCAGCGAGATTTGTGGTGAGTTGCGCAAGTGGCGAATCAAAATCGAGCCAATCAATGGCTCGGGTGGAACTCCACTGGCACTAGCCACGACCACATGACGGCCGCCGAGTGCAGCGGCGCCAATCTGGGAATTGGCAAGTTCGTATCGTTGGGCGATGAGCTCGGCGGCGATTGTTGTGGCGGATTCGTAAGCAGTGCCGAAAGGAGCATCGAGCAGGGTGCCGTAGCGGGTATCGGCAAGATGCAGCACCAATCCTTTGGTGTCAGTTCGCAGTGCATATGCCCGATTGGGGTCGAGGTCGGCACCGTAGCGCGCCACCGCATCACCAACGGCAATCACATTGGTGACTCCGAAGCCACGCAGGAAGTCCACACTTGCTGCGTCGAGCACGCCGTTCGTCAACCACACGGAGCGCGCAATGAGTGTGGGGCCGTTGACAGCATCCAATATTGATTCACCGCGTAGCAACTGGGCCTCAAAGGGGGCTTTCAAACCAGCAGCGGCGTATGCCGCCACATCAGTCGGGCGAAACGTGCTCACTAAGACATCGTTGGTGGCAAGTTGTGCTAGCAGGTCGCTGCGCAATCCCGCGTCGGCCGGGTTGGTTGAGCTTGCTAGGCCATTCAACAATTCGGGTCGCACGCGAACTGCAATCGGTCGGTCGGGTGGCTTACGAGTAAGCAGGTCGCGGAGATCTTCGAGTTGCTCTCGGGTGGCATCGTCAATGACGACGCTGCCATCGGGCTGCAAGGTGGGCGGCGCATCGATGGAGGCCACGATCGATACCGGCAGTGTCGTATATGTGCGTGACGACACCACGTTGATAAACGTTGTGATCTGGGCGATGAGGCCTGTTGCTGACGTGACAGTAAGGCGTAATGCCCGCAAACCGTCGTCGTTTATCTGCAATGTGTTCGCCCGTCGTGTGGCACTGGTGGCAACCGTTAACTGAAACGCGGGTCGACCATTGAGATCGACGGCACGAAAGACGGGACCCCGCACACTGGTTGTGGCCTGCGGAACAAAGATGTCGCCTGCGACGATGTCGGCCACAGTTTGGCGACGAACAATTGGCGTGCTCAGACTGACTACGGCAGTGGTGCGTGGGTCAATGAGCATGGTTTGCACGTCGGCTAAAGTTGGCGTAGCCACATTGATGATGAGCCGCTCACCGATGCGGGTGGCGAATGTGCTGGTGATTATGTTGAGCTGGTAGTCGATGGCGACAGCCGGTGCTGGGGCAATGAACAATGTGCTGGCCAACACACCAAGTAGCACCGAGAGCCGGAACGCGACGCCTACCCGCCTGGCGTTGCTGGGGGCTTGGTGACGCATTATTTGGTATCCGTAGTAGCGCGCACTGGTCGCTCGAGCACGACGAGTGGGTCAGGCAGTGTGACGAACTCGAGTGAGTGATATAGCGCCAGAGCCGCTGCGTTGGTTGGTTCGGTATTGACCAGCATCGAGTCGGCTCCTCTTGTGCCTGCCCATTGCGAAGCGTGCCAGACGAGTAATCGTGCAATGCCCGTGCGCCGATGGATTGGGTGCACAGCCAGTCGCTGGAGGTAGGCCTGGCCGGCTGATCGCCCGACTATTACATAACCGCTTGCAGAACCACCTGCATCACTACTCGTATCACCGCCTGAGGCGATGGTTCGGGCGATGATCACACGGTGTTCACTCGTCGCGCGACAAGCATGACGGAATGCTGGCGCCGACAAATTCCAGGGTGCAGGAAAGGATTCGGCGTCGATGTCCAACAGTTCACTTAGCAGTCGTTGCCGTTGGTGTGCCATCACGTGGCGACACGTCACATCGTCGTACTCCACACCCATTGGTGTGCCACGCCCGATAGCCGTTGACCCGAGGCGGCCCGTTCGTTGCAGCATCACAAGTGACTGGCGAACGACAAAACCATGGTCAATAAACCACCGTGCATCGTTGGTTGACAGTGCTGGCGTGCGATAGGTAGCAACACCAGCCAAGGTCAGCCTGCTACACGTAGAGCGGATCTTGGTTTCGCCACTGCGGCGGTCGCCACGCAGTGCGGTTACTACTGCCGACACGTTCGAACGCTAGTGGCGCAGATGTTCCCTAACCTGTAGACCGTGCAGCCTGCGCGTTTCCAAGCAGTGATTGCTGAACTCGCACCCATCACCGATGCGTTCGTCCAGGCGGGTTACCGCTTATTCATCGTGGGGGGCACGGTGCGTGATTTGATGCTCGGTCGCGAGGTCACCGAACTTGATTTTGATTTGACCACCAATGCACTCCCCGATGCAGTGAAAACGATTCTGGAGGGCAAAGTCGATGCACTGTGGACGCAGGGCGAACGGTTCGGAACCATTGCTGCATTGCGCGGCACACGATCACTAGAGATCACCACCCATCGTGCTGAGGCGTATTCTCCAGACTCCCGCAAACCTGAGGTGAAGTTCTCAGATTCGGTACTTGTTGATTTGTCGCGTCGCGACTTCACGATCAATGCAATGGCGCTTGAACTCACTGCCACGTCGCCACAACTCGTTGATCCGCACGGTGGGATGGATGACTTATTGTCTCACCGGTTGCGCACGCCGCTGTCGCCCGAGGAAAGTTTCAACGACGACCCCCTGCGTATGTTGCGGGCCGCACGGTTTATGGCCACGTTGTCGGTGGTGCCCGATGATGCGTTGGTCTCAGCGGTTCGCGCGATGAACGATCGGCTGCAGATCGTGTCAGCCGAGCGCATTCGCACTGAATTTGATCGCATGATCGTGACCGACTCCGTCACGATGGCCTTGCGGTTTGCCGTGGAGACAGGCTTGACCACGCATTTTTTGCCCGAGTTGCCGGCACTGTCGTTAGAACAAGACCCAATTCATCGCCATAAAGACGTCTTAACTCACACGTTTGCCGTGGTGGAAAACGTGCGTAAAGAAATGCCTGGCGATTTTCGCATCACGCGTTTGGCAGCGTTGTTTCACGACATTGGCAAACCCCGCACCCGCAAGGTGCTGGCGGGCAAGGGTATGACGTTTTATCACCACGAAGTAGTAGGGGCGAAGATGACGCGCAAACGAATGCGCGAAATGCATTATTCCAACGAAGATATTCGTCGTGTTTCTGAACTGGTGTTTTTGAGCGGTCGGTTTCACACCTATCAAATGGGATGGACGGATTCTGCGGTGCGTCGATACGTGCGCGATGCCGGAGATGTGCTCACTGAGTTGAACGTGTTGGTGCGCTGTGACTGCACCACGCGCAGTGAACGCAAAGTGGATGCATTGAATTTGCGGATGACCGAGCTTGAAGAGCGCATCGACGAACTCGCACAGAAAGAAGAACTGGCTGCGCTACGCCCCGAACTAGACGGCACGGCCGTGATGGAGCATTTGGGCATCACACCAGGTCGCGCCGTCGGCGAAGCAATGGATTTTTTGATGGAAATTCGGCTTGACGAAGGATTGCTCGGCGATGCCGAAATTCGCAAGCGGCTTGATGCATGGTGGGCTACGCAGCAGGCCAGGTGAGCCAACTACCGTAATCATCGTGGGCAAAAACATGGGTGCATCGGTGAGTGCAACAATCGATTTTCGCATGATGCGTCGTGCTTACGTCGAGCGAGTGCGAGTTGGTGATGTGCCACGTCATGATGCATGCGATGCCAGCGTCGACCTGGTGCGCGCTGCGCATCACTTTGGTGTGGCGCGCCGCACAGAGTGCCCGATATGTGTCGAGCAACAAATGCGCAACGTGACGTATTTGTTTGGACCACGGTTGCCCAGATCAGGCAAGTGCGTTACCTCGGCCCAATCATTGCGCGAGTTCAATTCCCGCCCCGAGCAATTCACGGCCTACACCGTGGAAGTGTGCATGTCCTGCCGCTGGAATCACGTGTTGAGTGCGGCTCCATGCGGTGGCAGGCGAGTGCGCAGTCGTGCTGCCAAAGACCGCGTTACTGCAGCCCGTGCTACAACAGCCCGGGCGGCAAAAGTTCGTTGACCGCAACGGCGCTACGCAACACACATCTCTGTAACAGCCCGTTGGCACGCTGACGGGGTGACGGTACGCTCAAAGTTCCTATCCACCCTGCCCCTTCGGGGGCCACGGCCCTTTGGGGTCGTGTCCGAAGGGAGTCAATAATGCGTCCATATGAGTTGATGGTTATCGTCAGCGGTGCTCTCGATGAGAACACTGCTCACGGCTGGGTGAACAACATCACCAAGTCAGTGACCAGCGTCGGCGGTTCCGTACACGGATCCCCCGATTGGTGGGGCCGACGTCGTCTGGCCTACCCGATCAAGAAGCAGAACGATGGCTACTACGCCATCTTCAACATCGTCGCTGACGGTGGCATGCTCGACGAAGTCGAGCGCACCATGCGTTTGTCAGAAGACGTGTTGCGACACAAGTTGCTGCGCTTGCCCGATCACGAAGCCCAACGCCGCGGAATGTCGCCAGCCGGCGCCACCAAATAATCCGCAGCATCTCAACCAAGGAGCACTCATGGCAGACAACACGATCACCCTTGTCGGCAATATCACGCGCGACCCCGAGCTTCGCTTCACGGCCAACGGCCGGGCGGTTGCTTCGTTCGGCATTGCAGTCGGCCGGCGCTATCAGGTCAACGGCGAATGGCAGGAACAGACGTCGTATTTCAACATCACGGCCTGGGGCCAACTTGGTGAAAACGCCGCAGCGTCATTGTCCAAAGGTGCCCGCGTCGTGGTCACTGGGCGACTCGAGCAGCGTGAATACACCACTCGCGAAGGCGACAAGCGCACTGCAATTGACGTCATCGCCGACGAGCTCGGACCAAGCCTGCGTTGGGCAACCGCGCAAGTAGAGCGCACTCCTCGCCAAGACGGTGCAACCAAAAAGCCAGGTGGCGGTACCGCCCCATCAGGTGAGGCCAATCCATTCGAAGGTGAAGAGCCGTTCTAGTAACGGGCTTTTTTCATTCCCCATTTCCCATCCCTACTGACGACCACTACCGAACAAAGGAACACCCATGACCAGTAAAAAGAACAAACTCCGCGCAGCCAAACTGCTCCAGCGTCGCTACAAGAAAAAGCCGAACCCGCTCAACCCTGAGCGCATCGTGTTCATCGACTACAAAGACGTCAACTTGCTGCAGCGTTTCATGAGCGACCGCTCGAAGTTGAAGGCTCGTCGCATGACAGGTGCCGATGTGCAACAGCAACGCGATATCGCCACGGCGGTAAAAAATGCTCGCGAGATGGCCTTGTTGCCATACACCAAGCGAGTAGCCGGGTTGCGTGGCCCACGTAATCGCGATGATGATCGCGACGATTCACGTGGTGGTGTGAGTCGCGAAGTAGTCGAGCGGTACGCCAACGTGCCTGACGCACCAGATACAACAAGTCGGGCTGTGTCAGCAGCTGTGGCTCCAGCCACCGCACCAGCCGAGACTGTCGGCGAAACTCCTAGCGAGGCCTAAGTCGTGCAGGTGCTGTTGCGCCGCGACGTAAAGGGCATCGGTCGGCGTGGCGACATCGTTACGGTGTCGTCTGGGCATGCCCGCAATTACCTCATCCCCAATGGGCTGGCTGTCGAAGCCACTGAAGGTGCAATCGCCCAAGCCGACACCGTCAAACGCACGCGGAGCACTCGCGAAGCAGCCGATCGTGATTCGGCGCGTGCGATCGCTGCCATCTTTGCTGCCACACCGCTAGTGGTCAATGCCAAGGCCGGTGCTACGGGCAAACTGTTCGGGTCAATTACGGCTAGCGACATTGTGGCGGGCGTCGAACAACAGTTTCAGGTGGTTGTGGATCGCAAACATGTGGAGATTGCCGCACCAATTCGCGAACTTGGCACCCATCAGGTGACCATTGGGCTTTATGGCGATGTGGTCGGCACCTTGACGGTGGAGGTACGAGCAGTCTGAGCGACTACTCAGCAGTCCTCACCACTGCCGTAGTTGCCCACACCCTCGGGTTATTGTCCACAGCATCATCACAGGTGGATCCCGGGTTTCCACAGAGATATCCACACAACAGCCACAACAAAATCACAGGGTTGTACCCCTAGCGATCAACAGCCATTACCAGCGAGGGTAGACACGTGACCATCAGCGAATTCCGACGAGACGACGACCGCCCCACACAGCGCATTCCACCGCACAACGTTGATGCCGAGGCCTCGTTGCTGGGCGCCATGATGTTGTCAGAAGAAGCGATCTCCATCGTGTTGGATCGCGGGTTGAAGTCAGAAGACTTCTACAAGCCCGCCCACCGACATGTGTTTGATGCCATTCGCGCGCTGAGCATTGCTGGTGAACCTGTTGACCCGGTAACTGTCGGTGAAGAACTGCGTCGGGCAGCGCTACTTGACGGCATTGGCGGCCTTGATGCTTTGGTGCGTTTGCAAAATGCAACACCAGCCATCTCGAGCGCCGAGCGTTATGCCAAAATCGTGCGCGATGCTGCCAAACTGCGCCGCGTTATCAACGCGGCATCAGAAATTGCCGAGATTGCCTATAGCGAACCTGCCGATGTTGATAAAGCGCTCGACGACGCAGAAAGCCGGATCTATGACGTGTCGGCTGGCAACGTCAACGAAGGTGCGCACGTGCTGTCGGAATTGTTGGGCGAGTCACTAGAAAAAATCGAAGAACGCTGGAACAACCCTGGTCAACTATCGGGTGTGACCACAGGGTTCCGCAAGTTGGACGAGATTCTGCTGGGGTTTCAGCCAGGTGCACTCCACGTGATTGGCGCCCGCCCCGGAATGGGCAAGAGCGCGCTGGCGTTGAACATGGCTGTCAATGTTGCTCGCCTGTCGATGCGGCCAGTCATCTTTTTTAGTTTGGAAATGAGCGCATATGAACTATCGCAACGTGTGTTGTCAAGCGAGGCCAGTGTGCCGTCTGAGGTATTGCGCGGTGCAGCACCATCCGAGAAGCAATGGACCGAAATTGGTCGAGCAGTTGGGCGGCTAGATATTCCGTTGATTATCGACGACTCACCAATGACATCAGTGGGCTCGATGCGAGCCCGCGCGCGACGTGTGCGGCTACAACAAGGCGATCTCGGTCTCATTGTCATTGACTATTTGCAGTTGATGGGCGGCGATGCCAAGGTGGAGAACCGTCAACTCGAAGTGAGCGAAATCAGCCGTAATTTGAAGTTGATGGCTCGCGAATTCAATGTGCCAATCGTGGCGCTTAGCCAGTTGAGCCGTAACTTAGAAAACCGCGGCGACAAACGACCAAATCTCTCGGACTTGCGCGAGTCGGGTGCCATCGAACAAGATGCCGACGTCGTGATGTTCATCTATCGCGGTGATGCAGCTGGCGACACCACCGCAGCGCGTGGCACGGCAGATTTGATCATCGCCAAACACCGCGCTGGTCGCACCGACACCGTGAAATTGGCGTGGATCGAGCCCTACACCCGCTTTGAAAACTTCTTCGAAGGCACTACGCCAGACGGCATCTAGCAATGTTTCTTGGTGAAGATCTGTTGGCCTGGTTGGTCTTGGCATTTGGCGGGGCGATGTTTGTCGGCAATCTCACGGCAGTGTTTCGTCCGCGCGAGGTGCCACGCGAAGAAGGAGAACTCACTGAAGCACCCAAGGTGCGCAGCGCGGCAATGGCAGTGTTGGGATTAGCCGCTGCCGTATGGGCAATCATCACATTGCTGTCGAGCGGGTGACGGGAATCGAACCCGCGTCCTCAACTTGGGAAGCTGATGTTCTGCCATTGAACTACACCCGCGGCACTGAAATCGTACCAACGAGTTGCATTTACTAGGGTTCGGCACGGTGATTCTTTCCGATCGTTCCATCCGCGAGGCGCTGGCAGCCGGGCGCATTGTCATCGACCCACTCGATGAAGCCTGCTTGCAGCCGTCTTCTATTGATGTGAAGGTCTCGCACTTGTTTCGTGTGTTTCGCAATCACTCGCACGCGGTGATCGACGTGAAGAAAGAATTAGCCGGACTCACTGAGTTGGTGGAAATGAAACCAGATGAAGCATTCGTGCTGCACCCGGGCGAGTTCGTATTGGGCTCGACGCTCGAGCGGGTTGCCATAGCCAGCGATTTGGTGGCGCGCGTCGAAGGCAAAAGTTCGCTGGGGCGACTGGGGTTACTCATCCATTCGACTGCTGGGTTCATCGATGCTGGGTTTGATGGCCACATCACTCTCGAGTTGTCGAACGTGGCGAACTTGCCAATCACGATTTACCCGGGGATGAAGATTGGTCAGGTGAGTTTCATGACGATGACCACACCAGCCGACAAGCCGTATGGATCAGGCGCTCGCGGGTCGAAATACCAAGGCCAACGCGGCCCTACCCCAAGTCGTTATTTCGAAAACTTCCAGTAATCGATTGCTGGCTGAGCGCAAGGCTCAGGTGCGAAACTTATTCGCCGGCGACAGGATCGCGCAACGGGGCACCGATGGCGGTGGCGGTGCGTTCACCATTTTCGATTGCGTCAAGCAGGTGAATGGCAATGTCACCCACCTTGACTGCTGACTCGTCTTTGCCGGCACCTTTGACGCCGTCGTCCATCATGATGTAGCAAAACGGGCAGGCCGTAGCCACACGGGTTGCGCCTGTGGCGATTGCCTCGCGGGCTCGTTCATCGTTCACCTTGGTGCCGATGTTTTCTTCCATCCACATGCGTGCACCACCAGCACCACAGCACATTCCTTGGGTGCCGTTGCGCGGCATTTCCACCACTTGAATGCCCTTGATAGAACCCACCACTTTTCGTGGCGCCAGGTACACGTCGTTGTGGCGGCCGAGATAGCACGAGTCGTGGTAGGTAATGCGGTCGTCGAGTGATGCATTGCTCATATCCAGTTGGCCCGAGCCGATGAGTTCTTCCAACAACTGCGTGTGGTGCACCACTTCGTAGTTGCCACCCAGTTGCGGGTATTCGTTCTTCAGCGTGTTGAAGCAGTGTGGGCACTGGGTGATGATCTTTTTTACGCCCATGCCATTCAACATTTCTACGTTTGGTGTGGCCAACATCTGGAAGAGGTATTCGTTGCCACTGCGTCGCGCACTGTCGCCGGTGCACATTTCGCTGGGCCCCAGGATGGCCACATCGATGCCCGCGCGCTTCAACAACTTGGCCATGGCCTGGGTGACTTTTTTGTTCTTGTCGTCGAATGATCCGGCACAGCCAACCCAGTAGAGGTATTCGTGCGTGAGTGGTGCGCCCGGGTCGAGGATGGTGACATCCAGATCGGCTGCCCAGGCTGCACGATCACCTTGGTTCATTCCCCACGGATTGCCCTGGTTTTCCATGGCGCGGAAAGCGTTGCCCAGTTCGGCGGGGAAGTTGCTTTCCATCAGCGTGAGGTAGCGACGCATGTCGAGAATCTTGTCGAGAATCTCGATGTTCACCGGGCAGATCTCGTCGCAGGCCTTGCATGATGTGCATGACCAGATTTCTTCGGCGGTGATGCGCTCGAACACCGAGTTGACGCTGACAGTGATTTCGCTGTCCACCCCAATTGGTGGCGACACACGTCCACCTGGGGCATGGGCGGCTGTTGCAGCCATGACCTCACCACTTTTCAGCACGATTTCGCGCGGGTCGAGCGGTTTACCTGTGGCGCTTGCCGGGCACACGCTGGTGCAACGGCCACACATGGTGCAAGCGTCAAGATCGAGCAGTTGTTTCCACGTGAAACTTTCGACGGTGTTCACGCCGAACGACTCGAGTGATGTTTCAGCCAGGTTCGGCATGGCGCGCATCGCACCTTTTGGTCGGTCGCGGTCACGCAGGTACATGTTGAGTGGCGACGTAAAGATGTGGCGCAGCATTGTGATGGGCAGCAGGGCCAGGAATGCAATGAAGGTGAGGACGTGAAACACCCACCAGCCCTGATGCCAGGCCTGCAGCGTGCTGAGCGATGCACCGTTCACCGTCTGGGCCAGCGGCCACCCGACGATGCTCCATTTTTCGTAATCGATGTTCTTGCCTGCGGCTTGCTCAGAGGCGATGCGGAACATTTCGGCTCCGTATCCACTCACGCCAATCGCCAGCATCACACCCAGAATCCATGCGTGCTCAGGCTTTGACTTAATGCGGATGCGGTACGGACGTTGTACATAACGACGCACGATGGCCCACACCACGCCGCCAGTAAAGACAAGACCTGCGACGTCACCAATGAGGGCGTATCCGCGGTACACATCGCCGTGCAAGAACTTGAGCGATTCGGGCATCTGGTGATCGATTTCCAGCACCGTGGTAACCCCGAGTAACACGAGGAACCCGAAATACATCATCGAGTGCATGAGTCCGGCGGCCGAGTCGCGCAGCAATGTGCGCATGTAGACACCGGCACGGAAGTCTTTAAGGCGGCGCTTTACATTTTTAGGTGCTGTTCGACGGTCGTCTGGCGCCCCGCGTTCCCAGTTGCGAATGCGATCAGCAAAGCGCAGTGACCCCCAGATGAGCATCATCGGAATGACGGTGTAAAAAGCGATGATCAGTGGCCCAGGAATGCCACCAAATACGTCGCGGTGCACGGGCGAAGTGCTTTTCCACCCGGTGAGCATCGGGATGATGCCAGACACCAAGGTGAAGGTTCCGATTCCACAGCCGAGGATGATCGACAGCTGGTACGGCTTCAACCGCCGAGATTGCACGGCTGGTGAAGTGGTGTCCCCTGACATGTCAAGGGCAAACGCTAGTTGTGTTCAGCCCACAACTGCGCGGTCGAGTTCACGAACGCGCGAGGCCAATGTGGCCAGTAATTTGCTGGAAAGCACAGGCACATCGTGCAAAACACTGTGAAAATGCCGCTGGCTGATGACCAACACTTCACAGTCGGTGTCACAGGTGACGGTTGCAGTCCGGGGGCCGTGGTCCAACAATGACAGTTCGCCGACCATTGCGCCGGCACCAATTGACGCAAGCTTCTTGCCGTTGCGTCGCACCGTGGCTTTGCCCTTCACGATGATGAACGCCTCGCGGCCGGGTTGGCCTTGTTCGGTGAGCACGCGGCCAGCTTTGAACGTGACTTCGTCAGCGACTTTAACGATGCGAGCGAGATCTTTTTTAGAGCACGACGAAAACAAAGGAACGTGATGCAAAGTAGTGAGGGGATTGAGGGTGTTAGGCATGCCCTCAACGGTACGCATGTATTCGTGCAAGAGTGCACAAATACGAGGTGATGGTTGTCTCAGGTGCCTGCTTGGCCAGCAACGTCGTGAGTTGCTGCAGCAATCGCAGCAGCATCACCAAGATATGCGACGTGCGCCACACGCAACTCACGTCGGTTGCGATCATCGCTGGTCACGTGCTCGAAGTCATATTTGCGCGGAACTCCGGTCGGAATATTTAGGTCGGCAATCGCCGCTTCGCTGAGCTGCTCGAGATGCATCGCGAGGGCGCGCAATGAATTGCCGTGCGCCACCACGAGCACGTGTTTGCCATCCTGCAATTGCGGCACCAACACTTCTTGCCAAAAAGGCACCACTCGCGCAACGACATCACGCAGGCACTCGGTGGCAGGCAGCAATACGGGGTCAATATGCGAGTAACGCGCATCGTTGGCTGGGTGTTCGGGGCTCGCTCGATCTACTGGCGGTGGCGGCACGTCGTAACTGCGTCGCCACAATTTGGTCTGCTCAGCGCCGTGTTGTTCGGTGGTCTGTTTTTTGTCGAGACCCTGCAGTGCGCCGTAGTGGCGTTCATTGAGCCGCCAATCCTGCACCACACCCACCGTTGGTTGCCCCAGTTGCGCGAGTGCTCGACGGTTGGTGTCAATTGCCCGCGTCAAGAGCGAGGTATACACCGAGTCGAATCGCAGCCCTGCATCGCGCAACGTGCGACCAGCAGCATCGGCTTCGTTTTCGCCTCGTGCGCTGAGAGGCACGTCGTGCCAACCAGTGAACAGGTTCAACTCGTTCCAAGTGCTTTGGCCGTGGCGCAACAACACCAAGGTGCCGGCCTGACTCGTTGATTGTTGTGTTGTGGCGTTCACGCCGCAAGGCTAGAGCGCGTGCCAGGTCTGCCAGAGTTGTGTTCATGACCCAGCACCAGCCGTTTGATGTCGTGGTTGTGGGGTCGGCCAACATGGATTTGGTAGCGCGAGTCGTGCGACTGCCGCATCCCGGCGAAACAGTGTCGGCCCACGATTATTTCGAAGCCTGTGGTGGCAAAGGCGCGAATCAGGCAATTGCTGCGGCGCGGGCCGGTGCTCGCACGGCGTTCATTGGTGCTGTCGGCAGCGATGCGGCTGGCGACACCTTGCGTGCGGCATTCAAAAATGATGCAGTCGACACAAGCATGCTTGCCACGGTGCGCGAACCAACTGGGCGAGCGTTGATTGGCGTATCTGATGATGCCGAGAACCTCATCATCGTGGTGCCAGGCGCCAACCACGCACTGTCGGTTAACCACATTGACGCAGCAGCAGCGCTGTTGGCGAACGCCAAGGTAGTGCTCGTGCAACTAGAAGTCCGCCTCGCCGTCGTGCAGCGTGCCGTAGAACTCGCCGGTCGCGACACCATTGTTGTGTTGAACCCCGCACCAGCAAGCGAGCTGCCCGATGACGTGTTGCGTCACGTCGATGTGATCACCCCCAACGAACACGAAGTCGCACTGCTCGGTGGCGCGTCAGCGCTCGTGGCCCGCGGGGTGGCCAATGTGGTCGTCACCCAAGGTGCGCGTGGGGCACTGCTGGTGACGCGTGATGGCGAGACACGAAGCGAGCCATTCTTAGTGACCCCTGTTGACACCACGGGGGCCGGCGATGCATTTTGTGGGGTGCTCAGTGCCCGGCTAGCGGTGGCTGGCGGGTTGGCCGAGCTGACCCTGGCGTTACGGGCTGCGGCGGTTGCTGGGGCGCTCGCCACTCAGACCGCTGGGGCAGTGCCGTCGTTGCCAGCCTGGGCGCAGGTGGCCGAAGCGTTGCAGCAGTAGGGCCAGCGCGCTGTAGGGCAGGTCTGATACCCGAGTGACAAAGAACCTGAGCCGTAGCGACTCAAGTTTGGTGGGTGCCCCATATGCTGAGCACCTCACGTTACGGAGGTAACTACATGCCCAAGGCAGTCGGAATCGATCTCGGAACCACCAACTCTGTTGTTGCTGTTTTAGAAGCTGGCGAACCCATCGTCATCCCCAACTCCGAAGGGGCCCGCACCACACCATCGGTGGTGGCATTTTCCAAATCGGGTGAAGTGCTCGTCGGCGAAGTTGCCAAGCGTCAGGCCATCACCAACCACGACCGCACGTTCCGCAGCATCAAGCGTTTCATGGGGCAGAACTGGCACTCAGAAGATATTGATGGCAAGAAGTACACCCCGCAAGAAATCAGCGCCCGCACACTCATGAAATTGAAGCGTGATGCCGAGGCGTACCTCGGTGACACCGTGACTCAAGCAGTCATCACTGTTCCTGCCTATTTCGATGATGCCCAGCGCACGGCAACCAAGGAAGCCGGCCAGATTGCTGGTCTCGAAGTGTTGCGCATTATCAACGAACCAACAGCTGCCGCGCTGGCTTATGGCCTCGACAAAGGGTCGCAAGAAGAAACCGTGCTCGTGTTTGACTTGGGTGGCGGCACATTTGACGTGAGCGTGTTGGAAATTGGTGACGGAGTCTTTGAAGTAAAGAGCACTCACGGCGACACTCATCTCGGTGGCGACGATTGGGACCAACGTGTGATGGATTGGTTGGTTACTCAATTCAAATCCGCCCACGGTGTGGATTTGAGCAAGGATCGCATGGCGATTCAGCGCTTGAAAGAAGCCGCCGAGAAAGCGAAAATTGAATTGTCACAGGTGCCCCAGACGCAGATCAATTTGCCGTTCATCACGGCAACAGAAAATGGTCCGTTGCACCTCGACGAGTCACTGACTCGGGCCAAGTTTCAAGAAATGACCGCCGATTTGCTCGAGCGTTGTCGCAAACCATTCGAGCAAGCCATCACAGATGCCGGGCTCACCAAAGGCCAGATTCAACACGTCATCCTCGTTGGCGGTTCGACCCGCATGCCTGCGGTGCAAGAACTCGTGCAATCCTTCACCGGCAAAGAGCCAAACCGCACGGTGAACCCCGACGAAGTCGTAGCAATTGGCGCAGCGGTTCAAGCCGGTGTGTTGCGCGGCGATGTTAAAGACATCTTGCTGCTCGACGTGACCCCGCTATCGCTCGGTATCGAAACCAAGGGTGGCGTCATGACCCGCTTGATTGAGCGCAACACCACGATTCCAACCCGACGCACCGAAACATTCACCACGGCCGAAGACATGCAGCCATCGGTGGAGATCCACGTGCTGCAAGGTGAGCGCGAAATGGCGTCGTATAACAAGACACTCGGCAAGTTTCAATTGGTGGATCTGCCACCCGCCCCGCGTGGTGTGCCGCAAATTGAAGTCACCTTTGACATCGATGCCAACGGCATCGTGCACGTGTCGGCCAAAGATCGGGCGACGAACAAAGAACAGTCGATGACGATCACCGGCCAGTCGTCGTTGTCGAAAGACGACATCAACCAGATGGTGAAAGACGCCGAAGCACACGCCGACGAAGATCGCCAGCGTCGTGCCGATGCCGAAGTTCGCAACAACGCCGACTCACTCGTGTACCAGACCGAAAAGGTGCTGCGTGAGCAGGGTGAAAAGGTCTCCGAAGACGAACGCAAGGCAGTCGAGCAACCACTTGCCGACTTGAAAACGGCGTTGGGCAGCAACGACGTTGACACGATCAAGAACGCAACCGAGAAACTCATGACCGCCAGCCAGGCATTCAGCCAAAAGTTGTATGAAGCAGCATCACGCGATGCAAATGCGTCAGGAACTTCGGCTAGCGGTCAGGCAGCCGACGGTGCAACGGCAGGCAACGATGGCGACATCGTGGATGCCGAAATCGTCGACGAGAAATAGCCGTCTCGAACAAAAGCAAAACGAGGCCCAATATGTCTGATGACATCACCATCTCCAACCCGGATCCTGCCGACGACGCAAGTCGGCTGATTGGTGAAGAAGCTGCAGATGTTTCGTCGGCGGGCACCGACGAAATACTCGACGTTGCAGATTTGTTGGATGCCGTCGCCAAAGAACGGGACGAGTACAAGGATTTGGCTTTGCGGTTGCAAGCAGATTTTGAGAACTTTCGCAAACGTGTAGCCACCCAACTCGGCGACGATGTTGATCGAGCGACTGGAAAAATTGTGGAGTCGATCCTGCCGGTGCTGGATGCCTGTGAAGCGGCTGCGGCCCACGGGGTGCAGGGCATCGAGTCGGTTTGGTCGGCACTGCTTGGTTCGCTGCAAAAGCAAGGCCTCGAAGCACTTGATTTGGCGGACAAACCATTTGACCCATCGACTGCCGAGGCCGTAGTGCATGAACCAGGTAGCGAAGACGGCGCTGGCCCAGTGGTGAGTGAAGTGTTGCGCACGGGATACCGCTGGAAAGGGCGTGTCGTGCGCGCAGCGATGGTCAAGGTCAAGGGTTGAACGCACAAGCGAGGCGTACATGACTGCACAACGAGAGTGGTTCGAAAAGGACTACTACGCCGTGCTCGGTGTTGCGCAGAATGCCTCTGCCAAAGACATCACGAAGTCGTATCGCAAACTGGCACGGCAGTTTCATCCTGATGCCAACCCCAACAATGCTTCTGCTGAGGAACGCTTCAAAGAAATTTCAGCTGCGTACGACGTGCTCGGCGACGAAGATCGCCGGCGCGAATATGACGAAGTGCGCCGTCTCGGGCCTGGCGCGATGGGCGGGCCGGGTAACGGCGCGTTTCGCTTTGATGTCGGTGACATGGCGGGGGCCGGTGGGCTAAATGACTTACTCGGGCAGATGTTCGGCGGTGGCCGTCGCAGCGGTGCCGGAGTCGGGCCGCAGCGCGGGTCAGATCTCGAAGCTTCGCTGTCCATCGATTTTGTTGATGCAGCCAAAGGTCTCACGACCAGTTTGCATTTGACCAGCGAAGCGGTGTGCAACACCTGCACTGGTTCGGGTGCGCGTCCTGGCACTTCTCCCAAGCGCTGCACACAATGCGGCGGGCGTGGTGTTGCCGAAACAAACCAAGGCGGATTCGCATTTTCGGTGCCATGTTCAGCGTGTGGTGGTCGCGGTGCAATCATCGAACACGCCTGTGGAACTTGTCGGGGCACTGGCGTGGAGATGCGAAATCGTGAAGTCAATGTGCGAGTTCCTGCTGGCATCGACGACGGCACACGCATTCGAATAAAAGGCCGCGGCGCCCCGGGCCGCAGCGGCGGCCCGCCTGGTGACTTGTTCGTCATCTGCCGAGTCGCCCCGCATGCATTGTTTACCCGTGACGGCCGCAACCTCTTGGTGCGGGTGCCGGTGTCATTCACAGCCGCTGCCCTAGGTGCTGACGTGTCGGTGCCCACACTTGAGGGCGACACCGTGATGTTGCGATTGCGACCAGGCACCCAACCTGGCAGTCGTCACCGAGTGAAGGGTCGCGGTATCACCACCGACAAAGCATCGGGTGATTTGATCGTGACGGTCGAAGTAACCGTGCCGACAGAACTCACTGATTTACAGCGTGAAGCATTACTCGCATTTGCCAAGCAGGAAACCGTATGAGCCAACAACCCAACAGCGACCATTACCGCATGGCGGTGTACGTGATTTCGGTGGCGGCCGAGTTGTCCGGGATGCACCCACAAACGCTGCGAAATTATGAACGGGTTGGTCTGTTGCGGCCAGCGCGCACGCAAGGTGGTAGCCGTCGCTACAGCGAGGCAGATATCGCACTCTTGCATCGCATCGCACAACTGGTGGAGAGCGGTATGAACCTCGAAGGCATTCGCCATGTGTTGACACTGGAAACCGAAGTGGGGCAATTGCGCAGCGAAGTTCAGGCATTGCGCGAACATCTCGCCCAGCAACGCGCGTCGCGTGGCGAGTTGGTGCCGACGCGGCAAGTGCTCTCAGTATTTACCCGTCGCTCAGGTTTCTTTGGCGAACAATGAACAGGAGCAACAACTCATGACGCTTGACCCACGCACGTTTACTGTCAAGACCAGTGAAGCAGTGGCTGCTGCTATGCAGGCGGCGGCGAGCGCCGGCCACAACGAACTCACATCGCATCACGTGTTGTCAGAGTTGGTGAAACAAAACGACACGATGGTGTTGCCATTGTTGGCCAAAGTGGGGGTTTCCGTCGCCCAAATCGTTGACAAGTGCACAACGGTGCTGGGCAAGTTGCCCGTCATGAAGGGCAATCCTGAACCACGACTTACCCGCGAATTAGCCGCAGTGTTTGCTGCTGCGGGCGAATTGCAAGCTGAGTTTCGCGACGAGTATTTATCAGTCGAAGTGCTGGCCATATCGATGCACGAAATTGTCGATGTGCCACGTGATGAATTAGTTGCAGCCCTACGTGAGGTGCGCGGATCGCACCGGGTTACTTCACAGAATCCAGAGGATCAGTTTCAAGCCCTTGAGAAATACAGCGTGGATCTCACTGCGCTAGCGAGGGCCGGAAAGATTGATCCAGTCATTGGTCGCGACGAAGAGATTCGTCGAGTGGTGCAGGTGTTGTCGCGTCGTACCAAGAACAATCCGATTTTGATCGGTGAGCCCGGCGTTGGCAAGACCGCCATCGCTGAAGGTTTGGCGCAGCGCATTGCCTCGGGTGATGTGCCCGAGGGTTTGAAGTCAAAGCGACTGGTGTCGCTTGATATTGCAGCCATGTTGGCAGGTGCAAAATATCGTGGCGAGTTCGAAGAACGCCTGAAGGCAGTGCTCAAAGAAATCATCGACGCTGGTGGAGAAGTCATTACGTTCGTCGACGAGATTCACACTCTGGTGGGCGCCGGAGGCTCGGACGGGGCCATTGATGCCGGCAACATGATCAAGCCAATGTTGGCGCGCGGTGAGTTGCGAATGATTGGCGCAACGACACTTGACGAGTACCGAAACCACATTGAAAAAGACGCCGCACTGGAGCGTCGCTTTCAACAGGTGTACGTGGGTGAACCATCGGTGCAAGACACCATCGCAATTCTGCGTGGGTTGAAGGAACGCTACGAAGTGCACCACGGCGTGCGGATTCAAGACAACGCGTTGGTGAGTGCAGCAATACTTTCCAACCGGTATCTCACCAATCGGTTCTTGCCGGACAAGGCAATTGATCTCATGGATGAAGCGGCCAGCAAGTTGCGGATTGAAATCGATTCGATGCCCACCGAAATTGACGTGGTGGAACGCCGCATCATGCAGTTGCAGATTGAAAAAGTGGCGCTCTCGAAAGAAACTGACGCTGCCAGTAAGGATCGTCTCGGCGCGCTCGACGTCGAATTGTCCGAACTCACCGAGCAGTCGGTGGGCATGAAGCAACGCTGGGAGGCCGAGAAGCAAGGCATCAGCGCAGTGCGCACATTAAAAGAAGAGTTAGAAGTACTTCGTCAGCAAGCTGACCGAGAATCCGACCTGGAGAAAAAAGCCGAATTGATGTACGGGCGAATTCCAGAACTTGAACGGCGCATCAGCGATGCAACGGCCAATGCGTCGACCCCATCTGACCATGAGCGCATGCTGAAAGAAGAAGTAGACGCCCAAGATATTGCCGAAGTAGTGGCCAAGTGGACGGGTATTCCCGTAACACGGCTACTAGAAGGCGAACTCCACAAGCTGGTGCACCTCGAAGAACTGCTGCATCAGCGTGTTATTGGCCAGGACGCAGCTGTCACGGTGGTGGCCAATGCAATTCGTCGTAGTCGAGCTGGGTTGTCTGACCCCAATCGACCGATTGGTTCGTTCATGTTTCTTGGGCCAACAGGTGTGGGCAAGACCGAGTTGGCGCGGGCGCTGGCTTCGTATTTGTTTGATGACGAAAAAGCCATGGTGCGAATCGACATGGGCGAGTACTCAGAGAAACACTCGGTGAGTCGCTTGGTTGGTGCACCCCCTGGGTATGTCGGCTACAACGAGGGTGGTCAGTTAACCGAGGCGGTGCGCCGACGTCCGTACAGCGTGGTGTTGTTAGACGAAATCGAAAAGGCTCATCCGGAGGTGTTCAACATTTTGTTGCAGGTACTTGATGATGGCCGACTCACCGATGGCCAGGGGCGCACGGTGGATTTCACCAACACAATCTTGATCATGACAAGCAACCTGCCAGTGGAACCGATCGAGTATTTCAAACCGGAGTTTGTGAACCGCATCGACGAAATTGTGCGCTTCGCTGCATTAACGCGCGACAATCTTGGCGCCATCGTCGAGATTCAGCTGCAACATCTGATTAATCGACTCGCCGAACGACGCATCACGTTGGCGGTCACGCCAGCTGCACGGGTTGCACTCGGCGAACGAGGCTACGACGCCGAGTTTGGTGCACGCCCGCTGAAGCGGCTCATTCAGCGCACGATTGCTGACCCGGCGGCATTGCTGTTACTAGAAGGCAAAGTGTCAGAAACCACTGGCAATGGCATGATCATTGTGGATCTGGTGAATGGGGAGTTCTCCATCAACCCGTCTGACGCAGGCTAAATAGCCGCACGGTTGTGGTGTTATTCGAATCGTTGTCGTAGGGCATTGCCGTGCGCGGCGAAACCCTCATGATCAGCCAAGGCTGTAATGGTTGCGCTCATGCGCCGCAAGGCTGCGTTCGATGCAGCAGCAATCGCAGTGGTTTTCAAAAATGCCGCCACGGTAATGCCCGACGAGACCGCAGCAAAACCGCTTGTCGGTAGTGCCGCTGGGCAGCCGAGCACGAAGTTGGCTGCTGAAAACGGTGTGTCTTGGCCGACGAGAATCTCGCCGGCATTGTTGAGTTGCGCCACGAGATCATCGGCACGGGGCCGCTGAATCGCAAGCTGCAAGTGTTCGGGGGCGAACGCGTTGACCACATCGCATGCTTCGCTCAACGATGCGGTGAGCAAGGCGCCACCGTTCACGCCGAGAGCGGCACGCGCTGCAGTGGCGCGCACAGCGGGTAGTTGCGCAATGAGGTGATCAAGCTCGCGATCAATTGCATCAATCACGTCACGGTTGGTTGCCACCAACAACACGGTGGAATCTTCGCCGTGTTCGGCTTCGATTAGCAAATCAAGTGCAGCACGTCGAGCATCGGTGGACTCGTCGGCGACCATCATGCTTTCAGTCGGGCCCAACACCATCATCGTGGCAACCCCATGACGCTGAAGTTCGACTTGGGCTGCAGTTACGGCTGGGCTGCCGGGGCCGACGATTTTTCGTACAGGGTTGATGGTGGCGGTACCAAAGCCGAGTGCGGCGAGCCCAGCTGGGCCGTTGGCGCGGTACACCTCGTTGATGCCCAGCAAACGACACACTACGAGTACGGCTGGGTCAACGCGTCCTTCGCCGTCGGGCAAGGGCGGCACCATCACCGCAATGCGCGGCACCCCAGCGACGATGGCTGGCACGCCCAACTGATACGCAACGGATGGATAACTTGCTTTGCCACCCGGCACGAAGAGACCAACAGAGGTGACTGGTGTGATTTTCTCGCCGACTTGTGTGCCAGGTGAAATTTCCATCGACCAATCCGTCATTCGAGCTCGGACCGCTTCGTTGAAGCGACGAACATGATCAATTGCGTCAACCAACGCAGCGTGCACGTCTTTGCTTACCTCTGCCGACATGAGTTCGTCGGCACCGACTCGAAGTTGGTCGGGCCGCAGTGACACACCATCAAAGCGCAGCGTGGCTTCACAAACAGCCACATCGCCACGTTGGCGAACATCATCAAGCAAGGCCATGATGTCGGCACGCAGTGACGGTGTGAGCACGTCATCAAGTGAGCGATCAGTCAATGCACGGCGCTCAATTGGGCTCATGGTCGCCCATTCACGGCGGCGCAGTACAGCGTTCACGTCACGAAACTATCGGTGCAGGTGCGGAATCTGGTGCTGATGGAGCGGGACTCCGAGTAGGCTTTTCTAACGTTCCCACAAGCGCAGGAGCGTCAATGCCCGTCACCGTAGTAGTTGGCACTCAATGGGGTGATGAAGGCAAGGCAAAAGTCATTGACTTGCTGGCTGGCTCGCACAGTCACGTCGTGCGTTATCAAGGTGGCCACAATGCCGGACACACGGTGGTGGTTGGTGATCAGCGTTATGCATTGCAGTTGGTGCCCAGCGGAGTGTTGTATGAAACCGTAGTTCCGGTGATCGGCAACGGTGTGGTGGTGGACCTGCCGACGTTGTTCGCCGAAATCGACACGCTCGAATCGCGCGGAGTCTCGTGCAAACGTTTGCGAGTGTCAACGCTGGCGCATCTGATTTTTCCATGGCATCAACGTCACGATGCAATGAGTGAAGCCCTGCGCGGTGACGCCAAACTCGGCACCACCCTGAAAGGCATCGGGCCGGCGTATGCCGACAAAGTAAAACGAATCGGCGTGCGAGCCGGCGAAGTGCGCGATCGCGAGCGGTTCCGCATGGCAGTAAAAGAACGCGCGACGCAAGAGAATGCATTGTTTGCTTCGCTTGGTGAGCCGTTGATGGACGTCGATGTGGTGGTTGCGCAGTATGACGAATATGCACAGCGACTGCTGGCCTATCTTGACGACACAGTCAATATGTTGCACGGCGCACTTGAGCGTGGGGCCAACATTTTGCTGGAAGGCGCACAAGCGACATTTCTTGATATCGATCACGGCACGTATCCGTTCGTGACGTCATCTAACCCCACGGCGGGTGGTGCATGCGCAGGCAGTGGCATTGGCCCGCGCGATATCTCTCGAGTGGTGGGCATCGCCAAGGCGTACACCACGCGGGTCGGCGCCGGGCCGTTTCCGACTGAGGTGCACGGCGAACTTGGTGATCGAATCGTGGACATCGGCCACGAGTTCGGCACGGTAACCGGGCGTCGTCGTCGACCGGGCTGGCTGGATTTGGTGATGTTGCGTCACGCTGTGCGCGTGAATTCGCTTACCGATATTGCACTCACGAAATTGGATGTGCTCGACGACTTTGACACCATTCGAGTGTGCGTTGGTTATCAGTTAGAAGGTCGTGAATTGCAGGGCTTCCCCGATGATGCCGAGACTTTGGCGCGCGTGGAGTGTGTGTACGTCGACATCCCGGGTTGGAAGCAGTCGTTGCGGGCCTGTCGCCGCGAGGCCGACTTGCCACGCGAAGTGTTGTCGTTGCTGTCACTCGTTGAACAACACACCAAGGTGCCCGTGAGTGTGGTGGGTGTTGGCCCAGAGCGCGATGACGTGGTGTTGCGTGGGGCAAGTTCGTGATTGAGCGCTACTCGTTGCCCGACATGGATGCGTTGTTTAGTGATGTTGCCCGCTTTGGGCGTTATCTGGAAATTGAGTTACATGCTCTGGACGCCCAGGCAGCGCTCGGGGTGGCGCCGAGTGCGGCCGCCATTGCCTGTCGGGCACGAGCGCCACAAATTGATGCGGCGTTCGTTCAGGCCGTGAGCGAACGTG
>JBILFO010000080.1:0-7547 GCA_044351505.1 Ilumatobacteraceae bacterium
CAGTTCGCAATGGCGACTCTGGCTCTCGCTGCTGCCGCCGGCTTTGCGCTACTCATGAGTCGAAACGAGCCCCGAAAAGCGAAAGTGGCTCACGAGGTTTCGGACATTCAGCCGATTTCAATATCCTCTCGTGAACAATCGTGAGGATTCGCGATATGCAGGCCGGCGATCTAGCCGCGGTGATGCGGATGAACAACGGCAACGTGCCAGCAGTGTCGTTGATCGATTTCGACGAGCTGCAACAAGATGTGCGGCTAGCCGAGCACGCTCTCGTTGTTACCGACACCGCCACGAGCGAACCCCACGGCTTTTGCACTACTTTCGCCAGTGGTATCACCGAAGATCTCGGCGTGAACTACGCCTGGTTTGCTGATCGCTACCCCGCTTTTGTGTATCTCGACCGCGTGGTCATTGATACACCATTTCAGTCACAAGGCCGTGGCGAATTGTTGTACGCCGAGGTCGAGCGACGCATTCGCGCCACAGGCCACACCGACTTGTTTGTCTGCGAAGTCAACTTGCAACCCCGCAACGAAGGCTCGTTGCGTTTTCATGCCCGTCTAGGTTTCGAACAAGTTGGCGAGCAAGAGTCAAAGCCCGGGCTCATCGTGGCGATGCTCGCCAAACGCCTCGTCTAACGACACCTGCAACAACACGTGTCGCTCACGTGGAGAAAAACCTGACTAGCGCGTTACTTTTTTTGTGATTGCGGCCACGACCCAGGTCGGCCGTCCATTCCAGAGTTTGCGCGCGACTTGCCAAGTAGCTCTTCGACGATTGGCCCCAAGCGAGTCGGGTCATCAACAGGGTCATGCGACGGGCCGCGCACCCAACCCTCGGCAACCGCGAATGTGCGACCGCTTGCTTCGAATACTCGCCCAGTAACACCTTTGCTCTCAGCCGAAGCCAACCACGTAACGATCGGCGCAATCCAGCGCGGTGACTGGGCTTCGCGTTCTTCGTCGGTGGGTGGCGTGGGTTGCAAGTTTTCAGTCATGCGGGTGAGTGCAACTGGTGCCACCGCATTGACGGTCACGCCATAGCGCTCCAGCTCGAGTGCAGAGATGACGGTGAAAGCTGCGATGCCGGCTTTGGCTGCCCCATAGTTGGCCTGGCCGATGTTGCCATAGAGACCTGACACCGAAGTGGTGTTGATGATGCGACCATCGACGGGCTTGCCAGCTTTTGATTGGTCACGCCAATAGGCCGCAGCGAAGTGAGCCGGTGCGAACGTGCCCTTCAGGTGCACCTTGATGACCGAATCCCATTCGAGTTCGCTCATGTTGGCCATCATGCGGTCACGCAGAATGCCGGCATTATTAACGACACCGTGCAAATCACCGAATGTGTCGACTGCTGCTTTGATCAAACGCTCAGCGCCATCAAACGACGAAATGTCGTCACCGTTAGAAATTGCCTTGCCACCCATGGCTTCGATTTCGGCCACCACTTGGTTGGCTGGCGAAACGTCGCCACCACTGCCGTCTACACCAGCGCCCAAATCGTTCACCACAACATGGGCGCCATGGCGCGCCAGGCTCAGCGCATGTTCACGCCCAATTCCACGACCTGCTCCGGTGACAACCACCACTCGACCTGCACATAATTCGGCCATGACTGATCCTTTCCTGGCGTTTTCGTCAGATGTTTGACGCTTTCGCAATCTAGTCTCTCAACGCGTGACGAGACACCTTGACGTACTGGTTGTCGGCGCCGGACCGGCTGGCGTTGCTGCCGCGTTGACCGCCCACCGACTTGGGTTGAGTGTGCAAATAATTGACAAAGCCACGTTCCCCCGCGACAAATGTTGTGGTGACGGCCTCACGACGGGGGCTTTGCGGTTGCTCGACCAGCTCGGCTTGCGCCCCGAGACCGTGGCTAGCTGGAAGGTCTGTCGCGATGTGAGCTTGCGTTCACCATCCGGGCGCATGATTGATTTGCAGTTGCCCGACGACGGCCAGTTTGCTGCCATCGCCACACGTCTCGACCTCGATGCTGCACTCGTCAACCACGCGCGTGAATGCGGCGTTGATATTCGCGAGGGAGTCGGTTTTGTCGACATCACTCGCGATGGCGATTACCACGTGACCACCAGCGATGGTGAGGTGACCGCCCGCGTGGTCATCGCTGCTGACGGCATGTGGTCGCCCGTGCGCAAAGTAATGCAACCTGATCGCGCGCCATACCTCGGCGAGTGGCATGCTCTGCGCCAATATGCCCACGATGTGACTGGCCCGGCTAGCGAAAAGTTGTACGTGTGGTTCGAGCCTGATTTGCTGCCGGGATACGCGTGGTCATTTCCATTGGCTGACGGCCGAGTCAACATCGGCTTCGGCATTTTGCGCGGCGCATCGCACAAGCCCGGCGACATGAAGGCCGTGTGGGCCGACTTGTTGTCGCGCGAACATGTGCGCCAAGCCCTCGGCAGCACGGCCGTGCTCGACGACAAGTTGAGCGCCTGGCCGATTCCAGCCCGCGTCACTTCGACAACGCTGCACGTTGACAACGTGTTGTTCGTTGGTGATGCTGCCTGCGTCACTGATGTGCTCACCGGCGAGGGCATCGGCCAGGCATTGCTTTCGGGCATGCTCGCCGGCGCAGCAGCAGCCAACCCGCAACCGGGTCGCGCCTACCGGCGGGCGATGCGCCAACATTTTTTTGCCGATCATCGCATGTCGAACCTGCTCGGGCGGGTGCTTGCCAACGAGCGCATGGCCCGTGCCGCACTGCGAATTATTGATGGCGGCACCTGGCGCAAACAAAAATTCGTGCGCTGGATGTTCGAAGACGAACCACGCGCCAGCGCCCTCACGCCGCGCCGCTGGCACCGTGGCTACCTCTCGTCGCCTGGTGCTTACACCAAGTAATCTCGCCACATGCGCACACGACTAACAGAAATGTTGGGAATTGAATTTCCCGTAATGCTCGCCGGCATGGGTGGGGTTTCATATCACGAACTCGTCGCTGCAGTCAGCGAAGCCGGCGGTATCGGCACACTGGGGGCGTCCACCATGCGCGACCACGAGCTACCCGAAGAGATGCGCAAGGTGCGCGAACTCACCAAAAAGCCGTTCGGCGTTGACCTACTTACTGCGCTTCCCAATCAAGTGGATTCAGGCATCAAGGCAGTAATCGAAGGTGGTGCGTCAATCTTCGTTGCTGGGCTCGGTGTGCCGCGCGAGGTGATCGACCTCTTGCACCAAAAGAACATCCTCGTCGGTTCGATGTGCGGAAAAGTAAAACACGCAGTTGCTGCGGTGGCCAGCGGGTGCGACTTCGTCGTTGCTCAAGGCACCGAGGCGGGTGGTCACACTGGCCTGGTGGCCACGATCGCCTTGGTTCCCCAGGTGGTAGATGCAGTCGGCGACAAGGTGCCGGTCGTTGCTGCTGGTGGATTATTCGATGGCCGCGGTTTGGCTGCTTCACTCGCACTTGGTGCCGACGGCGTGTGGATCGGTACGCGCTTTATCGCCACGCCCGAGGCTCGCGCCGTAAATGGATACAAAGACATGCTCGTCGCCACCAGCGAAGACGGCACCACCATCAGTCGCGCTTACACCGGAAAAACATGTCGCGTGGTCGCCAACGACTGGACTCGCCACTACGACAAAAACCCAGCCGACCTCCAACCGTTCCCGCAACAAGCAGTGGCATCGATGCAAGCTGGTGTCAACCACCTTGGCTTTCCATCAGGCACCGAGGTCGACGCGTCACGCGAGTTCTACCCCGCTGGGCAAGGTGTTGGCTCAATCAACGATTTGGTGCCAGCCGGCGAGTTGGTGCGTCGTATCGTTGCCGAAGCATCAGCCGTGTTAACCCGCGTGGGAAATATTCGCGCTAAATAAGTTCGCGCAATGCGCTGAGCGCAGCAACGTGGTCGTTGCCCACTGGGCTCACCGACAACATGGTCACACCGGCAGCACGAAACGCCGCCACACGCTCGCGCACATAACTGGCTGGGCCCACCAGGTTGGTGAGCTCCAACATTTCGCGCGGCACTGCACGGGCTGCTTCATCTTTCTTGCCGGATAGATACAGATCTTGAATCTCTGCTGCCTCTTGCTCATAGCCGTAGTCGCGGCAGATGTCGTTGTAGAAGTTCTTGCCGCGAGCACCCATGCCACCCACGTACAGCGCCACGTTCGCACGCGCCATGTCGAGCACCTTGTCTTTGGCTTCACCCACCAACGATTCGTCAATGGCCAGCAATCCGCCAGCCGAAATCTCGAGCGTCTTTAGTGACGGTGACCGCTTGGCGAGACCCTTCTTGAGTGCTGTGCCCCAGACTTGCTCAAACTTGTCGGGCATGAAAAACACTGGCAGCCAACCGTCGGCGAGTTCTGCCGTTGCCTCCACACTCAAATCTTTCAGCGACGCCCACCACACCGGAATGTCTGCACGCACCGGATGATTGATCAGCTTCAGCGGTTTGCCCATGCCGGTGCCTTGTCCAGCAGGCAGCGGCACCTGCACGGTCTGGCCGGTGTACGACAAACCTTTCTCGCGCTTCCAGACTTCGCGACATACCTCGATGTATTCCTTGATGCGCTGCATGGGCTTTTCGTATGCCACACCATGGAAGCCCTCGACAACTTGTGGCCCCGAGGCGCCCAACCCAAGGATGAAGCGACCATTCGACACGTAGTCGCAACCAGCAGCAGTCATCGCTGTAAGCGATGCCGTGCGCGAATACACGTTGATGATTCCCGTGCCAATTTCTACCCGCGACGTTATGGCCGACAAATACCCAACCTGGGAGATGGCGTCAAAACTGTACGCCTCTGGAATCCACACCACATCCAGCCCAACTTTTTCAAGTTCGGCGACCCGACGCGCACCTTCAACGAAACCGCCGGCGTAACTCATCATCATCGAAATTTTCATGGTGATGCGAACTTAGTTGGTGCCACGAGCAAGCGACGACGTCACCGCGCGTGGGCACGGGCCAGGCTTAGTTGACTTGACGCGTGCGACCTTCCCAATACGGGGCGCGCAGGTCTTTTTTCAAGATCTTGCCACTCGGGTTGCGGGGCAAAGCATCGGCCCATGCGACCTTCTTGGGTGTCTTGAAGCCCGCCAGTTGCGTGCGACCGAAGGCGATGATGTCGTCTTCAGTGACAGCCACGTCGGGCTTGCGCACGACGATTGCCAACGGCACTTCACCCCAACGATCGTCAGGAATACCGATGACGGCGACGTCAGCAACTGCCGGGTGCTTCATCAACGCGTTCTCCACCTCGGCGGGGTAAACGTTCTCGCCACCCGACACGATCATGTCCTTCACGCGGTCATGGATATAGACGTATCCGGCTTTGTCGGTGTAGCCGGCATCGCCCGTGTAGAACCAACCGTTGCGAATCGTCTTGGCTGTTTCTTCGGGCATGTTCCAATAGCCCTTCATCACCTGCTTGGAGCGAATGATGATTTCGCCAACCTCGCCGGCGGGCAACTGTTTGCCAGTGTCGTCGACAATTTTCAGTTCAATGCCCATTGACGGCTTACCGCACGAGCGAAGCAGGTGCTTCTTCGGGCCGTCCACGTCGTGGTCCTCGTGCGTAAGCATCGTGACCACACCAGTGGTTTCGGTCAGGCCGTACACCTGCACGAAGTTGCATTTGAACGTCTTCAGCGATGCTGCGAGCACTTGCTCGGAGATCGGTGACGCGCCGTAGGCAATCAACTGAAGGCTCGAGAAGTCGGCTTTGTCGATGTCGGGAACCATAAGGGTGAACGCCAACAGTGCCGGCACCATGAACGCGTGAGTGATGCGGTGCTGGCCGATGAGTTTCACGATTCCACCAACATCAACGGTCTCGCGCAAGATAATCGACTTGGCGCCGTTGTACTGGCCCGCTGTCGCCCAGCCGCTGCCACCGATGTGGAAGAGCGGCATGGCAATCAAGTTGATGGAGTTGGCGTTCATCATCCACAAGGTGCGTGACGTGGGCAAGATCCCCATGAAGTTTTCGTTGGTGAGCATCACACCCTTCGGACGACCCGTCGTGCCGCTGGAGTACAACTGGAACGCCACGTCGCCTGTCCTGGGCTCTACACCTGGGTCGATTGCCTGGTAACGAGCCAACCACGTTTCGTACGACTCGTGCTTGGCGTGCTCACCGATGACCAGAATTTTTTTCACGTGAGTGAGGTCGCCAACGATTGCATCAAGCACTGGCACAAACTCGGTACTGACGATAAACACCGTTGCCCGCGAATCGTTAACGATGAAAGCGACCTCAGGAGCAGCAAGTCGGAAGTTGATATCGACGCTCACCGCATTAAGCAGTGCGCAGCCGTAGAACACTTCAAAGTGCTCAATGGAGTTCTTGTCTAGGAATGCGACGCGATCTTGGCTGCCCACACCGGAGGCTTTGAGCGCTTGTGCCACTTGGCAAGAGCGGGCGTACGACTCTTGCCATGTCTGTACACGATCGCCCTGTACGAGCGCTACTTTGCCCGAGAGATTTTTGGCATGGGCACGAATGATGCCGGCGACGTTGGCGATGTTTGGTGCGCTAGAACGCTTCGCCGCTGATTTTTTGGCTGGTTTCTTTTTGGCTGGTTTCTTTGCGACTTTTTTCTTCACGGCTTTCTTCGCCGTTTTCTTTACAGCTTTTTTAGCCGTTTTCTTCTTTACGGCTTTCTTCTTCACAGCTTTTTTAGCCGTCTGCTTCTTTACGGCTTTTTTCTTCACAGCCTTGTTCTTGGGTGCCTTGCGTCGTTGAGTTGCCATGAAGGGCAAAGGTAGTCGCTGGTGGGTTACGAGGCAACCCCAGCACACATTCGGTAGGGATATTGCGGTACACCTCCCCTAGGTTGACCATGATGTTTGGCCGCGCCCCACGCTTCGTTGCTTCATCTAACGGGGTGCAGGTCGTCGTTTATGACGAGCCGCCTATAGCGCCAGGCGGCGGCGCACCGATTCTGTTTTCGCATGCCACAGGTTTTCATGGCCGAGTATTCGCGCCAGTCGCTGCCCACCTCGCCGAGCACCCGCGTACCACCTTTGACTACCGCGGGTATGGCGACACAGCTGCCCCAGCGAACTGGCCACTGTCCTGGGATGGTTTCGGCGATGATGCGCTGGCGGTAGCGCACGACGTGGTTACTCGCAATGGCGCACGCCCCGTGATTGGTGTGGGGCATTCGATGGGCGGCACTGGGCTAGTGATGGCTGCACTACGCGAACCGCAATTGTTTGCAGCACTGGTCATCTTTGAGCCGATTATCTTTCCCCCCGAGATGCGCACCCAGTCATCTGGCTCCAACCCGCTGGCAGCATCCGCCAGGCGTCGCCGCCGAGCCTTCGCCTCGCACGACGATGCCGTCGCCAACTTCGCCGCCAAGCCGCCGCTGTCGTCGTTGCATCCCGATGCACTTGCGGCGTATGTGCGCCACGGGTTCACTCAACAAGATGACGTTGTGCACATCAAGTGCGACCCTGAATTCGAAGCCCAGACCTATGAGATGGGAGCAACACACAACACGTGGCTCCACCTTCGCGACTTGCGCACACCCACGTGGGTGATGGCAGGGGCACATGCCGA
>JBILFO010000081.1:0-7514 GCA_044351505.1 Ilumatobacteraceae bacterium
AGGTTTTGACGCCATTGATGACGTAGCCATCGACACCTTCGCGCTGTGCTGCAACTGCGGTGGTTTTTAGTGAGGCGACGTCGCTGCCGTAGTCGGGTTCGGTAACGGCAACAGCGACCATGACTTCGGCGGTCGAGAGTTTGGGCAACCAGTAATGCTTTTGGGCTTCGGTGCCACCTTTGACCAATGCGCGGGTGAGAATTTCGGGTCGCGTAATGAGCGATCCGCCGATGCCGAGTGAGGCTCGCGAGAGTTCTTCGGTGGCGACACAACTGGCCATATATTCGCCCTCGCCACCTTCGCTAAATCCGCCGTACTCGGATGGAATCGACAAGCCGAATGCGCCAATGTCGGCAAGGCCGGCGATGATTTCTTCAGGCACGTCGGCGTTTTCTCGGTGCACGTGCTCGGCGTGCTTGGCCACCACTTTCTTGCCGAAACTGCGAAACGTGTCTTGCACCATTTCGTAGTCGTCATCAAGATGGCGCGGGCCTGGTGTTGCTGCCAGCGAAGCCAGCAACTCGGGTGCGCGATAGGTGGCGACGAATGCATCGAAGTTGGCCAGTTCGGCGACCTTAACCGTCCACATTTGCTCGCGTCCGATGAGTCGCGTTGCGAAGTCGTGCACCATGTCGGCGACAAATGCGCAAGTGATGGTGGCTTCAACTTCGCCTTTGGCGCCGTAGTCGATGAGCGAACGGGCAGTTTCAAGTGCCGAACTGGCATGGGCGAGGTCGTAGGCCAGCACCTGCTGGCGCTCGGGGCCGCCAGTCTCGGCAAGATGTTTGATGGCTCGACGAAGCAACTGCGATGTGCTCTCGACGATGGTGGCAGCAGTGGTGAGGTCTTTGAGTGAGTTGTGCACGAGGTCTAACGGTAGTGAAGTGACATTCGCAATGGCGGTTCGTGCCCCAATTTGCGGCAATTGACGTCGTGGCAGTCGCCACTCCTGGCACTTACGCTGGGGGTGTGTGGAAGGCCTTGCGTTGGGTGCTTTTCGCGGTGGTCATCTATTTCTTTGTTTTGCCCCTAGTGCCCGCCTTTCGTGGTGCCATCGGCGACTTGCGCCAGATTGACCCAATCCTCTTGGCGGCTGCCATTGGGCTGGAGTTCGTTGCTTTGTACTGCTACACGCTGGTTACCCACGCAGCCCTCGGGCCCGATGCCTATCGACTGCGGCGATTTGATCTATTTCGCATTCAGTTGAGCACCCGAGCCCTTGGCAGCCTCCTGCCTGGGGGAAGTGCGGCGAGCAACGCCTTGGGGTTTCGCTTAGTCACCAGTTCGGGAATCGCCAAGCCCGACGCTGGGTTTGCTCTTGCTACGGCCGGGCTTGGCTCGGCAGTGATTCTCAATATTTTGTTGTGGTTGGGGCTGATCATCTCGATTCCGTTGCGGGGGTCTAGCCCGGTCTATGGTTCAGCAGCTCTGGCAGGCACGGTGCTCATGGCAATTGTCGGTGCAATCATCTTCGGCTTGGTCGATGACAAGGGTCGTTTGTTGCGGGTGGTGCGCTGGATTTATGACCGGCTCGGGCGTGACGGCGAATCGGCAGCCAGTGTGATGGAACATCTACGTGACCGAGTTCGGGGTTTGCTCGCCGAGCGTGAGGTGTTGAAGCGGGTCGTGTTGTGGGGCACCGTCAATTGGTTGCTTGACCTGTTGGCGCTCTGGCTATTTTTGCGAGCCTTTGGCGGAAGCGTTTCGTTCGACGGCTTGCTCGTGGCGTTCGGGTTGGCCAACGTGCTTGCCTCAATTCCCATCACGCCGGGTGGGTTGGGAATCGTTGAAGGTGTGTACATCCCAACGCTTGTTGGCTTTGGCGTGCCAGTGGCGACGGCCACCGTCACCGTGCTCACTTACCGCATCGCTCAGTTTTGGCTGCCGATTCTCGTGGGGGCGGTGAGCTATGCATCGTTGCGGATTGGTGCAGTCGCAGCAGTGCCAACGCCGCAGTCGCGGCTCGAGCGATTGCAATCTGCAACGCGCGATGGGTCGCAGGTGCGACTGTCAAAGGCCCAGTGGATTGAAAAGAATGCACCACGTGACCGCACGGGTTTGTTTGCCACCCCGTCCTATGAGGACACGGGTGAGCAACCCAAACAACTGCCTAACGACTGATGTTGTTTACAGCTGACGTTTCTTTGCATCTACTCTTGACAGCATGACCACACACGAACGGCCCTTTGGGCGACACCTCGAGGATTTTGTCGTTGGCGACATCTACAAGCACTGGCCAGGCAAGACCATCACCGAAGCCGACGATCACTTGTTTTGCATGATCACGATGAATCATCATCCACTGCACACCAACGATTGGTTTGCCGAACGCAGTGTGCAGGGCCGCAACGTCGTGGTGGGCAACTTGGTGTATTCACTGGTGCTCGGCATGAGCGTGCCCGACGTGAGTGGTGCAGCAATTGCCAACTTGGAAGTCGAGACGTTGCAACATAAGCACCCAACATTTCACGGCGACACCATCCATGCCGAAACACGAGTGCTTGAAGTTGTTGAATCTAAGTCCAAGCCCGAGCGCGGCGTGGTCACGGTCGAAACAAAGGGTTTCAACCAAGACGGCAAAGAAGTGTGTTACTTCCGTCGTCGCGTCATGGTGTGGAAGCGTGATGCTGCACCGGTGCGCGAACGCCCCTATGACGGCCGCGATGTCTGGTCGGAGTAACGACATCTGGGTGAAGTAAACCTGCTCGCTGCGCCTCTTTTGCAGTGGGGGTTGCCAAGGTTGCGTGACTTGCCGTGGCGCAACACCCGTGATCGCTGGTCGGTGTTGGTCAGCGAGGTGATGGCGCAACAGACGCAACTTTCTCGAGTAGTGCCCAAATACGAGTTGTTCATGCGTGAGTATCCGACGGTGGGTGACTGTGCAGCTGCGCCATTGGCAGATTTGTTGCGATTGTGGAGTGGTCTCGGGTATCCGCGTCGGTGTAAGAACTTGCACGACGCTGCTCGGCACATAGTTGCGCACCACAACTCGCAGGTGCCAGGCGATGTGCACACTTTGCAGTCATTGCCGGGGATTGGGCCGTATACCGCCCGGGCAGTGATGGCGTTTGCCGACGGCGTCGATGTGGCGGTAGTCGACACCAACGTGGCCCGCGTGTTGGCCCGAGTTACCAACACGTCGCTGTCGGCGCGGCAGTCACAAGAGTTGGCCGACGAGATGCTGCCGCTCGGTCAGGCCTGGGAATGGAACCAAGTGATGATGGACTTCGGTGCCCAAGTGTGCGTGGCGCGAAATCCACTCTGCGAGGTCTGCCCGATTACGCGCGAGTGCAAATGGGATGATGGGCCAGACCCGGCGCGCACCACTGCACTAACGAGCAAACCGCAGAAGCGATTCGCTGGCTCAGATCGCCAGGCTCGCGGGCGATTGATGAAAGTGCTCGCCGAACGTGGTGTGCACAGCGACGAGGTCGCATCGGCAATGGGGTTGTCTGGCGATGACCAGCGCGCTGCACGACTTCTCAAAACGCTCGTGCAAGATGGTTTGGTTGCTGTCGACGGTGAGTGGTGTCGCCTGGCGTAGCGAGTCGCTAGCAACAACTAGCTGTCGAGAAAATCGACGATGAGTTGGTTGACGAGATTGGGTTGCTCAACTTGCACAAAGTGCCCTGCATTGGCGATGTATTCGAAGCGAACATGTGCAGGCGCTGACGCCTGCGCAGCCTTGGCAATTTCAATTCCCACGCAACCGCAATTTTCACCATGGAGGTAGAGCATGGGTTGCGAGGGGAATTCGCGACCGATGCGTTCTTGTAGCGAGGCGAGATCGGGGTCACGTTTTCCATCGCCGAGTGTGGCGCGGTAGTAGCCGAGGGCGGCCTGCAAGTTGTCGGGGTTGCGGAGTGCATCCTTGACGTGCGCAAGATCGGCAACGGCTGCGTATCCCGGCGACCACTGGGCCCACAACATGTCGATGAAGGCCATGTCGTTGGCGGCTACTACATAGTTGGAAAGTGGATGCTGGAAAAAGAACATGTACCAACTGCTCTGGATCTGAGCGAGGTTGCTCAGGAATGCTGCACCGAGTGCTGGGCCTGGTGGCACCGACATGCTCACCACTTTGCGCCAGCGTTGCGGCGCGTCGAGAGCGGCACCACACACGGTTGGCGCACCCCAGTCGTGGCCGATGATCACAGCGTGTTCGTCGCCACCCAGGGCATCGTGCAGGGCATTGGCGTCGCGGGCCAGCGCCGCAGTTTGATAGACGCCAGATTCGGGCACGCTCGTCGGGGCGTAGCCACGCATAAAGGGGGCCACTGCGCGGTAACCGCGTGCAGCAAGCACAGGCAACAAATGTCGCCAGGTGTAGGGCGAGTCAGGAAAGCCATGCAGGCACAACGCCAGCGGGCCTGATCCGCATTCAAGAAATGTGACATCGAGTTCGCCGGCGCGAGTCGTGGCTGTCGTGACGGGCGGCTGCTTGCTGGACATTGTCACGTCTTTCAGAGTAGATGAACCCCGCACTTTGCGACCAACGTCACCGCCATTGCGCAAGGTCGGCACCGTGGCGCCGCCTTAGCGTCAGCACAGCCAATGATTAGCGTTTCTTTCCACGGTGTGCGTGGCTCAACCCCGTGCAACGGGCCCGACACTCACCACTTTGGTGGCAACACCTCGTGTGTGTCGCTTCGTGCGCCCGGTCAGGTGCCAGTGGTGTTTGATCTTGGTACGGGTCTGCGTTATTTCGGTAAGCAATGCGGTGACAGTGGTGCGTTTCGAGCCGTGTGTTTGCTCACGCACCTGCACTACGACCACACCCTTGGCCTGCCTTTTTTCGAGCCGCTATTGCGCAGCGACACCACGTTCGAAATTTATGCACCTAAGCAGCCCGATGGCCGCAGCATTCGCGAATTGTTCCTCGAAAAAATCAAGCCGCCGATGTTTCCGGTGCCATTAGACGACTTTGCCGCGCGGGTGGTATTTCACGAAATTGGCGATGACGATTTTTCGATCGGCGATATGCAGATTCGCAGTCGCTTTGTGCCCCACATCGGGCCCACCCTCGGCTTTCGGGTGACTCATGCCGGGGTCAGTGTCACCTATTTGTCGGACCACCAACAACCTGTCGGCCCCGAGTTCACATTGACCCAAGGCGCCCGCGAATTGTGTGAGCGAACCGACCTGTTGATTCATGATGCCCAGTACACCGACGAAGAGTTCGTCGAAAAGTCCACCTGGGGACACTCCACTTACTCGTATGCCAAGTGGGTGGCTGAAACCTGCGAGGTGCAGCAGTTGGCATTGTTCCACCACGACCCGTCGCGCACCGATGCCGCCCTCACCGAAATCACCGGTCGGGTTGGCGGCGCGACCAAGATCGGGGTTTTCGCCGCACGCGAAGGTGAAACCGTCGACGTCGTAACGTGTAATGCGTGACCGACGCTGCCGAATCACCGACCAACCCACAGTACTTTCGTAAAGTTTTCGGTCATCTACCGACTGGGGTAGTGGTGGTTACGGGTCGCAGTCTCGATGATGAACTTGTCGGTGTGACCATTGGTTCGTTCGCCTCGATTTCGCTTGACCCACCGTTAGCCGGATTCTTCATTGGTCGCGCCTCGCGTTCGTGGTCGCTCATCGCCGCTCGTGGCAAATTTTGTGCCAACGTTCTGGCGGCATCTCAGACTGAGTTGTGCTGGCGCTTTGCCAAAGATGCAACAGATGGGTTAGTCGGCTCGCGATTCGACGGGCTCGAAGTCGGGGTGTCGGCCAACGGCTCGCCGTTGTTGCCCGGTGTGGTGGCAACTATCGACTGTGACGTGCATGCCGTGCACAGTTTCGGCGACCACGACCTGGTGGTCGGGTCGGTGTCGGCGTTGCGCACGCTGCAGACAGATGTGCCTGCGATGGTATTTGTGCAAGGCAAGACCGGCGACGCCCGCATTATTTTGTGAACATCGCAACGCTGGCTGCTGGCGTCGTGGGCGCAGTGTTTGTCTACGCCGGTGTGGCAAAAATTTTGGCTGGGCGAAAATGGCCAGCGTCGGCACGCAATCTGGGCATTCCGCCAATCGTTGCATCGAGCGTGATGCTCGGCGAAGTCGTAATCGGGTTGGGTGTGGTGTTGGGCGACGCGTGGCGCACCGAGTTTTTGGGGGCTGCAGCAGTGATGTTGGTGGCGTTCACCGGCTTGCTGGGCATGCATTTGCGGCGTGACAATCGACCGCCGTGTGCTTGTTTCGGTGGTGCGTCGCAACGACCCATTGGTGCCCGCGACATTGTGCGCAATATTCTGCTGCTGGCTTTGGTGTTCGTCGCGATTGCTTCGTAGCCTAAAAGCTGTGCGCGTATGGATCGACCAAGACCTGTGCACGGGTGACGGCCTGTGTGTGGATCACTGCCCAGAAGTTTTTGCCCAACTTGAAGACGGCATCGCCTACGTGGTGGAAAACGGTGTTGTCTTGAACGACCCAGGTAGCGCGGGCAGTTTGGCCGAAGTGGCTGACAAACATCTTGGCGCCGTGGTGCTGGCTGCCGACGTATGCCCGGGTGAATGCATCTTCATCGACACTCGCGACGAAGAAGAAAGCCTCACTTTCATGGGCGGGGCAACAACTAGCGCATGAACATTCGCATCGCTACTGCCGGGGCAGTGCTGGCAATGTCGATTGGCTTGAGCAGTGCCGGCGCCCAGGCAACCCAGACAGTCGATGTGCGGGTGCAAGGCCCGAACGACACCTATTTGGCGATTGAGGTGCTCAAGACCGTCACAGTGCAAAACGAGTACTCGCGCGGATACCAACGCAGCTTGTTTATGCACTGGCTGGATGTTGATGGCGATGGTTGTGATGCCCGCGAACAAGTGTTGAAGCGCGATGCCATCGGTTTGCCGCAAGTTGACCCATTCAAATGCTTCGTGGTCGAAGCCGACTGGCTATCGCCCTATGACGGCGTGCGCACTTCGGATCGCACACGGGTAGACATCGACCACACGGTGGCGCTCAAAGAAGCGTGGGATTCTGGCGCATGGCAGTGGAACGAAGCCCAGCGAACTGCTTTTGCCAACGACACTTCTGATACGCGGTCGTTGATTGCAGCTTCGTCGTCGAGCAATCGGTCGAAAGGTGACCGTGACCCATCCAACTGGATGCCGCCGCTACGCGGATATTGGTGCACCTACAGCGCCAACTGGATCGCAGTAAAAGCACGCTGGGGTTTGTCGATGGATCAAAGCGAATGGGGTCGACTCAACAACGTGCTCAGCGGTCAATGTGCGGGCACCACGATGCGCGGCTGGTCTGATGTGGTGGCAGGTGCACCAGCGACTGCACCAGCGACGAGTCCGTTGACTGTGCCGACGACTGTTTCGTCAACTGGGCCTTCAACTACTGGCCCGACCGCTGGGCGATCAACAGCAACAACGACAGCCACGACAATCACGTCTGCAAGCACTTCCACCACTGTGGCCCCGGGTGGGTCGCCCGTCGTGGCCAGTCTGCGACCCGGCTCATTTTGTGCGCCAGAAGGTGCCACGGGTGTCTACAACGGGCGCA
>JBILFO010000012.1:0-22455 GCA_044351505.1 Ilumatobacteraceae bacterium
GGAATACGGGCCGCCTGGTGCCGACCAGTTGTTTTTTGATGTGAGCTTTCGCGTCGCCGCCGGCGAACATGCCGCAATCGTGGGGGCCAATGGGGTGGGCAAAAGCACCATCTTGCGCATTCTCACCGGCCAAGCAGTGGCCGATGCCGGAGAGTTTTCCATCGGTGGATCCATGCTGTACATGACCCAAGACGTCGGCATGTCACGACCCACCGACACGCTGCGCGAAATGCTCATCGAGCTAGCCCCACCAGCACTACGCGACGCGGGCCGCGAACTCGTACGCGCCGAGCAGGCCATGAACGCCGGCGACGACGATGGCATGGCGTACGCCACCGCACTCGCCCACTGGGGTGACCTCGGCGGATACGAACTCGAATCCCAATGGCAAGCAGCCGCCCAACGCAGCATCAAAAGCGAAGTCGACGACGTGTTCACACGTCTCGTTTCTGAACTCTCTGGCGGCGAGCGCAAGCGACTGGTGCTCGACTTACTGCTCAACTCAGGCGCCGATGTCTTGTTGCTGGATGAACCCGATAACTATTTAGATATTCCCACGCGTCAGTGGCTCGAGGAACAACTTCGGGCGTGCAAATCCACAATCCTCATGGTCAGCCACGACCGCACCCTGTTGGAACGCTGCTCAAACAAGATCATCGCCGTTGAAGGATCCGGCTGCTGGGTGCACGGCGGGTCATTTGCCACTTTTCCCGAAGCGCGAGCGAAACGCCAGGAGTTGTTGGGCGACGACCTAAAACGGTGGAACGAAGAAGAGCGACGACTGTTTCACCACATGAAGATCATGAAACAACGGGCTGCTCAAAATTTTAAGAATGCCACCAAAGCCAACGGCGCCGAAACACGCTGGGAGAAGTTCGTGGCCGCCGGCCCACCTCCACCGCCCGTGCCCGACCAGCAGATTTATGTGCGCTTGCGGGGTGCGGATGCGGCACGCCGCGTGGCCCAACTCAACGGCGTCTCGATGCACAACTTGTTTCATCCGTTCAGCGACGAGATCTATCACGGTGAGCGTGTGGCGCTAATCGGCCCGAACGGCACTGGCAAAACCCATTTACTGAAAGTGCTGTCGCAGGAGATGGTGCCGACCACCGGCGAAGTGCGCTTTGGCCCGCGCACCTCTGTTGGCGTCTTCACCCAAATCAACAATCGGCCCGACTTTTTGGGGCGCGAATGCATCAGCATCGTGCATGACCGAATTTCAGACACCGAACGAGCGATGAAGACCCTGGCTCGCTATGGCCTGCGCAATCAGGCACGCCAGAAGTTTGAAACACTGTCAGGCGGCCAAAAAGCACGCCTCGAAATTTTGCGCCTCGAAATTGAGGGCCACAACGTGCTGCTCTTGGATGAACCCACCGACAACTTGGATATCGAATCGTCTGAGGCACTGGAAAAAGCACTTGACGGATTTGAGGGCACTGTGGTGGCGGTGAGCCACGATCGCACATTTCTTGCTCAATTCGATCGGTTCATCATGATCACCGATGCAGGCGAGGTGTACGCACTTCCAGACTTCGATGTGGCGCTGCGCGGTTTGCAGCAGCCGCAACAACTGGCGTCAGTCAAGCTCGCCAAGCGGCTGCACGAATAAAAAACAACCGCCGGCAGACCCACTCTCGTGAGCCCACCGGCGGTTGGTGGATTGCGTTATTCGGGGATGTTTAGAGCGTGCTCAAGTCCACGGTTGGCGGCACGATGACTGCATCAATGACGTGAATCACGCCGTTGCTTGCTGTCAAGTCGACTTCCACGACGGTGGCGCCATTGACCATCACGCCCATGTCGGTGGTGATGGCGATGGTGGAACCCTCAACCGTTGCTACGTCACCAGCAGTCACGTCAGTTGACATGACCATTCCTGGAACGACGTGGTACGTGAGGATCGCAGTCAAGACTGCGATGTTCTCTGGCAAGAGCAACTTCTCCAGCAAGCCTTCTGGCAGCGCAGCGAATGCGGCGTCAGTTGGGGCGAACACGGTGAATGGGCCTTCGCCTTGGAGTGTCTCAACCAAGCCAGCTGCCGACAACGCGGCAACAAGTAAGGAGAAGTCTGGGTTACCCGAGGCAAGTGCGACGATGTCACCATCGACAACTACTTCTTCGGCAACGGTGTCTTCGACAACGGTGTCTTCTGATGCCTCGTCGTCTGAGCCACACGCAGCAAGCGTGAGTGCTGCTGCGATAGCAACTGCAAATACTTTCTTCATTGTTGTTCCTTTTTTGTTAGGGGATAAATGTGACTGAATGCCACGTCGCAACGGTAAGGGTGAACCCTCCCCTCCGTAGTCGTTTGGGGTGAGACAAAAGACACGCAGGCAAGTATCGGCACGTACCCCCATCAACCGTTGCTGATTATTCGGCAGTGACGCCGTACGCGCGTGCCAGCAACTGCAGTGGGTGCAGTGGCACCACGCCGGTCTGCTCGGCGATTGCCGTGTTGGACAAATGACAGTCGCCACAAACATCTGGCGACTCGTGTCCCCCACTGGCGTCAGCCACTCGTTGCCCCACCAGTTTGCTGGCCCTCTGCGAACTGTCGGCCTTGATCGTGCGCAAACCAGCAAGGCTCTCTACACCCGAGCTCTGTTCAACCAAATTCACTTTCGCACCCATCAGCTTGAGCAAGTCGCGGCTTGGTAGCCCAATTTTTTGGGCGCGCAAGTGCGACGCTGCGTGATAGGTGATGGAGTCGGGCACCTCACCCGTGAATTGCATGTCGAGCGACGAACCTTCGGTTCGATGCACCTTCATGAGATACTCCGCTGCGTCATACGTGTGCTGTGCCACCAACTGAGCATCGGGGCCACCGACGTAGTCGACGTAATCGTGCTTGAGCACGTAACTACAGGCTGGCTGGGGAACCACGATGTCATTGCCCTTGCGCACTTCAGCTGCCAAAGTAGCCACGTTGTCGACGGCAACTTTCGTGAACGCAGCAAGGTTTCCACTGTGCAGATATCCGGCACCACAACAAGCGGCTTTGCTCAACCCGCATTCAATTCCGTTGTGTTCATACACCCGCACCAACGCTTGGCCGATGGCAGGCTCTTGATACTCCACCACACAGGTGGGAAACACGGTGACACGCCCTTGCTTTTTGCCAACCCGAATTTTTGGGTGGTGGCCAACCCAAGCAGAAAACCTCAGCTCGGCAAACAGTGGCAGCGCTCGATTGCTGGCAACACCGGTGAACAGCGCGAGTAGCCGACGAACGACCGAACCGGGTTTGGCCCCAACAAGCCGATTCACGAAACGTGCCATCCGCACCGACAACTTGCCGACGAGATCGGCATGTCCGATGAGCGCCGTTGACAGCTTGTCACGCACCGTCACATGACCATTCACATACCGCATTGCATCGGCTCGCAACATCAGCCGGGGAATGTCGAGAACAAAACTGGGAGCAGAGCCTTGAACAAAGTCATGAGCCGTCTCTTGCTGCCCCGGTCCATACGGGCAGCCGACCACACACAGCTTGCATTGAAAGCACTCGTCTACAACATGGTCTTGTTGGGCGGGGGTCATCTGCCCGGCATCGCTCGTGCCGCCCTGGCTGACATAGCGAAACATGGCCGGAAACGACGGACAAAGATCCACGCACTTGCGGCAGCCATTACACACGTCGAACGCTTGCGCCAACGCGGTTCGGGTATTGGCTTCATCGAGATACATCGGATGATGCGGGTCGTACATGGTGGTCATGGGCTGCGGTAGCACCGCAACGTCTCACGGTAGTGGGGCGCACAGACATGAGCGACCAACTCGAATGGCCAGTGCATCGTGACGGAACATTTCAGCTTCGCCCGCCTGCCTCTTCGATTACATCTGCACATTAGGTCTAATGTAAGAGCGAGACCTCAATGAATATTGGACTGATACCTCAAAAATGGGCACGCCAGACGCCCGACCGAGTCGCCATCATTGACTCCACCACCGAACAGCAGATCAATTTCAGAGATTTGGACAAGCGTGTTCGTCAGCTAGCTAACACCTTGCTGTCGCTTGGACTTCAGAAAGGCGACCGGGTCGCCGCCCTGAGTCAAAATTCAATCGAATACGTGACTATTTACTTTGCCTGTGCGCGCGTTGGACTAGTAGTTCAACCGATGAATTGGCGACTCTCGGCACCCGAGCTGGCCAAAATTATCGGCAATGGCGAACCGAAGGTGTTCATCACTCAGGGCCAATTCACCAAGGTCGCCAAGGACTTGGCCGAAATGGTCAACAGCGTTGAGCACTGGTTGGAGTACGGCGATGGTGGCAATGGCTCCTATGAAGCCCTGACATCCACAGCTACCGATGTCGAGCCCGCTGCCGCCAACTCAGTCGGTGGTGATGACCCAATCTTCATTCTCTACACGGGCGGCACAACAGGCGAATCCAAGGGCGCTCTGCACTCCCACGCGAGCGTGTATTTTGGCATGCTCAATCAAACTGTCGCCGAACGAATCGTGCCGAGCGACGTGTACATGTTGACCGGACAGATGTTTCATATCCCGATCGTGCTGGCACTCAATTATCTTTCTCACGGTTGCCTACTGGTCCTCATGAACTTTGATGCACAACTGGCCCTGGAGTTGATTCAAAAACACAAAGTCTCGGCTTTTTTGGGTGTGACCACCATGCTCAATTGGATGATGGCTGTCGACAAGTTCGAGACCTACGACTTGACCAGCCTGCGAAACATCCAATATGGAGGTGGCCCGATGCCTTCACGGGTTATTCAAGAAGCAATGAAAAAGCTTCCATGCACGATGATTCAGGGATACGGCCAGACCGAGGGAACAACCATGACATTCCTCTCCCAAGAAGATCACATCAACGCCGTGAAAAACAACATTCATCCAGAGCGACTCAAGTCGTGCGGCCGAGAGGGCTTCGTCACATCTGTGCGAGTGGTCGACGAGAACGGCAACGACGTGCCTTGTGACGGCAAGACTGCCGGCGAAATCGTCGTGAAATCCCCTGCCAACATGATCGGCTACTTCCGTCGACCAGACCTCACCGAAAAAACCATTCGCGATGGCTGGATGTGGACGGGCGATATTGCCACCATCGACGCAGATCGCTACGTATTCATCATTGACCGCTCAAAAGACATGATCATCTCGGGTGGGGAGAATATCTACTCGGTGCAGGTCGAAGAGGCCATCTCTCGTCACGAGGCCGTACTTGAATGTGCAGTGATCGGAATACCCGATGAGGAGTGGGGGGAATCCGTCAAGGCATTCGTAGTACTAAAGCCAGGAATGACGGCGACAGAGGAAGAAATAATTACAACAGCCAAGGCGAACCTTGCCAGTTACCAAAAACCCCGAAGTGTCGAATTCATCGATGCCCTCCCCAAAGCAGTGACAGGAAAGATTCTGAAACGTGAACTTCGTGATCAGTATTGGAAAGTCAATGAGCGGCAGGTGTAGCTAGTGCAACTCTCCTGAGAGTTGCATCCACACGCGGTCGCCGCACAGCATCGCAGCCCAACAACACGATTTCTGGGTCTCGCTAGTGCAATTCCTGGCTTCTAGGCTGACGAACAATGATCGCTGGCTCACCAAACAACTCAGCGAACGACACTGCGACTGGCACAGCGACTGGCACAACGTCGATCACGCCAGCCATATCCACGCGGCACGCCAGCATCGAGCGACTCGGCCAAGAACATTTTGACGTGCTCGTGGTGGGAGGCGGAATCACTGGTGCAGGAGTCGCACTCGATGCTGCGGCTCGTGGGCTCAAGGTGGCGCTCGTTGATCAAGCTGACTTTGCTGCGGGCACATCGTCGAAGAGCAGCAAGCTGATCCACGGCGGGCTGCGTTACCTGCAGCAAGGTGACATCGCGTTGGTATACGAAGCGCTGCACGAACGTCAGCGACTATTGCGCAACGCTCCCCACTTGGTGCGCATGTTGCCGTTCATGATTCCGGTATTAACCAAAGACGGCGTGGTGTCGCGCAAAATTGCCCGTGCCCTCGGCTCGGCGTTGTGGATGTACGACCTCACGGGTGGCTGGCGTGTCGGAAAATTTCATCGCCGGCTGCGCGCCAAGACTGCACACACCCACATGCCGACAATGAACAGCGACCGACTGGCTGCTGCGTATTTGTATTTCGACGCCGAAGCCGACGATGCACGGCTCACCTTGGCGATTGTGCAGTCAGCGGTGGCGCGTGGCGCAGTGGCACTCAACTATTGCGGTGTGAGCGCCCTGCAGAAAAACTCAGCGGGCGTTCTAACTGGTGCCTCAGTGCGCACCCACGAAGGCGACACCTTTGATGTTTCGGCACGTGTCGTAGTGAATGCCACCGGTGTGTGGGGCGACGCCCTTCGGCGAATGGACATTGGTGGCGACTCAATAACCATTCGCCCGGCCAAGGGCATCCACATCACCGTGCCGTGGGAGCTCGTGCAAAATGACATTGCAGTTGTCATCCCTGTGCCTGGTGACAAGCGATCGTTGTTCGTGGTGCCACAGATGCCCAACGCTGACGGCAGTTTTCGATTCACCTACGTCGGCACAACCGACACCGACTATCGCGGTGCCGTTGATGACCCACAGTGCACCCAAGCTGATATCGACTACTGCCTGCGTGCACTCAACAAAGCTCTTGACGGTGGAACCAGCCGCACAATCACCCGTGATGATGTTGTTGGCACATGGGCTGGCTTGCGACCGCTCGTCGTAGCCAGCGACGGCCAAGACGTGAAGGGTCGCACGGCCGACTTATCCCGGCGACACAAAGTGATCACTAGTGATTCCGGCATGGTCACCATTACCGGCGGCAAGTTGACTACTTATCGCAAAATGGCAGAGCACACGGTGGATGCGGTGCTGGAATCGCTGAAGATGTCAGCCAAGCGGTGCGCAACCAAACGACTCACACTGCACGGCGCAACGTCACGTAACCGGCATGACCACCTTGTCTCGCGATTTGGTACACAAGCACCTGCGATTCGCGAGTTAATCAAAGCCGATGCGTCTCTCGGCGCACCCCTCATCGCCGGCCTTCCTTATTTGCGTGCCGAGGCGGTCTACTGCGCACGAAACGAATTTGCGGTCACGCTGGAAGACGTGTTGTCACGACGCGTACGTGGCTTGTTATACGACCGACACGCAACGGCTGCCGCTGCTCGTGACGTTGCACGATTGATTGCCCCCGACCTGGGGTGGGACGAGACTCGCATTGACGACGAAGTGAAACGGTTTGCCGATGTCTGTGCCCGCGAGAACGAAGCCGCCGTTTCGTGATCAAGTAGCACCGATGACCAAGCCCACTGCGCCCATCGAGTTTGGCGACGGCGAGGTTCGTTCACGCTGGACAACTGCTGGCAGCACTGCGCGAAACACTGCCACCGACATCGCTGCCCTGCTGCGTGACCTCGCAGCCGTATGCCCAACAAGCACCCAACCGGTTGACCTGGCCGAACATGCTCGCGATTGGTGGCCGTTGGCAATGCGCTGGGCGCTGCAATCACAAGTTCCGCAACTGCCACTCGTGGTTGCCTCACCACGCAACATCGACGAAGTGCAACGCGCGATGCGTATCTGTGCGGCGCATGATGTGCCAGTCACGGTGACTGCAGGTCGCAGTGGTGTGAGCGGTGCGTCGATTCCACTTTTTGGTGGTGTGGTGCTCAACATCAACGAACTGCAGGGCGTCGTATCGGTAGATCGCACTTCGGGTGTGGTCGAAGTGCTCGCTGGCACCTTCGGCCCAGATTTAGAACGAGAAGTTGCCAAGCATTCGCTTACGGTCGGACACTTTCCGCAATCGTTCGATATCTCCACCGTGGGCGGATGGGTGGCGTGCTTGGGAGCCGGCCAATTTTCCACTCGCTACGGAAAAATCAACGACATGGTGGTCGGCCTCGAAGTAGTGCTCGCTGACGGCTCGCTCATTCGCACGGGTGGGGCGCCGGCTGCGGCACACGGACCCGATGTATCGGCGATGTTCATCGGCAGCGAAGGCACCCTCGGCATCATCACCCGGGTGTGGCTGCGCGCCCACGATGTGGCGCCAGTGCGCCGCAAAACTGCCTACTTTTTCCCAACTTTTTCGGCCGGGATTCTGGCGATGCGTGAAGCGATTCGCGCCGATGCCACACCCGCGGTGCTGCGGTTGTACGACGCCACCGAAAGCCAGCGCAGCCACGGCGGCGACGGCACAACCTGCACACTGATCGTGCTCGATGATGGCGAGCAGGAAATAGTTGATGCCACACTCGCGGTGGTTGACCGATACGCGCGCACACACGGTGCGGTGAATGCGCCAGTCGAGCGGGTGGATCATTGGCTCGCCCACCGCAACGACACGAGCGGTTTGCAAGCACTCACCAAAAAGGGCTTCGTGATCGACACGATGGAGGTCGCCGCACCGTGGTCGGCAATGAACGAGGTGTATGCGAGCGTGTGTCGAGCCGTGTTGGCCGTCGATGGTGCTCGCAGCATTAGCGCCCACGTATCGCACAGCTACCTTGACGGTGCTTGTCTCTACTTCACGTTCGTGGGCACCACATCGACGCGCGAAATCAATCCGGCCTCAACCGACGAACATGAAGCGTTGTACTTGGCCATCTGGAATGCGGCCCAGCGTGCAGCCCTAGACGCTGGTGGCAACCTCGCTCACCATCATGGGGTCGGGCTCAATCGTGGTCGATTCATGCGCGAAGCAATGGGCAGTGCGTTTGATGTGCTGGTGGCGATGAAGCAAGCACTCGACCCCAATGACTTGTTGAACCCAGGAAAATTGGGCCTCCCCACAACTCGCGGCAAAGTCAAATATTCGTGAGCGTGCTCGTTGTTGATGTCGGCACGACTGGTCTGCGTGCTGCAGTGGTGCGCGACGATGCAAGCATCGCCGGATTTACCTACGAAGCGTTGCCGCCATCAAGCCCGTTTGCCGGGCTCGTGGAATTCGACGGTGCCGCGATGCGCGACGCCGTGTTGCGAGTTGCTCGTGGCGCACTGTCTGTCGCTGGGCCGGTGCGCGCAGTGGGCATCACCGCTCAGCGTGCATCCACCATCGTGTGGGACACCCGCACAGGTGTGCCCGTTGCACCTGGCCTGAGTTGGCAAGATCTACGCACGGTTGGCGACTGCATGCGCTTGCGCAGCGAGCACGGTCTGGTATTTGCCCCCAACCAAACAGCCACCAAACTCACCTGGCTGACGGCCAACGTCGAAGCCGCCCGCTCACCCCACGCGCGCGCGGGCACCGTTGATACCTGGGTGGCAGCCGTGTTGAGCAACTTTGCTGTGCACGCCACCGATTCGTCGAATGCCGCAGTCACAGGTTTGGCAGACCACGCATCTCTCTGCAAACACGAGTGGTCGACCAGTGTGCTCGAGACGCTCGATATCGACCCCGATCTGTTGCCGCGCATTGTGCCGACAATGAGTGTGATTGGCGAAGCAACCGCATTACCCGGATCGCCACCCATCATGGCGATGGTCGGCGATCAACAGGCGTCGCTCGTTGGTCAGGGCGGCATCGTTGCTGGTGCAGCCAAGGCAACTTTTGGCACCGGTGGCATGTTGGACATCTATGCGGGCACCACCACCCCCACACACTTGGCGCGCACGAAGGGCGGCACGTTCCCGATCGTGGTGTATTCACAGGGCACCACGTTGCACTGGGGCGCAGAGGCAATCATGCTCACCGCTGGCAGCAACGTGGAATGGTTGGTCAACGACCTGGGGCTCATTCCCGACGCGCAGTCGAGTGATGCGATGGCTGCGTCGGTCGCATCGAGCGATGGCGTGATGTACGTGCCTGCTCTCATCGGCATGGGCACACCTCACTGGGACTACGGCGCTCGCGGCACCTTGCTCGGCCTCACCCGCGGCACCACCAAGGCCCACGTGGTGCGGGCAGTGCTCGAAGGTGTTGCACATCGAGGCGCCGATTTATTGGAAGCCAGTGAAATGGACACGGGCTTGCGTGTTGAACGATTACGCGTGGATGGCGGCATGAGCCGCAACTCCGTATTCGCCCAGGCCCTGGCCAATGCCACCGGTCGACCGATCGACATCAGCCGTGACACCGAAGCGACCACGCTCGGGGCTGGGTTTTTGGCGGGCGTTGCTGCTGGCGTGTGGGACAACTTGGCACAAACCGCCACCCTGGTGCAGCCGTTACGCACGGTAGAGCCCACCGCTGCACCGCCTCGCGCACAATGGCACGAAGCAGTGCGCCGGGCGCGGGGCTGGATTCCAGAACTCTCAGCGTTGGATTTTTAGCGACTATTCTTTTCTCGGTTCACTCGCGCCACGCTTTATGACTCGCCCCGCTGCCCTCACACCTCCCACCACGGCTGATCGCGAACTCCTTGGCTTTGCCAACGCTGCCGAATTCGCTGCTCGCGACCTTTACGCAATTGCCGCTGCTTCTGCGGGGCTCAGCGACGATGAAAAAACTGTTCTTGTTGGTTTCCATAACCATCACCGCGCAGCGGCGCAAGCGCTTGCGGGCATGGCGGGCTCGGTTGCCACCAACGAACCAGCCGCAGCTGTGCTCGATATCTTTCGCAGCCGCCTCAGTGGATCAAACAAAAATGCAATCTTCGAAGCACTACGCGAACTAGAAAACACGTTGGCCTCTACCCACTTGTCGTTGGTGGGCACGTTAGAAGGCACTGGGGCCGCTGCACTCGTGGCTTCTATTGTGAATACCGAAGCTCGTCAAGCCGCCACGTTGGCACTGCTCGGTGCACGCTCGCTCAACGACGCACTCACCAACGGTGCCGCACCACTCAGCCTTGAGGCCAGTGCATGAACCGCTACTCCCGACGATCTGTGTTGCGACTCGGTGGCGCCAGTGCCGCTGGCATCTTGCTGGCAGCGTGCGGCAAGCAAGCCGGGGTTGAAGAAAACAACAACATCAGAGCAGTTGGAGTCGTGCCCGAAGCCGAAGGGCTTTCCAGTGTGGAAGTCACTGACATCGTGTTGCTGCGCACCGCTGCATCGCTTGAATACAACGCCATTGATACCTACGACGCAGCACTCGGCTTGGGTGTGTTCACCGGCGCATTTGCTGCAGCCGGCGACGTTGCCCAGCGTCTGCGCGACGATCATCGCGGTCATGCTGCAGCCATCAACGGCCTCATCCGCCAACTTGGTGGCGAGCCGTTTACTTGTGGCAACCCACGACTTAACGAGATCTATATCGCACCTGCCCTGGCACTCATCACTGATGCCGACAACGAAAATCCTGCGCTCGATGTTGTGGTACTTGCTCACGCTTTAGAGAATCTGGCCGCGCAGACCTATCAAAGCGTGGTCACGTTGCTCACGGACAAAGCTTTGCGTCAAGCTGCCATGGGCATCGGCCAAGACGAAGCGCGTCACGCCGCAGTGCTCGCCCAGGCACTCAACCCGGGTCTGGCTGGTGTACTCGCGAGTGTTGACGCAACCACCAACAAGCCGAATGTGGCAGCCGTGCCAGGCGCATTTGGGCCACTCACCCCGATTTCGGTCACCGTTGGCCCGCTCAATGCCGACGGCACACGCAACACGTTGATTCTTGAAACACCAAGCCTCAATTCGCTGGTGTATCCCGACGTCACCTGCGCCTAGTCGCATCACCTGCTGGGCGCCCGTAGCCTGATTTTTGACGGCGAGTCAGTCGGGTGACCGCAGTTGCGCACTTTGTGCGTGGTTGAGGAAAGTCGGGACTTCGTAGGACAGAGTGCTGGCGCGAGCCAGGTCGGGGAAACCTGACATCCCGTGCAACAGAGAACACACCGCCGATGGCGCAACTTCGGTTGCGATCAGGCAAGGGTGAAACGGTGCGGTAAGAGCGCACCACGGTCGGCAGCGATGTCGGTCGGTGGCACGGCACTCGAAGCAAGATCGAACAGAAGGCATGAGTGGTCCGCTCGCCGCAAGGCAACCTTCGGGTAGATCGCATAGATGGATGGTCATCGCCAACGCTTCGCAAGGGGCGTTGGTACAGAATTCCGCTTATAGACCGACTCGCCGTCACCTACAACTGTTGTCGTTGGCGGTTGCGCCACCACATCCCGAGCGCGACCGCGCCCGCAATTTCGAGCGGCACATTCCACCAGCCCCGCGCGACCACTGGCAACACCTCGGCAGAGAACTCCCAGCTGCCGATCGGCCACCAAAACATCTCGGCTGAGGTGAACGCGCCATCAAACACCAAATGCAGAAATGTTCCGATTGGCAACCCAAGCAACAATTTGCGATACGGCTTGCGCCCGAGCGACACCAACATCACCAGCGCTAGCAACACAATGCTGGTCACCACCGAGTGCATCACGCGCCACCCAGTTGGCCAGTCGATGACGTCAGGCAGCACAGCACCAACAGCAAGCAGTCGGTAGTCGAATCGCGGGTCTTTGAAGACCCACGCAATCGTCAGGATTGCGGTAGCAACAAACCAAAAAAACATCTACACCGCAAGCAAGCAGCCGCAATACGGGCATACGGCATCGGGTGTGTCGGCGATTTTTTTCATCTCGGCCTGCTCTTTCACCGACAGCGAAGTATGACAGCCACCGCAAGAGCCTTTCAGAATTTCGGCAACTGCGGCGCTCGACATGCGGGCACGAATGCCTTCATAGAGTGCCAGCGACTCTGCGTCCGTTGCCGCGACAAGCGTTATGCGCTCGGCTTGTGCGGCGACGATTTCTGCATCGGCCGCAGCAACAGCCGCAGCGAGTTGTGCTGCAGCCTCCGCGGCACTCGACTCGAGGCTGGGCAGAGTGGTGTGCGACTCAAGTAATTGTTTATCTAGTGTTTCGTTTTCGTCAAGCAGCAGTAGCTCAGCATCATCCAACGCCGAGTGCTCGGCATTCACGCTGGCGATCTCATGCTGGAGCGCCTCTACTTCACGCATAGCAATCACCGACTTGAGTTGGGTTTCGTATTTTGCCTTCTTTGCATCTAAGTCTTTGCCACGCGACTCCAACCGGTTTACTTCTTTGCTGATCTCGCTTTGCCGGCTCTTTCTTTTCGCGGCTTCGGCCAGCGCCACTTGCAGCGCACGTTGGGCGGCTGCAGCAGCAGGGCGTTCAGGCAGCTGCAATTTGCGGTGCTCTAGCTGCGCAATGCGGTTGTCGATTGCCTGCACGGGCAACAGCGCTCGGAAGTTCATCGCCCTCAGCCTCCCACGCTTGCGCTCTGGGCCCAGCTCGGCACACCCTTGTCACAGTCATAAACGATGTGACCTGCAATGGGAATCGACGGAACAGGCGCAAACGGGTTCTTTTCGGTCGGGTCAATGGTGGTGGCAGTTGGCAAGACCGACACCACAACGGGTTCGGGAACCGTGACCGGCGCCAGTGGGTCGACCACCGTTGTGGTGGTTGTGGTGCTACGGCCTGGCGCCACTGTGGTGGAAGGTGCAGGTGGTGTACCGGAGATCACTTGCGCCACGCACTCCACGCCCGGCAAATACAGTCGCGCCGATGGGCGTGCTGGTGCAAGCAGTGCCTGCCACACGTCTTCTGATTTGCCGTCACTCCAATCTGTGACTGCCAACCCAGCGTGAATAGTGTCCATGTGTTGTTTCCAGATATGAGCGGGAAATGTTGCCCCCGTCACCGTGTTGCGTGCAAATCCCCACTGCCCCACGATCTGGTCGCGAAATTCGGGCACTCCGCGCATAGGCGTGTAACCGCGTGGGTCACCCACCCACACCACGGTGGAATATTGCGGCGTGAACCCCACGAACCACGCATTGGTATTTTTGGCCTGAGTGCCAGTTTTTCCGCCAGCTGGGCGTTCGTCGGCTAGTGCCGTGCGTCGTGCCGTACCGCCGCGCAACACACCTTTCATAATGTCGATGGTCTTGGCGGCCGCTGGCGTGGTGAGTGCCTCAACACCATCCACCGCCACGGCGCGTTCCCACACCAACGTGGAGTTGTCGCGCTCAAGAATTTTTTCTAAGAAATACGGTTCGTGATGCACACCGAGGTTGGCGATGCTCTGGGCACCAGCAGCCATATCCACAACGCTCATTTCGTTGGCGCCTGTGGCGAGTGATGCATACGGATACAACGCGTACTTCTCGGGTGTCAACCATTCGCTTGCAGACATTTGATACATGCGATCGACCACACGATTGAGGCCCACGATCTGTGACAACTTGGCATACGAGCAGTTGATAGACAGCCAGGTCATGCGGCGCAATGTGCCAACAGGTTCACTCACACCATCTGACACAACGAAAGGCTCCGTCGGGTTCTCGGGGTTGGGCAGCGTGCAGGGCAAGCGGCCGTCGATGAGGTCATCTGCCTCAACGCCGGCTTCGAGTGCAGCCGCGAGGATGAACATCTTTACGCTCGAGCCAGTTTGGCGTCGACGCATCGCCAAGTTCACTTCGTTTTCTCCTGCTTTAAATGGTTGGCCGCCAACCATCGCCCGAATCGCTCCAGTCGCATTGTCGATGGTCACAAGTGCCGCTTGGGCATTCACGCTGTTGTCGGGCATCAAAGTGACTGCTTCATCTGCTGATGCCTGCACATTGCGGTCAAGTGTGGTGTAAATGCGCAAACCGCCGCGAAACAATTTGGCATAGCGCTCTTGATACGTCACACCGAGAATGGTGGTCTGGTTCAACAAGTAGTCCTTCACCAGTTCGGTGAAGTGCGTGCGTTGCACCGGTTCATCAGGGCGACTGCGAACCCCGGTTGGCAATACGGCAGCGGCCCGCCGAACGATCTCGTCATCGGTAAGTGTGATCAGGCCGTCTGCGCGCACCCGCTGCAAAGCGGTTACAAATCGTGCCAGCGACAACGAGCGGTTGTTGATTGGGTCATACGACGATGGGGCCTGCACCATGCCCACCAAAAACGTGCCCTCTTCAACCGTCAGGTCGGAAATATTCTTGCCAAAGTACACCTCGGCAGCAGCCTTGATGCCGTAGGCGTTGTAGCCATAAAAGTTGGTGTTGAACCATCGTTCAAGAATTTGGTCTTTCGATAACTGTCGCTCCAACAAAATCGCGTAGCGCATCTGGAGCAACTTGTATCGGCCATCACGCGGCAAAGTGGCCAGCAATTCGTTTTTTACGACCTGCTGAGTGATCGTCGAAGCACCGCCCGAAGCACCGTCATTGATATTGGTGATTATTTGTCGCCCCACGGCACGCAGGTCGACCCCTCGGTGTTGCATAAAGCTGCGATCCTCGACGGCCAGTAGCGCCGCAACAACATGGGCGGGAATCTCGTCAATTAGCGCTTGCTGGCTGTTCTCGGCTTGAAACACACCGAGCTGGCGACCATTGGCGTCGATCAACACGCTGCGCTCAGCCAAACCCGTGAATCCACCTACCTCGTACAGCGAAATGGGAACCTCGTCATGAGCGTTCAACATGCCCCAGACGCGCGGGGCCATTCCGACGACCAAAGCCGAAAGCAGCAGTGCCGACAACAGCACAGCGACTACCAGTCGCAACGACCACATTGCTAGACGCACGTGCCCTTCACGCTACTTGCTACTCTCTCGCAGGTGACCAATCATCGACCCTTCCGCTTTGGTGTTCAAGCATCCACTGCCCCATCCGGCAAAGCCTGGGCCGACCTCGCGCGGCGCACCGAAGACCTCGGTTATGCGGTGCTCACGATGCCCGACCATTTCACCGATCAACTAGCGCCAGTTCCGGCAATGACCGTCGCAGCACATGTGACAAAAAATTTGCGTGTGTGCGCTCTCGTGTTTGACAACGACTACAAGCACCCAGTAGTGCTCGCCAAAGAACTTGCCACCATGGACGTGCTCTCCGACGGCCGCATCGATATCGGGATCGGTGCCGGCTGGATGCGCACCGACTACGACCAGGCAGGCATGCAATACGACACGCCTGGTGTGCGCATCGATCGCTTTGTCGAGGGCCTCAAGGTGATTCGCGGCTGCATGGCCGATGGCGCTTTTTCATTCACCGGCACGCACTACAACATCACCGACTACAACGGCCTTCCAAAACCCTTGCAGCGTCCGTGTCCGCCTATTTTGATTGGCGCAGGCGGTAAGCGCATGCTCAGCATTGCTGCTCGCGAGGCCGACATCGTGGGTATCAACCCGTCACTAGCGCCTGGCGCAGTCGGCCCCGAGGTCATCGCCGACATGTCTTCTCAGGCAGTTTCTGAAAAGGTTGCCATCGTGCGCGAAAAAGCCGGGGCGCGATTCAGCGATATCGAATTGAACATCCGCACGTTCCTCGTCAACGTCACCGAAGACGGCAAGGCTGCTCGCGAGAAACTTGCCACAGGTATGGGCGTGGATGCAGCATTAATTCACGACTCACCATTTGCACTCATCGGCTCACCCAATGAACTCATCGACACGCTTATCGCCCGCCGAGAGAAATTTGGCTTGTCGTACGTAATCGTGGGTGGCGATGATGTCGAACCGTTTGCGCCAGTGGTTGCGGCACTCGCCGGCAAATAACTACGCGCCAGGAACGATGGCACGCCGCAGCGGGCGATCCCATCCACGTTGTCCGGTGGACTTGGGACTTGGCCACAGACGCGGTCCCATCTCCACCATTCCGTGGTGAGTGTTGTAGTCGCCAAGCAAGTTAAGAAATGGCACGGCGTCGAACGCATCGGCTCCGCGCACACCGACACCTTTCCATGCACCAGTAGCAAGTAGTTCTAGGGCCACCACTGGGCAAATTGCGGTTTGCCACAGCACAGCTTGCGACCCATATTCACGCATGGTGGTCTCGTTGTCAGCCACGTGATACAGATATACCTCTCGCGGCTCGCCATACGACGTGCCCTTCACCCAAGTGCCGGCACACGTGCGCCCGTGCATGAGATGGCCGAGTTTTGCCGGGTTGGGAAGCACGGCGGCCAACACGTCACGCGGTGCCACCGAAACGTCTCCCACTCGAACTTTCTCGGTGCGGTCGAGGCCGAGATAGGCGAAGGTCTTCAACCAGTCGATGAACTCGGCACCGAGTGAATATTTGAACGTCACACGGTTGCACTCGATTTCACGTGGGATAAGCAGCACTTCTTCGTGCTCGACATTTACGCACTCATACGCACCAATGCCTGCCGGAAAGTGGAACACCTCGGGCTCACTGAAAATTTCGGTGGTGAAAAGACCCCGCGACTTTTCCCACACGATTGGCGGGTTCAAGCATTCCTCGATGGTGGTCCAAATGGAAAACGTTGGCGCAAAGTCAAAACCATCAATCGACAAGTTCGAGCCATCACGCACACCAATTTCGTCAATGGTGTCAAACAGATGATCGGCTGCGTATCGCGCGAACACGTTAGAGAGCCCAGGTTCCACACCCATGCCGACGAGCGCCAGCAAGCCACGGTCGCGCCACTGGGGGTCAGCTGCCAACTGGGCAGCACCCAGCGGCTCACCAACTTCGTTGTACGGGTTGGTGGCGTGTGGTTTGGACAGATTCATGGCCATGTCCACATAGGTGCAGCCCGCTTCAAAGGCTGCTTCAAAAATGGGGTCGTTCAGGCGCGGGTCACACGCGTTGACGATGATGTCGATCTTGTGGGCCCTCGCCAACGCGACAAGATCGTCTTTGTTGTTGGCATCCACCTTGGCCGTCAAAAAGCGGTCCGGGTTGTCCAAATTTTTCAGGGCATCGACGCAACGCTGTTCGTTGATATCGGCCAGTACGAAGACTTCAAAAAATGTGCGGGACTCGGCGATTGAGGCCATACTTGCCCCTACTCCGCCGGCGCCGACGACGAGAATGCGACTCACGAGTTGGGTTCCTTACAGACAGCGAATGCGAAGGCATCCGAGAACACTCAGGCTACCTGCACATGTGCATCACATCACCGTCTGCATATCGCTATGCCAGCACAGCGAAGCGCTATATCAACATAGCGAAGCGCTCTATGAGAAAAATGGCGCAATTGTTACGTTTCACTCGGAAAGCAATACGTGATTTCGCTGAACTTGTCTTTGGCAAACATATACAAAAGTTTTAACGGTTCGTCGCCGACGTTATACGCCGCATGTTCTGCATTCGGCGGAATCCACACAGCATCACCGACTCGCAGTGCATACGTTTCGCCGTCAACTACTACTTCGCCTGTGCCCGAGATGATGTAGTACACCTCAGCGGGTTCGTGCGTATGACCGCGGGCCGGCCGCCCGGCACCAACCGGAACCTCGGCAATGCCTACAACCATTTCTTTGGTGGGCATTGTGTCTCCACCGACCAACTCCCACCATCGCACGGTGCCGCGGGTGGTGCTATCCCACTCGTGTTGCGGCACGTCCTGCACTCGTTTGATGATTGGCACTGCCACAACTGCCACCGTAGCGAGCGGTGGCTACCATCTAGCCACAATCTCCATCACGTCAGACATCAAGCGCTAGATAGCGTTCGAGGCGTGAGCCTGTGTGTCGTTGGCGATTTTGCGTGGGATGTACTCATCCGCACCAACAACGAAGTGTTGAAAGGCGGCGACTCGTTCGGCGAAGTGCTTCTGCACCCCGGCGGTAGTGCTGCCAACGTTGCCGTGTGGGCGCGTCGATGTGGCCTCGATACTCACTTCATCGGCAAGATTGGCCGCGATCGTCTCGGCGACCTAGCACGTGAAGACCTAGAACGTGAAAGGGTTGTACACCACTTCATCCAGACCGATGCCCACCTCACCGGCAGCGTGGCGGTATTCGTTGATCAAACCGGTGAGCGCAGCATGGTGTCTGGTCGTGGTGCCGACTTTTTCTTGTTGCCCCAAGAACTCCCCAAGTCGGTAATCAACCGTGCCGACTATTTGCACCTCACGGCCTGGTCATTTTTTACCGACCCACCCCGCACTGCCGCCCGGTTCGCTGCAGAAATCGCACGGGCGAGCAACAAGCTGATCTCTTTTGACCCTGCGTCATTCCAGATGATCGAGCAAATGGGTGTCGCAACCTTTTGGTCGTACATCAAAGATTTGGGCATCAAAGTGTTCTTGCCCAACTACGAAGAAGGTCGGGTGCTCACGAATCTGCTGGAGCCCGCCGACATCGCCGCAGCCCTCGCCACTCAGCTCACCGACGCCACGATCATTCTCAAACTGGATGCCGACGGCGCGCTCGTGCATCACAACGGCGTGCAAACGGTGATTGCACCGGCCACCAACAACTTGGTTGATGCCACCGGTGCCGGCGACTCGTTTGCTGGTGCTTACCTCGCACATTTCGCCAAGCACGCCAATGTCATCGAAGCTGCGCGGTTCGCCACGCGTATCGCTGCCTGGGTGATCGAACACATTGGCGCTCGCCCGGCAGCCGATGCAACGCTTGGTCGAGTAATCGCCGCTAACTAGGCGCGTTGATGTTCTCCGGGGGTAACACCATCGGGCGGTAAGCGCTCACCTCGAGCGAGTGGAAAATACTTGTGGTGCCACGCACCCGTGACTTCATAGATTGCCGTGCCACGCTGGCCATCGCTCGTCGTGACCAACATTTCACTCAGGCCACCGCCAAGTGAGTTGGATTTTCCAGGGTTGAACGCGTCATAACGCTGTGCCCAGCGCCCTGTTGCATCAATGCTGATCTCGCGGCCATTTTCCAGAACGAACAAGACTTGGCCCGCCAAGCCATGCACATTCTCGCCATGGCGTTCGTACGACGTGGCTTTGTTCGACGCATCAAGCCAATTCAAGTCGTGGCGAAATTCGCGAACAGCCACGGGCTCTCCCCCGTCGCTTGGTGAAAAGCATCCGTCGGTGTAGATGCGCGCGCCATTCGGCAACTCCCAACACCACACTGCGAGCATTCCTTCTGGCACGTGAATCGCCAGCCACATCCACATCGGGCAGCGGTAGTGCGTACGAATTCCCCATGAGTGGTCGCGCTGGCCCCACCAGTTGTCAATCTGTTTGGTTTCGCCCTTGTGGGTTACGGTGCCGTTGTACCAGCCACTTTGAAACATGTGCGACTGGTCCCAGACCACTTCGTGACCGGCTTTCATCGTGCCGCGACGCAATTGATACGGCTGCACGCGGGCGGTATAGGTGATGTCCATTGCCAGCGGCGACTTGTCGGTGGCATCAACCCGCAGATGCAACTGCTTGCGTGGCTCAATTACTTCGATGTGTACTGGGCCCACATTCCAGTCGTCCTGGTCACCGTCAACATGACGAGTATGACGCGCAAAAATCGGCGTGGCGCCCCAGCGACCCAACTGGAGCGAGTCCATTTCGCTACGGCTCGGAAAGTTGGCCAGCGTGAGAATGCACACGTCACCCAACTGATCCGTTGGATGCATGATAAAAAACAGGCTTTCGCGCCAGTCATTGTGGTGCAAGACCGTGTTGCGAAAAGGTTCAGGAATCTGGTGGCCGAAGCGTTCGTCGGCAGCGTCATAGCGAGCCATGGTGCTCTCAGCCTCGCACAACTGCAAGTGCGTCAAGGTCAGCGACGTGCTGGGCATGTTGATTGGCCATCGCCATAAACATGTCATCGCCACGTTCTGTCTGCTTCACGATCATTGAGGCAATCACGGCCATCATGAAACCTGCAAACGCAAACCTGCGGTATTCCAACCAGGCTTCATCAAAGCTCATAGACACGTTGTAGCCACCCAAACCTTCGGCCCATCGCGCGACCAGTTCGCGTTCATGCGCGCGTCGCACGTCGGTGTCGAGCCCCGCACCGATGAAGTACGCAAGGTCAAGTGCACCGCAGGCATGCGTGACAGTTTGAAAATCGACGACACCGACACGGCCACCAGCGGTGAACAATAAATTGTCCAGCCGAAAGTCGCCGTGCACCACCGTGCTATGCGGCGCAATACGCGACGAGTAATCGCCTGCATCACGCGCAAACTCGTCCCCAACCATGCGCGCCGTGGGGGTCAGCCGGTCGCGGTATCGCTTCATGAAACCAGGAAACACCGACTGCATGAGCCCGTAACTCGCCAAGCGCTGGTCGGGCGAACTGCGGTTCAACCAGCCGAGCCGCGCCAGCAGTGGTGAATTCCACAATGGGCCGTGCAATCGCACCAACTCGTCAACGCAGGCACGCGCCTCGGCAAGATTGCAGCCAGCAATCTGGTCACCTTGGCGGCATGGCGCAAAATCTTCGAGCAGCAATAAAAAGTCGTCTGTTTCGCCATTGCGCTCAACGAAATGGCACTGCGGGGCATTCACATCCAGCGCATCGCGCAAGTCGCTGTAGAACGACGTCTCGACTTCATAACACCGTGTGGCTTTACCGGTGGCTCGACTGGTCGCGTCGTCACTCGGAAATTTTGCAATCAGCGTGCTTGGCAGGTCACATGGCGCGCTGTAAGTCACCCGCAAGCGACGCGACTCTGACATCTGCCCGGTGCCGATTGCTTCGGCTTGCACTGCAGTTACTCGGGTTGCGCCCAGTCGAGGGGCGAGGGCAGCATTGAGCCGCTCGGCATCAGGGGTACCTGTGCTGGCCGAGGCTGCGGAGGGCACCGCCTTGGTCTACACCGTTTCGGGTTCGCGCGACAAACGGGCCGACACACGGCCGATTTTGTCAATGCGGGCAATCAATGCCTCGCGGGCTTGTTCGCCTTCGGCTGACAGACCCGAAACATCTTTTACTTTCCAGTGGCGCAGCACGACTGGCTCGAGGATTTGCTCCAGATGAATCTTGAAGTCGTAGATACCTGCACTCGCAATTTTTTTTGCATGTTCGGTGAAGTTCGGAATACCGGTGCCTGGCATCGAGAAGTTGCGCACCGCGCGCTCGATTCCGATCATCATCTCCGAAGGGGCAACTTCGAGCGCCGCTGAGGCGAGGTCGCGGTAAAACAAGTAGTGCAGGTTTTCGTCGTTGCCCACTCGCAGCATGACATCTTGACCGGCTTGGTCGCCGATGAGCTTGCCCGTGTTGCGGTGGGCAATTCGCGTAGCGAGTTCTTGCATCGACAAATATGCAAGCGCCTCATATAGACCACCTGGGGTCGGCACCTGCGCGCCACGCACTTGGTGCATGCGCGCCCGCTCCAACTCAACTGGGTCGAGTGCACGGGTAACAGTGAGATAGTCGCGAATCGCGATGGCGTGACGGCCCTCTTCGGCGGTCCAGTTGCGGGCCCACGCACCGTAAGCGCTGTCGCCACCAAAGATGGTGCTGATATCACGGGTGTAATAAGGCAGGTTGTCTTCAGTCAACAAATTGACAAATAATGCAGCACGCACGGCGTCGGGCAGTGTCCAACCACCGACACCAAAGTCGGCGTCACTCGCCGACCACGGGCGCTCGGGGTCAAAATCTTTGCCACGGCTCCACGGCACGTACTCGTGCGGAAACCACTCTTTGGCCACTCCCATATGCCGGTCATACAACTTGGCTGCCGTGGGCTCGAGCACTTCGAGCAGTGCAACAGGGGTCATCATGCGACTGCGCCTAGGTTGCTGCCCGACATACCGTCACCCTAACCGCAGGCGGTTTACTAGGCGTGACAGTGGAACATGAAAGTTGTCAAGTGGTGCGATACCTGCGTCACGCAG